>JAIOJS010000262.1 GCA_019911795.1 Thermoanaerobaculia bacterium | reverse complement strand
ACAGCGCACGAATTACGGCTCGCCAAACCTCCCACGAGGTGGCGTCGAACTCGGGCCAGAGCTTCATGAAGTCGAGTGGTGCGTACTTCATGAGGTCACCTTGCTGAGGGCGTCATCGAGGGATTCCACGGCCTTCTGTCGTCGGTCGAGACCGAGGGTGCGGGCTAGCTTCAGTTCGCGGTCGAGTGCGCTGCAATAGGCCGTATAGAGGGCACGTGTCCGGCCCTTCGCGGTGACCGGTCCGCCTAGCTCGGTGAGACGCGCGAACATCGTGACCCGCAGCAGCCTAGCCTCTGAATAGGCATCCACAAGACCGGCTTTGATTTCCGCCATTGATCCATCTGGCGCGATGTCGGACCGGATCGCGTCAACAAGTGCACGCTTGGCGGGCTCGATGGCTGACCATAGTTGCTCGGACCGAGCGAGAGACTTACCGGCGGCTGTGTTGCCCCGTGTGAACTGACCCGTTGCCGGGTCACGGTCGGGCGATGACTCGACGGCTCTGAGAGAGTCCACTATCGAGAGAGGTAGACGGTCCGTTTCGTGCCCATTGGTTTGGAGTTCCTGAAACGGTGATTCGTTGCGGTCTGATTCGGTACTACCGAGAGAACCCAGCTGGAACCCAGCGTCACTAAGCTTCTGCTGAATAGACATTTAGTGAGCGCCTAGCTGATTGGTAGTCAGCATGTCCTGATGGGGAGTGATTGGGTGCACTGTCCTGATGAGGGTCGCGACGGGCAGGCGAGGTCCCTCCCGATTGCGAGAGGTTTGGTAACAGCTACCCTGTGAGCGCAGTACGAGTGCGATGTGATTTGGGCCGCTTCGTTAGTCACATTAGTCACACTCCCTATAGTGTTAAGAAGAACGGGTTTGGTGGGCTTCTCGTCATGGTTCTGGTCGTCAGGACGAGCGTTGGTATACCTGGTCGACTTGTACCTCATTGTCGTGCCACTAGTCATTAGAACCACCAAAGAAATCCAGAGCGCCGTTGCACACCACAGACCGGGCCGCGCAGAGGGTCAAGAACTCTTCGACCGCTGCTGCGAACTGTCGGCGTGCCTCTGGGTGTGTCGAGGTCTGATTGGCCAACCCGGCCATTAGCATCACAGCCGCGAGAGAGCCTGTTGGTACTTCAATGTCAGACGCAATCTTGTTAAGCCGCGCTGAGATGCCGTCTGGAATTTGGCGATTGAAGCGAGTGCCCGAACTAGCCGCGATCGGCAGTTGGATTGCTTCGTAGGTCCCGTTGACGACTCGCTGCCAGGCTAGCTTCTCGAATGCTGCCGTGCGAATCCGACGTCTTGTGTCTACGAGAGCATCGAGGTCAGGGTGACCACGAAAATCCGACGTTGCGCGCCCAAGAAGCACTGCGACGATTCTTTCAAGTCCCGTATCGGAGGAAATTGACTCTGCCAGGCTGCCCAGGTTGTTCTTTATGTCGGGCGCTAGCTTGTAGATGCTTAGCCATGGACTGCCACCTGAGCCCCTGCTGATCTCGTACTCACTAGCATTATTGGCTAGTTCGTGGGCGACATCTAAACGCCCCCACTCTCTCGGGTCTCGACCCTCGCAGCTAAAGGCGAAGTCCTCGGCCAGCATGCCGAGGATGTTGGCCCTTGGGCCCGTGGACGTTGTGCTATTCATGTCGAGCATACTTTGCCTCCCTTGAGGTGCCCGTCCTGGCCGAAATTGGCAGAACAGGGGTTAGTTTGTTGTTGGGTCAGCTTGGTCGGTGACCACGATTGCGGGTCCGCCAACCATTGGCGGATCTCTTCGCCTACATAGAGCTTTCGGGCTCCGACTGCACGGGGCTCTGGGAACTTGCCCGCCCTTCGCAGCCTCCAGCGAGTCTTTCGCGAGAGCACTCCGTGAGCGTCCAGGTCGCGTTCACTGTAAGCAAGTGGATTGGGGGGGGCGAGGTCGTCGGGTGTCTTGCGGTGTCTCATACCATTGGGGAGACGATGCAAGAACACCCGAGTATCCGGTCATTTTCTCCGTCGGTACCGGTTTCGACATCCTTCGTTACAGTACTTACGCGGTTTCCCGGTTGCCTGCCGTGGTAGGAAGTGGTTGCAGCAACGGCATCGACGTCGCTCGTAGATCCGCTCTATCGAGCCATCTCGTAGTGCCTCGCGTAAATCAGGCGGGGTCTGCCCATGGCCAGTGATAGCCACTGTGCCATTAGCTAGGCGCTCGATCCGGAGGTTCGAGGTCTCCGCCTTCTTAGGGCTAAAAAGGGGTCTCGCTCGGGCGTACTCATCGGGTTCGAGCCCGTATGGAGGGGGAGCGCCAACCATGGTCGCTGCCATTTTCTTGATCCGATTCCAAAGGTCCGGACTAGTAACTGGTCTTCGAGATATTGCAAGGGAGCGAAGGCGGCGAACTCTACGGCTTATGGTTGTTCGATGTACACCTAGAGCGCGGGCGATCGTCGACGAATTCACTTTGCTGTCCCGAATTGCGAGGTCGATAATCTCTGAGTCGCGGTCATCAAGCAATCGTCCGTTGCTAGTGTCGTTGTGATCGCTCAGGTACGTGAGATCATGGATCCCGTCATCGAGTGTTTGGATCCTCGCCAAGCTCCCCTCAAGAACTTTTTCAGGGCGCATTTCCAACCGGAATAACTCGGACTCCTGTTTGTTTGCTTCCAACTCCCACGGCTGGAATTCAGAATTGGTCTTAGCTGTGGACCAGGTCGAAACAGTTAGCTCCTCGTCTTGCTCCTTCCCGGCGCACTCCTCGCAAAGTCCCTTAAACTTCTCCGAAAGTTCCTTGGAGGAGTCACCGAGAACCCTGGCTATTGCGTCGTCGATAGGTATGCCGTCACAACCATCCGTGCGGCACTGGTTCAAGGTACTCAGCCTAGACCTCTACGTTGCATGGTGATGACCCTGGCGACGGTCGATGGGTCGAGGGCATCGACGTAAGAACCCCAGAGGGCGAGTGCTTCTCGTTTCTCTGCCAGATAGTCATGGAGAGCGTAGTGTCGACGCGTTACCGTGGAGGCTGCGTGGTTGGCAACGGCCTCTACTACATGGGCTGGCGTCCCGAGTTTCTCAAGACCCGTGAGACATGTTGACTTGAGATCGTAGACGCGCCAATCCTGGGCTAGATTGGCCAGTTTCTTGAGCCGCCGTCCTGCCTTGGCATAGTTGGTGAAGGGCTTCTCGCTGCCCTTAGGGGAGGGGAAAACGAAGCCGTGCCCATTCGTCTTGCTTCGGAGAAGTTGGAGTGCGTAGCGGGCTTGTTGAGATAGTGGAACGACGCTCTCGCGCTTGTTCTTACTCCGTTGGGCCGGAAGTGTCCAAGTATTGCCGTCAATCTCAGCCCATCTCATACCAAACACTTCATTGGGTCGTTGTCCGGTCAACAGGAGTAGCCGAAACCCCAGCGTCGCTAGATCGTCGCCGCCGAGGTGGCCGAGGACCGTACTGAGTTCATCATCTGACAAGACCCGCTCGCGGGGTTTCTCCGGTTCGCGATCAATTCCCAAGGCTGGATTTATCTGGACGACATCACGGCTAATCCCGAAGTTGTAGATCTTGCTTACGAGCGACTGCATGCGGTTGCGAGCGTGGATCTTCCCTCCGTCTGTGTACTCGTCAAGAAGAACGACGACTTCGCGCTTGGTCACGTCTCGGGCCTTCCAATGACCTCATCTCGGGTTGAGGACGCTTTCTATCCGTCTTTGGTCCTCACGGGCACCCTTTGGGCTCTTCCGAGGGTATGCCCACCTCTTGAGGTACTCCTCGCCAAGCTCACGGAAGGTGACGGACTCCTCGCGCTCTCGACGCTTGGCAGCAGGATTGAATCCATCCTCAACCTTTCCCAGGAGTGACCGAGCCTCCGAGCGAGCGCTAGCGAGTTTCAAGAGGATGATGCCTCGCCGGTCGAGCTTGCCGTCTCGTTCCTGATCGGGTGTGAAGTCTCCCAGCGTTGCGCGTTGTCGCACTCTCTTGCCGTCGGTGCTTACGTAGTAGGAGAGCGTGAACGTCTTTCGACCTCCGGAGGTAACACGAAGGGCTAGACCCGAGAGTGATTCGTCCCAATACTCAACCCGTCCTTTCTCAGGGTGCTTGAGGCTGATGATTCCCTTCTCGGTGAGCTTCTTCGTGGGCATAGGTGTCTCCTGTACTTGGGAACGCTTGACCACTACAAAGGAAGGGGTGGGCTGGGTTCCAACTGGGTTCTGTTTTGGGGTGCTACATGCTTCCCCAGGGTGACCCTGAGTATACCACACTATCGAGCTTAACTGTCTGTAGGGAAATGAGTTATATTGAGACTAGGTTGGGCAGGTGGTGTCACTCTGGGCCGCGAAAACTGATTCGTAATCAGC
>JAIOJS010000261.1 GCA_019911795.1 Thermoanaerobaculia bacterium | reverse complement strand
GTCACCGAGTTGGATCGCTGTGCCGGCGCCTTCCAGGCCGTTCCCGCCGCGGAATTTGGCCTGGACCTCGAATCGCCCACCCGACAAGCAGAGTGTCATTTCGTCGGTGGTACAGCCGAGCTCGAAACGCGCTCCCCGGACACCGAAATCGTCCCCGTCTGCCAGCCAACTCTGCCAGGCAAAGGCAAGCTGGCCCCCGTCTGCGAACGACACCGACGGAGCGCTGTCGGTGAACGAGTCATCGATGGGATCTGGATTGACGTGAAACGAAGGCCCATAGGGCGTGCCGTCTGCCAGGAAGACGCGAGCATAGACTTCGCTCAGACGGCCACTCGGATCGGTGGCCTGCTCCCAAACGACAGCGAAGTTGCCGCTGCTGTCCGAATCGGCTTGGCCCAGGAACTCCCCTCCGGGGCGATACTCGTTAACAGGAAACACCTCGCCCTGTCGGTTGCCTTCGGCCGTGAAGCGTCTCCCGAGGATATCGAGAGCGCCGTCCAGCAATCCCATGTAGATCACCGTGAACGAACCATCGGGCGCCATCACGACGTCTGCTGGGAAGTACTCAGCAAGAGGCAGGTCAGAAACTCGAAAGACCGGGGAGAGAAACTCGAGCCCCGGCCCGACCAGTCGCCCCTCGACGAAGATCTCCAGTGGATCATCCGGATTCTGCGCCAACCATACGACGACCGCACGTTCGTTCCCACCGCAAGCAACCCGAGCAAGAAGCTCCTCGGCTTCGTCCTCGCGTTCCGGGCTATCGAGACGAACGTCTCCCGTCAGGGCACCTCCGTTAGCGTCGAACATCCGCAACCACGGAGCCGTCCTGTAGACGTCGGATGGAAACCCGCTCCACGAGACGAGGAGCTTGCCCGAGGACAGGACACAGGAATCCGGGGTGTAGGACTCGAGAGAGGAGGCACTCAAACCGAAGTCTGGAGCGTTCGACGTGTGTGGGCCTTCGACGAGCTGCGCCCGGGCACCGAAGCCGGGGTTCGGAACTGCTGGAAACGAATCCCAGACTACGAGGAATCGACTCTCGGCAAGAGGAGTGATTCGCGGCAGGTTCACGGCAGGTGGAGGAGTCGGATCCGAGATTCTGGATGGGGGTCCCTGGAACACGCCCTCAGCATCCATGAAGCGCGCTTCGATTCTCCTCCCCGAGCTGGAGCTTGCACTCCACGCAAATAGAGCGTTCCCTGCCACGTCCAGAGCGACGGCAGCTTCGTAGGCCTCGCCCTCAGTCTCCGTGTTGACCGAGAACTCGCCCCCACGAGGCCGCACGAGATCCCCCGCACCAGCTCCGGGCCAGAACGCGATCGCGATCGCCATGCCCGACGAAATCGCATCGATCTTCCGTTTCACTGCCTACTCCAGGTCGAGCGTGAAGGCCTGCCCCAGGGCTTTGCCCTCGTGATCAGAACGCCGTGCCAGAAGGACCTCCATGTAGGGGACACTCAGCGTGTGGCGATTCCAGCAGACCTCGTATTCTCCAGTCGCGCTGGCTCGCACTCCAAAAGGCCACCGTCGTCAGCGGCTGTTTCCGAAACCACGAATGGAATCCCCGCGGCGCCCTTCTCCAGCGAGAGTGTCGCAGCGACCAGCTCCTTCGGATCGCCATTCGCGGTGTCTTCCTCCCACGCGATCAGGCAACGGCCGAGTGGGTCGCAACCAACATGCGGATTGGATGCAGTGCCGGGGCCGTAAGTTGGGAGTACCTGAGCGGGCCCAATAGGCTCATCCAGATGAGAGAACTGCTGCCACGCAAGCACGTGCCCCTCTTCGTCGACTTCTCCGCTCCAGACGGCGACGAACGCCCCGCCTTCGTTGCAAGCGACACTGACCGAGAATGGGGCCGCCCCCATTCCCGCCTTTGTCAGCGTGATTACTTCGCCTGAAGCAGTCCCCATTCTATCGAGGCGTTGTACCTGCAGCGACCTAATACCGCTCTGCCGATCCTCTTCCTGCCATACGAGAACAAATGAGCCACCCGCATCGCGCGCGGCGCGGAAATGATTAACGTGCCATAGAAAGCCTTGCGACGATACTTCGGGATGAAGACCACGTGGTATCTGCACTCTCACCTCGTGTGGCTTAGGCTGTCTACGTCGTTCATCAACCTCCCCTTCGCGATACCTTGAGCGGTTCACAAGCGGGAACCTGTCTCTTCGACTCCAGGAACTGTCAAGCTCTGCGAGTCCCCCGGCAAAGCCGGTGGGTTGCTCACCTACTCAAGGCCCAGAGGGAGCTAGACCAATGGTGGAAGCACGTGCCGTGAACGCTAGCCGTGCCGAAGGCAATCGGCACATCGCAGCACTTGTCCGTGGGCTAAACAGGGCGGTAGGGGATGGCGCATATCCGCAGCCTCTGGTTGGCGATCTGTCGATGCTCTACTTCGACCTCATGGAGGGCCGCGCGCTCCTCGAGAAGCTCACGAAGTTCTCGGGGACACCGGCCGAGGCTGCAACACTGCTCCTACAGATTCAGCTGCACTTCGAAGTGCTGCGCTCCAGCACGGCCGATGTGGTTCCCGCCGTAAAGAAGCTCGTTGCGGCGGCATATGAAGCAGCAGACGATGTCGCGAATGCGAAGGCTGGAAAACGACGCAAGAGGTAGCAGGCCGCTCCCGCGGCGCGGAGGCCGGCACTCAGCCAGGCCGGCCCTGGGGCCGTATGACAAGGGAGTTTACGGTAGTCAGTTCTTTCAACTGTCCACCGAATGAGACCGCCGGGGGAAGCCCACCCCCCGGGAGGGGGGCGCAAATCGAGTCCAACTCAGAGATTGAAAGCTCAGTTCGTGGTGGCGAAAGTGGTCGCATTCGCCCCGGGATACCGGCGGTATGCTCTTGCGTCTCGGACGAAGACGAGACGCCACGGCTGGCGCTCGGCTCGGCGAGGAAGGTCGTGTCGTTCTCGGGGTATCCTCGGACC
>JAIOJS010000260.1 GCA_019911795.1 Thermoanaerobaculia bacterium | reverse complement strand
GTGAGGTTCTAGATCTCGGCGGTCGGCGGCTGAAGGTACTGCGGGTGCCGGGCCACACTCCAGACTCCATTGCGTTGCTGGACGCAGAGAACGGTCTTCTGTTCACCGGCGACACCTACTACGAAGCCGCACTCTGGCTTCACGTGCCAGAGACCCGCCTCGACGACTACGAACGGAGTCTCTCTCGCTTGGCGAGCCTCGAAGTCGAGATCCACTACCTCCTCGGGGCCCACAATGTGGTTCGAATGGACTTCAGCCGTCTGGATGACGTTAGAAAGGCCCTGCGAAAGCTCCGTTCGGGTACCTTGACGGGGGAACGGGATGCCGACGATCGACTGAGCTTCGAGATAGACGGCGTCCGGTTCCTGACGGCAGCGCCTGTGTTGCGGGGGGAGCAAGGCGACCCTTCCAGGGGAGGAAGCGGTCTCGATCTCTGGCCGGTCAAGGATTGAGGGCAGTCGGGGTGCGAACGACTACTGAGCCCCGTAGTCTTCGCTCTCCATGTAGTCGAGGTATTCGAGGACTCGGGGTCCGGGCTGGCAGGTTTTTTCGGTGGATTTCAGAATGCTCTCGCGGACCCGGGGGCGGTCTTGATGATTGCGGTAGGCCATCTCGACCTCGACATCCGTTTCGTAGCCATGGGCCTGGATGTACTCGACCATTTCCTGGTGGGTTCTGGCTTGGAGGTCCGCAAGTTCAGGGCTTTCCTCGGCGAGGACCTTGCTCCCCTGAACGACTCGCTCACCGAGACAGATCATGTGGGTCAAGACCTCGTCGACGGGTCCCGGTTTCGCCGTCGATTCGTCGTTGGCAAAGCTTGTTCCGGTCAGGGCTAGGGATGTCAACAGCAAGAATGACAGGGTGCTAGTTACTGGGTTCGTTGATCGCATGGGTATTTGACTCCTGGTGGGGACGTGGCATGGATTGACCGCGTCGCTATGCAGAGGTACGGGAAAAGGCCCGACGGGTTCTCTCGACCGCAGACCAGTCCCCGCGGTGCGGACCGGTGAGCCACTAGACGCTCACTTGTTTCGATGCTGAGACAGGACCTGTTCCACTCTTGGCACAGTCTCGAGGACCTGGAGTCGTGAACGTGGGCCACGTAGGTGATTTCATGGATGGCACAGGCCTTGCGCTAGGGGAGTTCGTCCTCAATAGATCAGCAAGGAGATCCCAATGCAGCCTTCCGACCGCTTTTCGTCCCGGAGTCCAATCATGCGAAGTCTCGCAATCGCCTCGATCGTTGGCCTCTGCACGGTTCCACTCTTTACCGCTCCAGTCGTCGCCGACACCTTCGTCGTCGACATCACCACCGACTCGGTTGACGTATCGCCGGGCAACGGCGCCTGCGCCGATGCGGGCGGCAACTGCTCGCTGCGAGCCGCCGTCATGGAAGCCAACGCGCTGGCCGGCGCCGACACCATCCGGCTCGATGCCGAACAGTACGAGCTCTCCATCGAGTCCTGTGGGGTCGAAATAAACATGAGCCAGCCCGCCTACGAGCCCGGTTGTGGCGATCTCGACATCCAATCGGACATCACGATCCAGGGCCTTGGGGCCTACCGAACTCTGATCGACGGTGCGCCAATGCGCCCCGGACCGGGCTACCACTACAACTCGGGTCACTTCGATGTCGACTCGTCGGGAACTCTCCGCCTTCACGACCTCATGCTCCATGGAGCTGCGAATCGGGGCTCGGGCGGCTCCATTCGTAACAGCGGAGGTCGACTCTGGATCTTCGATGCGGTGCTCTTCGCCAACGACGCGTCGTTCTCCGGTGGCGCGATCGATACCCGAAACGGGAGCGCCCACATCGAGCGCAGCCTGCTCTCCCTCAATCGGGCCTTGACCGCTTCGCTCGGTGGTGGTGCGATCTTCCACGGTAACACCCAGATACCGCCGGGCGGTCCATCCCTGACCATCATCGATTCGACCCTCTGGGCCAACCGAGCCGCAGCGGATAACAGCGGCAACAACGATGGTAAGGGCGGTGGCCTCTCGCTGGGAAAGGACGCGGTGGTAGAACTCGAACAGGTCAGCATCGTCGACAACATCGCCTATGGCAAGGGCGGCGGCATCTACATCGCGTCGGACACCCACTCCATGACTCTCGTGGGCAGTACGATTGCCGCCAATCGAGCCGATGTCGACAGTGATGCCACCACCATTCAGAACGGCGGCGGCCTGTGGAGCGATGGCACCACTGGCCTGATCATCCGCAACTCGATCCTCGGCGACAACATGGACAGCTCGGACATCGTTGGCGTCGATGATTGCGGCGGAACCCTCAATATCGTCGAGAACAGCCTGCTCGAAGACCGAACCTGTACCTACACCGTCTCCAATAACAACATCAACAACCAGGATCCGGAGTTGCTCCTGCTCACCAACCGCGGAGGTCCGGTTCCCACCGTGGGTCTCGGACCGGCCAGTCCCGCGATCGACGCCGCCAACGCCGCAAACTGCTCTGCCGCGGATGCTCGTGGTCGTGATCGTATCGTCGGCCTGGGCTGCGACATGGGCGCCTTCGAGTCGGGCCAGGAACCGATCTTTCAAGTCCAGGTCGGGGCAGACTTTGCGGATATCGATGTCGGCGACGGCGGCTGTTGGACCCTCCACCCCGTGCTCGGATCGTTTGCCTGGGTCTGTACCCTGCGGGCCGCGATGCAGGAAGCGAGTGAGTACGACGGTACGACCAAGATCGAACTCGGGCAGGACACCTACCTGGTGACCGACCTGAACGGGGTTTCCGACAACCTGGGGCTCGACGGAGACCTCGATTTTCACGGCAGCGGTACCGCAAGCGTTCAGGGCGCCGGCGCCGGCCAAACCACCATCCTCCAGGATGGATCAGACCGGGTGTTCGATCTCCCGACGGGAGGAGGTCGGCTCGAGCTTCGTGGAGTCGAGGTCCGCGGGGGCCGGGTCATCGCCAACGAGGTCGGCGGCAACATCCGGGTCAACGGAGGGGGCGAGCTCTTGCTCTCGGAGGTCAGACTCAGCGACGGCCACGGCGGCGACGGCGGGGCCATCGCGGCGCTCTCGGGATCCGTCGAGATCGAACGGAGCACCTTGGATACGCACATGGCCCTCGGAACGCAGGATAGCCCCGGCGACGGCGGAGCCATCTTCTTCGACGGTTCGCTACTAGAGGTTCGCAACAGTACCGTTCACAACAACTGGGCCACCGGCAGCGGAGGTGGCATCGCGGTCCTTGGCGGCAGCTACATCCTCGAAGCGATCACCGTCACCGCCAACGTCGCTGACAATGACACCAACGGCGTCGGCGACGGTGGAGGCCTCTACGTCTTCGAAGAGGAGTCCGGCCTCACCTTCGGGTCCGTCATCGCCCAGAATATCGATGGCGGTGGCCAGAAGCCCGACTGTGCCGGGCTCACGGAGTCGCTCGGCTACAACTTGATCGGCGCCAACACGGCCTGCGGCTTCCTCTCCACGGGAGACTTGATCGGATCGACAGCCAGCCCCCTCTCTCCCCAGTTGGCGGCCCTCGCCGACAACGGCGGACCCACGCCGACCCAACTGCCGCTGCTGGGAAGTCCATTGATCGACGCCAACCTCGACCTCTTGGACTGTCCCGCCATCGATCAGCGGGGCGCGCCACGTCCGATCGATGGCAACGGCGACAGCCTTGCCGATTGCGACATCGGCGCGGTCGAGTTGGGTGAGGCCCCGCTCTTCGCCGATGGTTTCGAGTCAGGCGACACGACTGCCTGGTAGGTTGTCGCAGCGCACCGTCGAACCTTCAGGAGGCGTCCAGCAGTTCGAGTTCCTTGAGCCGTCGATAGAGGGTCGTGCGTCCGATGGCGAGTCGCTTGGCCGCCGCCGTCATGTTGCCGTCACACGCTTCGAGCGCTTGTCGCAGAGCCCGCCGCTCCGCACTCCGGAGGGTCTCCTTCAGGCTGCCGTCCTTCGGAACGTCAAGCTCCGTGGACGCTCCCAGGGCCAGGTGGTCCGTGCGGAGCAGCTCGCCTTCCTGCAGGAAGAGTATGGCTCGGGCCATCTCTCGCTCGAGTTCTCGGACGTTACCCGGCCAGTGGTGGGCGAGGAGGGCGTCGATCGCGGCCCTGGAGATACCGGCTACATAGAGACTTCGCCGGGCCGCACTTCGCTCCAGAAAATGAGCCGCGAGGTTGGGAATGTCTCCGGGACGCCGTCGCAGGGGCGGCAACTCGACTCTCCAATCAGCGATTCGGTGGTAGAGGTCGAGACGGAAGCTGCCCGCTTCGAGGAGGCTCTCCATGTCGCGGTTGGTCGCGGCGAGGACCCGCACCCGGGCCGGTCGCGGCTCACGGCCCCCGATGCGGTAGACCTCGCCCTCTTGCAGCACTCTCAGGATCTTGGCCTGGGTTTCGGGGGCCATGTCACCGATCTCATCGAGGAAGAGGGTTCCCTGATCCGCCTGCTCGAAGCGCCCGGGGCGGGAGTCCACCCCGGTGGCGACTCCCCGCTCGATACCGAAGAGTTCCGACTCCAGCAGGTCACTGGCCAGGGCGGCGCAGTTGAGGGCGACAAAGGGCCGCTCGCGGCGGGGCGACGCAGCGTGAAGATACCCGGCGAGGATCTCCTTCCCGGTTCCGGACTCGCCGCTGATCAGTACTCCCACATCGCCCTGCGCGACCCTGGCCGCATCTTGGTAGATGCGGCGGACGACGGGGTCGACGGTGGGGGGATCGGGAAGCCTCGGTGCCTCCTGTTCGACCGCCGGCTTGCGTCGTGGCGCCGGGAGGGCGAGGCCGATGAGTCGAGTGGCGGTGACGATCAAGGGCCGGTAGCCGCTGGCCTGCGAGGGATGGGGAAAGACCACCCGAACCTCGATCTCACCGTGAACGACTTCAGCCTCGCTGGGTTGTTCGGACAGATGTCCATACTCGGCGAGGAAGAGAATGCCGTTCTCCTGGCGGTCGCCGGCCCGCCGGGCGATCTCCAACCGAAGACAGGGCAGGGTAGAGGCCAGGGCTTCGCCTACCGCCTGGGCCATGCTGGTGTGTTCGGCGCCCTCCTCCAGTCGCGCCAGCAGGCCGGGGAGCTTCTCCAAAGCGAAGGCTCGGATAGAGCCGACTGACGCCGTGGTTCTCTGGGGTTCGTCCGGGGTTGAGGGTGGATCGGAGCGAGTGGCCGAGAAGCTGATTCCGGCTTCCATGTCGCCATCGGCTACCGACTCGAGGGTAACGGCGACCGAACCGAAGAGGATCTCGTCCCCGGGCTCCAAGGACGCGACGCGCTCTAGTTTCTGCCCACGGACTCGGGTGCCGTTGCGAGAGCCGAGATCCTCGATCTCTAGCGTTAGTTCGGCCGAGCCGGGGGGAGCAGGGGAGTTCCCCACCTTGATGCTGGCATGACGCCGCGAGATCGTCGGGTGGCCGATCCGAAGATCGCTGGTCGTGCTCGAACCCACGATGTATTCACCGGGACTCAAGGGGAAGCGAAGAACGCGATCTTCTTCGTGGGCAACCAGAACAAGGGTCATAGATGTCGGCGACTCTAGCATCGGGGACGAAGCCATTGGGGGTGAAGCCTTCGGTCTGACTAGCGCCCGGCCGTGGCGAAGAGGGGGTCGTACGAAAGGGTCGGGGCATCGGCCAAGGCTGTCAGTAGACTCTGAGTCGCCCGTTCCCGGTCTGGACCCTCCGCGGCCAGGATCCCATCACAGTACGCCAAGATCGCTCTGGCTTCCGCCGAGGCCGGCTGGCGGGTTAGAGACTCTCGCCCCCGCTCGGAGCAACGTTTGGCTTCCTCCGGCTGCTCGAGGAGGTCTGAGGTCGACACGGCGCGGGCATGACGCCAGGCGGCGAGCAGGTCGGCCCGGTCCGGATGAGTGGGGGCGAGTTCGGCCTCGATCGCCTGCACCGTACGGAGGGTTCGGGAGCCCTGTGGATCCGAGAGCAAGTCCACGACTGCGATGCCGTAGCGGCAGTTGGACAGGTTGCTCTCGACCTCGAAGCACTTTTCGTAGTGTGACTTGGCCTTCGCTAGTTCTCGATCGGCCGATGCCTGGTCGGAGCGGCCCGCCCGGGCTCGATCGAGGGCTAGGTCGGCAGCCACTAGGTTGGCCCCCCCGTTGGGGTCGAGCTCGAACGCACGCTGGAGAGCAGCGGTTGCGGCCTGCCATTCGTCGTCGGGATCCTCATCGTCCAGCCAGGCAGCGAGGGCGGCGAGGCGGTGCGCGGTCGCTTTGTTGTACCAGATGGGAGCGATCTCCGAGTTCACCTCGAGGGCGGCGTTGGCCACCTCGAGAGCGCTCTCCACCAACTGCTCGGCCTTCTCCGGATCGCGGCGGAGCCACCACGCAAGTTGCTCGGTAGTCAGCAACAGACTGTGGTTCAAAGCGTTCCAGTAGCGCGGGTTCAGCTGCTGCGCCGCCTCGAGGTGCGAGGTTGCTTGGTCCCAGTAGCCGTGTGGATCGCGACCGCGCTCCTTCTCGAGGACACCCAGTTCGCGGAGCGGTAAGGAGATGTTCGAGAGGGGTAGGATGTACTCAGGATCGACTTCGATCGCTTCCGCGTACGCCTCGACCGCGCGCTGTAGATTCTCGGTTGGATCGACACCATGGCCCATCTCCCAGTTGGACAGCTGCAACAGCACGTTGGCGCGGTTGTTGTAAGGATGGCGATAGGCGGGGTTGGCCTCTTGCGAGCGAGCGAAGGCCTGGAGAGCGCGCTCGGAAGATTCTCGAGGATCTTGTCCGTGATCCTCCTCGAACGTCGCCAGTTGGAGCCAACCGATTCCGAGGAGGTTGGGAGCCAAATGGTCGCTGCGATCGAGATCCGCTGCCTTGCCCGCCGCGATCCTCAGCTCTTCGAGCAGCGGTCCCGGATCTTCGCCCCGCTGACGAAGGCGCTCGGCGAGCAGCCAGTGCGCTCTCGCCTGTTGGTACCACGCCGTGGCAGTTTCAGGATCGACGGCCAGGGCTTGGTCGCAGGCCTCGAGGACCCCTTGATGGGCCATCACGAGGTCGCCTCCCGTGGCTCGTTGGAGGTCGAGGATGCGCGAGCGGTAAGAGCAGTGAGCCATGTGAGTACGGGGATCACTGCGACCGGTGGCGATGGCGTGCGCGAGCGACGGTGCGGCCCGATCCAAAGCTTCGAGCGCTGCCTCGTGCTCGCCGGTCGCTTGGTGATCAGCGGCGGCAAACAGGTGTACTCGAGCGATGATCAGATCCGCCTCGTAGAGCCAAGGCAGTGCCGATAAGACGTCGGCCGCTTCAGCCAGGGCCTCATCCCAGCGTTCTTCCAGCAGGGCGATCCGGGCCTGAACGAGCTGGGCGGGACGGAGCGAGTTCTCGCTGTCAGCCTTGAGGTTGGCGAGGGCCGGCTCTCGGAGTTCGGTCGCCAAGCGCTGCATCTCCCGGTCACGCTCTTCCGGATCTCGGATCCGACGAGCCTTCTGGACCGCCTGCTCGTACAGCTCGGCCAACGTCCACCCCAGGGCCATGCGCACCTCGGGGAGTGGACTCGGCGCAGTCATCGCAAGTTCTAGGCTCTCCCGTGCCGCCTCGAAGTCACCCAAGGACGCGGCAACTCGCCCGCGAATGTAGGCCGAGAGTCCGGGGGATAGAGGTTCTTCGTCGAGCTTCGCGATGAGTGCCTCAGCCCGGTCTTCGATCAGATGCATCACCGGTCGGAAGTCGTGGCTCGGGCTGAGATGAGTCGCGAGGATGGCCGCATCGATCTGCTCCAGCTCGCCGCCGATCTGTCGCGAGAGCTCCTGCCGCCGCTCCGCTTGCCAGGCTTCTCGAATCGACCAGGCCCCTAGGACGGTGATGATACAGAGAGCGGCGGCCGCGGTGAGGGCGACCGCGCGGTGGCGAGCAACCCACCGCTGCAAACGCCGGGTGAGCGGAACGGGTCGGGCTCGGATCGGCTCTCCCGCCAGATAGCGATCGAGTTCGTCGGCCACTGACTTCGCCGAGGGATAGCGGCGGTCCGGCTCCCTCTCGAGACACTTAGTGGCAAGGGTCACGAGGTCGACGGGAGCCTCGGGAGCGACGCGGGAGAGCGGCACGGGATCCGACTGGAGGGTCTGCACCAGAACGGCAATGCTGCTGTCGCCGACATAGGGTGGTCGGCCCGCGAGGAGGTTGTAGAGAACCGCGCCGAGACTGTAGACGTCGCTGCGCCGGTCCAGGACCCTGAGGTCGCCCCGCACCTGCTCTGGGGACATGTACCCGGGGGTCCCGATGGCCTCGCCAGTGGCGGTGACGCCGGGGGCATCGTGCTCTCGGGCGATGCCGAAGTCGAGTACCCAGGGGTGTAGGGTACCGTCCTCGAGACGCTCGACCAGGATGTTGGCCGGCTTGAGGTCTCGGTGGATCAACCCCGCGGCATGAGCTGCCTGTACGCCGAGGCAGACGTTCCGCAGGAGGAGAGCCTTCGCTTCGGGCGTCAGCCCCTTGGCGGCTTCGTCCAGCGCCTCGCCCTCGATGTATTGCATGGCGATAAACGGTCGGCCGTCGGTCTCGCCCACTTCATACACCCCGCAAACGTTGGGATGTTTGATTCGAGCCTGCGACCGGGCCTCGCGAAGCATGCGAGCGACTGCCTCGGGGTCGGCGCGGGAAAGGAGCTTGAGCGCGACGTGGCGCTGCAAGACCGAGTCCCAGGCCTTCAGTACCTCGCCCGTTCCTCCCTTGCCTATCGGAATGGCGGTATCGAATCTCATCGTATAAGGCCGGGATTCTACTACGCACCTCGATGGGGGAGTGGCGCGCGCCCGACGAAGGATGAGGCCGAGGGTGGATTGTGCCAATCCCGGCACGGTTCTGTTCCGTGAACGGTGCGGGAGGGGTCGCCGGGGCCACGCGTGAATCGCCCAGCCGGCGGCTGAGCCTTTGAAATGGAAGACGAAGTGATCCTGGCTCGCCCTCTGCTAGGGAGTGAAGCATCACGACACCGAGGCCCAGCATCGGAGTCGGCCCGAAGCCACAACCCAGCCACAACCCAGGAGATCCGAATGACCCGACGACATCGACACGATGGGGCTGATGACTCTGGCCGAGAAGGGCACCGGGGGCGCTCAGGGCGTCTACATGAAGTTCGAGCCGGGATTCAGCGGGGACCCGATGGCCAAGATTGAACAGGTGGCAAGTAAGTACGAGGGCTCTCCCGCCGCGAGTTCAGTGCGCCACGGAATCACCTGGACCTCGACCCGCTACACCTACTCGGGGGTTACCCAAACCATGAACATGACGGCTCACGGCGGGTTCTCGACCGAGCGGAGAGTTTCCGCCAACCCGGTGATCGATTCGAAGGCTACCGACGACTACTCGCCTCTCCCGGAGCGCCGGTGACGGGGCAGGGCACTCCCAGTCTGGTGGGTTCGCGAGTGCTTCTCTGGCTCGAGGCGATTGGAGGACTCGCCCATGGACTGGAGTTGACGACCACTCCCGCCTCGTACTTGCTCGTCTCTACCAGGTTCCAGATCTTGATCACCGCGTCCTCCCGGAGGTGGCCAGCGTCGATGCATCCGGGCTGAAGACCAGCGCCCAGATTTAACTCTCATGTCCCTCGAGAGCTCGCATCCAGGAGTCATCGAGACCCCGCAGGCGCACGATGCGATCGAACCCAGCACTGGCCACGGTCTGACCGTCTGGGCTGAACGCCACCACTCGAATTGCCCCCTCGTGGCCGGGTTAGGTTGCGAGCAGTTCTCGCGTCGCAACTCTCCACAGTCGAACCGCGCCATCAATCGCCCCCGTGGCCACCGAGTTGCCGTCCGGTATGGGCTATCCACGCGAGATGGACCGCTGAGCCGTTCGACGGGGGATTGTCGTTTGGAGTGGTAGACCCCGCTCCACTCGACCCTTGGACTCGCGACGAAAGGAACCCTGCGATGACCCGCCGCCACCCATTCTCATGCCCCCTCCGACCTGCGTTGGCGCTGATCATCGTCCTTCTCGCCACCGCCGCCGCCAGCCCAAGTGACTCCATGGTCAGAGCAGGTGAGGCGACCGCGCTAAGAGGCACGGCGGCGGCGGAGAGTGGGCAGCCGATGGGGTTGGCCGCGGCCGACTTCGACGAGGACGGGGTTCCCGACCTCGTGGTGGGCACCTCTGACGGATGGATCGCCCTCCATCCGGGACGCGCCGACGCGATCTGGGGATTCACGCCGGACGCGCTTGGCCGCAAGGCCAACGGCACCTTCGATGCGCGACCCTTTGGCGGCGCCGTGACCCGGGTCGAAATCGGAGGCCCGGCTGAGCTTCTCGGGACGGGTGACTTCAACGCCGACGGGCACGCCGACGTGGTCGTCGGGCAAGTGGGCGCGACGCATCTCGGTTGGCTGGCCGGCGACGGCCGCGGGCAGCTCGGGCCGGTGGTGGCCATTGCCCTGCCCGGCGTCGTCACCGCACTCGCGGTCGACGATGTGAACCGTCGGGACGGCCTTGCCGACGTGCTCGTAGGGGTGCTCTCGGACGATGGACCGGCGCTCTTCGTCTTCGAGGGACCAGACGGCGCGTTCGCCGCTCGCCCTGAGGTGATCCCCCTCGCCGGGGAGGTGACCGACCTCGCCACCGGTTGGATCGACGACCACTGGGCCCGGG
>JAIOJS010000259.1 GCA_019911795.1 Thermoanaerobaculia bacterium | reverse complement strand
ACAACGCACTGGCGATCCAGCACGTCGGAGACGTCCTGGAGATTCTTCGCCATCGACGCCATGTTGGAGTTCTTCACACCGTCCGGCCAACCGTCACCCTTGGGCCTCCCGGAGCGGAAGACAACCAGGGGCACCCCCACCTCGGCGAGGTAGTCCATCGCCTGCTTGGGGGTCAATTCGCTCTCATCCTCGCTCCGATTGCTGAGGAGAAGGATCACCACCCGGCGCTCACCCTCGGCGGCGGCGACGAGCCCTGAGCTAGCGACGGCATCGGCGAGGCGAGGATTGCCGGGGAACTCTCCCATCCCGAACTTGAACAGCAGTTTGAGCCAGTTCTTGCGGCCGGCCGCAAAACCGTCGACTCTGGGTAGGGTCCCGGCGGGCGCGACGTACCAAAGACGGTCCGCAGTCTGCAGGTTGACCTCGGCGAGGCTCCAGGTGGCGATCGCTCCCGACTCCTTGTTGGTGTGCATCTCGTTGCTCGGTGCCCGACTCCGCTGCTGGACCCCGATGATGTCGGAACCGACGTCGCCGAGGCCGGTCGAGGACCCATCGTCACCACCAAACCAGCCGGTCTCGAGGATCCGCTCGTAGGGCACCTTCGGATCGAGCACAATGACCACCTCATAGCCAGCTTCGGGCTCGGCCCGCACCACCCCTTCGGGCCATTCCGCCAGCTCGCAAAAGGTGTCCGAGTCATCGGCCAGGACCGGGAGGGCTTCGAGCTCGGATTCGACCTGCCCCATGAAGCCCCCACCGAGCAGCTGAACGTCCTCCACCCGACGCCCGTCGGGGAAGATGGCGGAGGC
This sequence comes from Thermoanaerobaculia bacterium, assembly GCA_019911795.1. Taxonomy (GTDB): domain Bacteria; phylum Acidobacteriota; class Thermoanaerobaculia; order Multivoradales; family JAIOJS01; genus JAIOJS01. Next base: position 7,733 of record JAIOJS010000259.1, on the reverse strand, counting down.
GACGGCGATGCGGGATTCACCATCGTCCACGCAGGGAAAATCCGCGGTACCGTCTGGCTCGAGCGGCTGGAGCTCATTGTCGACCCGAACCTCCAGAACAGCGGGGCGCTGCTTCAAAGGATGGTTGGTGATGATGCTGAGCCGACACCGACCCTGGTCGTCCGGTGGACTCACTCGCAGCAAGAGTTCCGCCTCCTGGCCCGGTCGGTTGACCCAACGGAAGGCACGCTCGACGTCGCCTCCCGAGGAAGCGGGACGAACGAGATCGAGCAGGTGCAGGTGGGGATCGGGACCGAGGTCGACGGTGCAGCTCCGGTGGTCGGCGGTCATCTCGCAGACGCGGGTGCCGTCGAGGTAGAGGGTAGCGGGGGCACCGCTGGCGCCAAGATCCACCTCGACCGGAAGCTCGCCGGTGACCAGACCGATCGGGTAGGTCGTGATCCCGAGATCTCCGCCGGGCCGGGCGGCGGCGGGTGAACTCAGGAAGGGAAGGAGACAGAGTGTGCCGGCGGCGAGGGCGCCGAGGAGGCGAGCTCTCGCCGGTCTCGAAGTCTGTCGGGATAGCAAGTAACGGCGACCTACGCAGTTAGCTCGGATCTCCGCCCCGCACGGCGGCGTCCAGGTCGTGATCTGGTGCGCGTTCATGGTGTCACTGCCCCCTTTATGGGGCACTGCGGTTGCCGGTGGGCAGCCAACCCTGCCGCTGGCGCCGACGGCCCCTCCATCATCATACATACGTCGGAAGGTCAGAAGGGTTCTCGAATGTTGGCGGGCTCAAAACCGCCCCGGACATCTCGATCCGAGAGACCCTCCGACAACATCCTGGAACCCGCCAGGGGCGGAGTACAACTGCGTCACTATGTCTAATTGATGCAGTAGAATGCTCTCCTATCGACCGAAAGGTCTCCCATGTTGTAGGAGAAGAGATGAAAGATCGTTTTCTAGTTCTGGTCGTCGGTGCTCTGGTTGCCATCACCACCTGCTTTCCTGCCCTGGCCAACTCGGCCGGCCCCGCGGCGACGGAGCCGACTGCACTAGGAGTAACTCAAAGCAACACATCGGCTGAAGATCTGCTCTCGTCGCTAGAAGCTAGACTCTCTTCGCTTGCCGATCAATGGGAACGCGGCGATCTGGCACCGGGAGAGCTCGGACTCATGCGCCGCTCACTGCGACGACAGCTTGCCCGGGTAGTCTCGGCCGGCGGTGGGGACGATGAGGAGTTCCAAACGCGGCTCTTCCTATTGGACGCCCAGGTCGGACTCTTCCCCGGCCCCGGGCCGAAGAGATCGCCCACTCCCCTCGTACTAGGTGGAGGAGCGATCTTCGGACGCGTGACCGACGAAGTCACGGCAGTTGGGATCGTCGGAGCGGAGCTCCGCGCGTACAGCCCGCAGGGCTACTACGTCGGCAACGACTATTCCGGGGTTGACGGCTACTACTCGCTGGGTGGTCTCGCTCCGGGCACCTACCGCGTAACCGTTTCCCACAATGGGCACGTCGGTGAACTGTGGAATAACCTTGTCTGCCACCCCTACTGCGACCCCACGACTGGTCAGCCGATCGGCGTCACCAACGGCACTCCGGGCAGCGGCGTCGACTTTGCCCTGGCCGCTACCGGTTCGATTTCGGGTGCATTCGAGGAGGATGGCACCGGGACTTCCTTGAGTGGATGGCTCGAGTTCTGGTCAGTGACGGGAACCTATCTCTTCGACGATTATGTCTACGGAGATTACACCGTCAGCAATCTGGCGCCTGGAAACTACTTCATCAACAGCTACAACTACGACGGCCTCGCCGACGAGCTCTACGATGATCTACCCTGCGAGAACGGGCCACCGACAGGTTGCGATCCGACCGATGGCACCCCGGTTGGGGTCACCAGTGGACAGACCACCACCGGGATCGACTTCCGCCTGCCACTCTCCTCGAAGGGGAGGATTGCCGGTTCGGTGACCAACTCTTCGACCGGCGCTCCGCTCAGTGGGTACTACATCGATGTCATCGCATACGACGAGAACGGCAACTCGTTCGGCTACTCGGACGTCTATGGTGGAGAGTATCTGATCGACGGATTGGAGCCCGGCGACTACACGGTGTGGGCAAGAGCCTCGGAGCAGTACTCGAGCGAACTCTGGCCGGAAATACCTTGTGAGTATCCCTGTGACATCACCCAGGGAACCGCGGTTACAGTAGTCTTTCAGGAGACGACAGATGGGATCGACTTCACTCTCGACCCGCCCGGTTCCATCGAGGGTCGGGTCACGGACGAGTCCGGCATCCCGATCCTCGGGGTCGAGGTCACCACCTTTGGTGACGGCAACAATGAGTACACGACCACGGATACCGACGGGCACTTTCGAATTCCCGGGCTCAAAGCGAACATCGACTTCAACCTTCTCGCCACGAGTGGATACCACCGCGACGAGTTGTGGGAGAACGTACCCTGTGAACCGTCTTGTGACTGGTCACTGGGAACGCCGATCACCGTGACTCCCAACCAGGTCATCGACGGGTTGAACTTCGCCCTAGAGCGAAGTGGGACCCTTGGCGGTACGGTCTCGGCCGATTCCACAGGAACTCTCCTAAAAGGTGTTTTTCTCGATTTGTACAACTCCGCGGGGCAGTCAGTGGGCTATGCGTATACCGACGGGCTTGGTGAGTACCGCATCCAGGATCTCGGGTCGGGGCCCTACTTCCTCCGAGCGTATTACTATCAGTTCCTGAGCGAACTCTTCGAGGACATCGACTGTAGTGACGGATGCGACCCGACGACCGGAACTCCGATCACCACGGGCTCGGGAATGCTCACCGAGATCGACTTTGCACTGTCCAGGTTCGGCCGCATCAAAGGCCGGGTGACGAGCAGTCTGACCGGGCAACCCTTGCAAAGCTGCCAGCTTAGAGCCGATGCAACCACCTTTGCGCGCTACACCTACACGGACAGCGATGGCCAGTTTAGATTCGATGATCTGGTCGCGGAGACCTACCTCCTGACCGCCGCCGATTGCGACGGCCTAGCGGGTCGTCTCTACGACGATGTCTATTGCCCCGGAGGCGCTTGCGACGCGAACGACGCGACTCCGATCACCGTGAGCCTGAACGAACTCCTCACCAATATCGACTTTACACTGGGGCCAGCGGTCCTCTTCCTCGACGGATTCGAGTCGGGGGACACGTCGAGCTGGGACGGCACGAGCCCCTGAACTCGGGGGCCAGAATAGTTCTACCTCCATCCAGAGGATCGGTACGATAGACCGGTCACCTCGACTAGATCGCCACAAGGCAGTGGCACGTCTGTAGGCGTCTTCTCCTCCTCCATCAGGTAGAGTCAACCTCCATACACACAGGGAGTTGGAGAGCGGGGAATGGTAGAGGGAACGAACCAACGCTACCGGATCGAGGGATTTCTCGGGGCGGGCGGGACCGGACAGGTCTATCGCGCCTGGGATTCGATGCTCGATCGCGCCGTGGCCTTCAAGGTCCTGCGTTCGGTCGACGAGGCTGCGCTGGAGAAGGCACTGCTCGAGGCGCGGGCCCAAGCGCAGGTGACCCATCCCAACATCTGTCCGGTCTTCGATGCCGGGCTCCAGGATGGCAAGGCCTTCATCGCCTCGCAGTTGATCGAGGGGCCAACCCTCTCGGACGCCCCCGAGTTTCCGACGAGACAGGCAGTCGGCCTCGTCAGGGACATCGCGCGCGCCGTCGAAAAGGCCCACCAACAGAACCTCGTGCACCGCGACCTCAAACCGCAGAACGTCCTGCTCGATGGCGGCACTCCACTGGTCGTCGACTTCGGCATCGCCTCCCACGCACGACAAACGGACGCCGCACACTCCACTGAAACAAGTAGTGGAACTCCCGCCTACATGGCCCCTGAACAGATTCGGGGCGGCCCCGATGCGCTCGAGCGACCGGTCGACATCTACGCCCTCGGCGGGCTACTCCATGAGCTTCTTACCGGTTCACCACCCTTCGAGGCCGCCGACGAAATCCAGCTCCTGAAGCGCGTCTTGAGTGAGGACCCGCCCAGGATAGAGGAGATCAACCCGACGATCTCACCGGACCTCGGAGCGATCGCCTTCCGGTGCTTGGAGAAGGTTCCGGCCCGCCGCTACGCCTCGGCCGGCGACTTTGCCGACGAGCTCGACCGTTGGCTTGCTGGATACCCAGTCAAAGCCTTTGCCGGTGGCTCACGCTATCGCTCGTCACTGTGGTTGCGGCGCCACCGCACGATGGTCGCCGTGGCCGCCGTCGTCCTGATGGCGGGCGCCATCGGAGCGACCCTCGCGACCCGCGAGGTTGCAAGAAACAAGGCCCAAGCAAGAATGGCTCGTGACTTCGGTATCGAGGCCGAGCAGATCGGGACCCAGTTGCAGCTGGCACACCTCTCTCCGACCAACGACTTGCAGAGCGTCCGCGAACAGGTCGGGCGACGGATGGAGGATCTCGTGCGCCGAGTCGACTCCCTCGGCTCACTGGCGGTGGGACCGGGAGAGAACGCGCTGGGGTATGCGGCCCTAAGACTCGGCGATCTCGAAGAGGCCACGACACACTTCGAAGCTTCGTGGAACTCAGGCTACCAACGTCCCGAAGTCGCTCTCGGACTCGCCGAAGCGATGGCGCGCCGCTATGCCGAGGCCCAAAGAACGCTCTGGTACCTATCATCAACCGTCCGTGCGGTGAGGAAGGAACAGCTGAGCCAAGAACTGTTGCAACCGGCGATCGAGAAGTTGAGGTTTGGCCTAGGCTCGGGCCGATCGGCGTCTCTACAGAATGACCGATACCTCTCAACCCTCGAGGCGTTCTTGGAGGATCGTTTCGATGAGGTCCCAACGCTGGCGAGTCAGGGTCTCGAAGCCGAACCCTTTCGCTACGAAAATCTCCTCCTCGTAGGCTACTCAGCCCGTTCACAGGCGATCGTCAGCGACCTCGACGGAGACCCGGACCAGGCAAGACTCCACCTGCAGAAGGCCCGAGATGCCTTTGCCGCCGCCGCCGCGATCGCACGAAGCGACCCCAAGGTCTTTCAGGAGGTTTGCCAAGCCGACGAAGCGCTGGTCTACGACGCGTTGCGACAGTCGATCGAGGATCCCGGCCAGCCGAGTCCGGCCTGCAATCGAGCGATCGAACTCGATCCCGAGGACGCCGGACCCCATCTCGCCCGCGCCGGACTCTACCAACGCCTGGCCATCGGGCGAGCCCGCCGCGGCACCGATCCTTCCGGGGCTCTGGCCGAGGCTCAGGGACACCTCGAGCAAGCTCTGGATCAAGAGCCCAACAATGCCGGAGCACACTTCCTGATGGCCACCCACCGCATGATCCAGGCCGACACGACCGGCTGGCACAAGGAGGGAGATCGAGCTCAGTTCGCAGCCTTGGCCCTATCCCATGCCCAACGCGGGGTCGATCTGGAACCGAGCAGTGTCTGGGCTCCCTTCCTCCTGGGACAGGCCTACTATCGGGCCGCCACGGCGGCGGTTGATCAAGGCGAGGACCCCAGCGAGCACGTCAGGGCAGCCGAAGAGCATTTCGAACGAGCCATCCAACTCGCTCCTCAAGTAGGACGGACCTACTCGTCCTACGGTAGCCTTCTCGATTGGTTCTCGGTAGTCCAGGCCGAGACCCTCGGCCAGGATCCGCGACCCTACAAAGAGAAGGCCAAGGGAGTACTTCGCCAAGCCGCTGCCCTCGAGCCTCGCAACGTCATCCCGGTCAACCTCTTGGCGGCAGCCTCTTTGACGATGGCGGACTACCTCTGGCGATTTGGGCAGGACCCCAGCCCTGAGATCGAGGAGGGCGACGGCCTCCTCGAGAAGTCGCTGGAGCTGCGTCCCGACAGCGTCACCGCGCTGTCCAACCGCTCTGAGCTGTGGCTCACCAAGATCGAATCGGATCTCGCAACGCTCTCGACATCCAGCGACAGCGAAGAGTCGATCCTTGCCAGCCTGGAAGACGCCTTCACTCGGCATCGGCACGCCCACGATAGGGCCTATTCCCTCGACCCCGACGAATTCGGTTGCTCTCTAGCCAAGAGCGACTGGTATCGAGCCCGGATCGATCGGCGTCGCGGTGCGGATCCTGCTCCCGTCATCCACCGCGGGCTCCGGCAGACAAAGCAGATGCTCTCGCGATTCCCGGATAGCTGGTACTGCCAACGGGACCACGCGAGGCTCCTCCTCGAGAAGGCGAGACTCGACGCTGGGTCCTCCGCGAGGGTCGAGGACTCAGCGAGTTGGAACGAAGGCATCGAACTCATCAACTCCATCCTCGAGGACCACCAAACCAGCTACGAACTGTGGGATCTTCGAGGGGCCTACTATCTGTTGGCGGCAGACGAGTCGTCTCCCCCGTCGCGCCAGACGCAAGCCGCCCTCGCCGTCGCGTCGTTTCAGCGAGGACTCGAGCTCTACCCGGGCCGGATCAACATAGAGGAGCAACTCAGTGAGAGCCAGGCGATCGAATCGTCTCCGGTTGCCCCTTGACTACGGAGAAAGTCCCCTCTGGTCGACCCCTACGTGGACTCGGCTCGCTCCTCCACGCCCTCCAGTTCGAGGAGTTTGATCTTTCGATAGAGGGTCGAAACCGCCACCTCGAGGTGTCGCGCCGCCGTGGGAACATCTCCATCCGCACGTTCGAGTGCCGTGGTGATCGCCATGCGTTCGGCCTGCGACAGGATCGTCGCCAGGGCGATCGGACTCTCCCGTTCCAGAGCCGCCCGGACATCGGAGGAGAGGCAGTCGCAGTCGAAGAACTCACCGGGCTCCGTGAAGAGGAGACCGCGGGCAATCTCTCGCTCCAACTGACGGATGTTGCCGGGCCAGTGAAACCGACACAGAGCATCCAGCGCCGCCTTGGAGAATCCCAGCGGTGCCCTCCCCTGCGCCTTGGCTCCCTGACCCAGGAAGAACGCAGCTAGGTTGGGAATGTCAGCGGGACGCTCTCGCAACGACGGCAACGAGGCCTGCCAATCAGCGATCCGGTGGAAGAGATCCGTCCTAAAAGACCCCGCTTGGACCATGGCGTTGACATCGCGATGAGTCGCCGACAGGACTCTCACATCGGCCCGACGAGCCTTGGTGCCTCCCAGGCGAAAAACTTCCTGTTCCTGCAGCACCCGCAGGATCTTCGCCTGAACCTCCAGCGCCATGTCGCCAATCTCGTCGAGAAAGAGAGTGCCACCGTGTGCCTGCTCGAAGAGACCCGCCCGAGCATCGACGCCGGTCGCGACGCCCTTCTCGATGCCGAAGAGTTCGGACTCCTGAAGATCTCTGGGCAGGGCCGCGCAGTTCAGGGCAACGAACGGTCCCTCCGAACGGGATGAGGCGTCGTGAAGGAAGCGCGCCAAGAGCTCCTTCCCGGTGCCCGACTCGCCGAGGATCAGGACATTGACGTCACTCGCCGCAACCCTTCGGGCTCTCTCGTAGAGCTGACGAACGGCGGGTTCGACGGAGGGAGGGTCTGGAAGCTCAACCGGCAGGCGACCGGGATCTTCGCTAGACCGCGGCGCCTCGGACACGCTCCCTGAGGCCACCCGCCGGGCCGAACTCAGGAGAGCGGCCACGATCTCCAGCACGGGACGGAAGAGCTCGACCGTCTCCTGGTTCGGGAGATCCCCTCGCAGCACCACGCTTCCGACCTCGACGCGGACTTCGGTTCCTCCGGCCAGGGAGAGAGAGGTGAAGCCACCGGGAGTTCCGTGCCGTCGAACACAACGGCCTCGGTTGGACCCCTCT
>JAIOJS010000258.1 GCA_019911795.1 Thermoanaerobaculia bacterium | reverse complement strand
ACAAAGAACCCACCGGACACCACTCCCTCCTTGACCGTCGGCTTCTCGTTGAACTCCACGGCCCGTCCATCACGGACCTCGATTTCACCGAATCGCGAGCTCGGGTGGACGCCGGTAACGGTCGCCACCGACCCGGAGGCGACGTGGTAGTCGAGAAGGGCGTCCAGGTCAATGTCGGCAACCCCGTCTCCGTAGGTGAACAGGAAGGTCTCGGCATCGAGGTAGTTACGCACGAGGTGAAGGCGCGCTCCGGTAAAGCTCTCCGGCCCCGTCTCGGCACAGGTGACCTGCCAGTTCTCTCGCCCTCGCGCGTCGTGAAACTCGGTGTCTCCCGTCGCCATGTCAATGGTGAAGTCAGCGAGATGCTCGTGGTACTGCAGAAAATACTGCTTGATCACGTAACCCTTGTAGCCGAGGCAGAGCACGAAACGTCGGAACCCGTGGTGAGCGTAGATCTTCATGATGTGCCAGAGGATCGGATGGCCTCCGATCTCGACCATCGGCTTCGGTCGATACTCGGTCTCCTCGCGGAGGCGAGTTCCCTGCCCCCCACAGAGAATGACGACTGGGATCTCGGACTTGTCGAGTCGGTGACCAGAGGTTTCGCTCATGATGATCGGATCCTATACCCGCTCGACCCGGTCACGGGCTTGGCCCACGACACCCTTGCGACATGCTGCGCTCGGCATAAAGCGGGCCGAATGGCGAGATTGCACCTCCAGGGCCTCGCCGAGGGAGGCGGCAGTGGCCGCTAGGACAGTGTCGCGAATCGCCACCCCGCCGGCGACCATCTGTGGCGTCTCGGCCTTGTCCAACTCGGCGGCAACGCCTTCGAGGGGACCCTCGAACAGGGGCCGTCGCTCGATCCCCTGGACTTCTCCCTGATCGCCCGTGTCGCCACTCGCGAGAGCCCAGACGACTCTTAATGCCTCGTCGAGAGGACCGGCGAAATCGATCAGCCAGCCCTGAGCCGCCTCGGCCTTGACCGACCGACCACCCAAGAGGAGCTCTGCGAGTTTCGACCACTGCCCCCGTTGCGCACGCCGGAACGGCCAGTGGCAGCCCTCCATGCCCGGAACGACCGGCAGCGTGACCTCCGGAAACCCTAGGCCTACGTTCGATTCCGCTACGACGAAGTGGCAGTGGAGCACCATCTCCAGCATCCCGCCGAGGCAGCGCTTACCGTCGAGGAAGGCCACCGACGTCGCGAAGTCGTCGTGCAAGCGTCGCGCCGTCTTCGACCAAGCCGAGGAGACGCGATATCCCTCCTCTTCCTCGTCCAGGGCGGGGAAAAACTCCGCGGTGTCGGCGCCCACCAGTTGGGTGGCGAGGTGGAAATCGCCGGAGACGATGACCCGCTCGATCCCCTCGGACCGCAACCAGTCGATGGCGCGGTTCAGTTCGGCGTCGACATCCCAGTTGTACGACTCGCGAGAAAGGGTGATCGACCCCACCCGTCCGTCGTGCTCGGCGTTGACGTAAAGCTGCTGAAGACCGACTTCGTTCAGGACCTCCAGGGCATCCGGGAACCAGGCGCCTCGAGCGGCCTCGGGGTGGTGTCGATGGTAGTCCGTCACGGCCTTCCGCGATCCCTCGACACCGAGGTCGCGGGCCAGGGCCAGGACCCCGTGCCGAAGTTGGGCACAGGTTTCGCCGATGGCATTGGCGATGCTGGGGTGGGCTCGTTCCTCCTCCAGCAGAAGACTCGCCATCTGCACCATCGGACCGATCAACCACTGCCGTAGTTCGGCCTCTTCCGCCTCCGTGAGTTCCCAGTCGACCAAGGGTCGGAAGTGGTTCGGCGGGTACCAGGTCTGCCCCGAGTCCTTGCGCTCGATGAGCTCCGGCGTAGGCTCGAACAGCTCCCCGTATTGCTCCCCGAGATGGTGGAGACAGCTCCAGGTCAGGAAGTTTGCACCCTTGGCACCGATCGCATCATGGGCTCGGAAGGGATTGGGACCCAGGATCTTGCGAACCCACTTGTCGATCTTCCAGTAGGGCATGTTCGACGCTCGGTGGTAGCGAATCGCGGCCTGAGTGACCCCGCAAAAGATCACATCGAGGACGAACGACCAGTGGTCGGCAACCGGCACCGGGACTAACCCAAGCGCCCAGAGTAGCTGGGGGATGTGCGAGGGCTCGGCTTCTACCGTCTCCCACATCTTGTTGATCTCGTGAGGAAAGGCTGGATGGGCCACTCCGACGCCCAGTTCCCGGGCCGGAAATCCCGACGTTACGGAACGGATCTCGATGTCGGGATACTCGGCACGAAAAGCCTCGTAGTGAGCGCGCTTGATGGGCAGGATCTCCGGGATCGCCTCGAGCAGGAAACGGGGGTCGAAGTCCGCCAACTGAGGGGGCAGGCTCTTGCCATCGTAGGTCAGGCGGGTGATGTTACTCATCACTCGATCCGCCCCTTCGCGTCCAAAGGCGCGAACCAGTCCCGGATACTGGCGACCGATGCCGTCCGGAGCGCCCGGCATATCGAGCGCGACTACTCGCACCCCGAAGGGCTCGAGTCGCGAGCCCAGCTGCATCGTCTTGCCCGCGCCCACGATCCCGCTGGCGCCGGAGATCACCAGAGATCCTCGGTGCTCTGGGGGACCGAATACCGCCGTTACCGCCTCCTCGGCGGTTACCGGCCGGCGGCCTCGACGGAAGATGTCGAGCGGGGAGCCGAGTCCCAGAGTCGACAGGGTGGAGGGGCGTAGCGACGTGATGTTCGTCGGAGTCTCAGTCATTCTCAGTTTCCTCCCTCGGTCACCTGGAACAGAGCCGCAATGCCAACATCGCCGGCCGCACAGCCGAACACCAGTACATAACCGCCTCCGAGATCGACCGCCTCCTCGAGTCCTTCGATGAGGCACCGAGTCAAGGTCGGCCCCTGAGGATGTCCCCAAACCAGTGAGGAGCCGGTTCGATTCATCGTCCGCCAATCGCAACCGAGTGATCTGGCAAACAGAGCATCGTTGACGGCGAACGGATTGTGGTTCTTCAGCACGGCAACGTCGTCGAGTGACAGTCCCGTTCTCTGGAGGAGTCCCTTGACCGCCTCCGCCGGCGCTTCCGGCATCATCGCCGGCGCGACGCGGGTTTCAAACTTGGCCACGAACTGGACGTCAACCTCGGGCCGGGGGCTGAGCTCCTTGGCCCGCTCCCGCGTGGTGACCAGGAGCGTCGCCATGCCGTCCGACGCGTGGGTCTGGGTGCCCGAAGTCACGCAACTGTCGAGCTCCCGCATGGCCGCGAGAGCCTCGGGCGTCAACCGGCGCACTCCCGCGTCACTGTCGACCCGTCCGATCGAGCGCCCGTTCACTCCGAGGATCTCGAGAGGCACCAAGACCCGATCGAGGAAGCCCGACTCCAAAGCGTCAAAGTACTGCTGGTGGCGATAGAGGGCGAGCTCGTCGACCTCCCGGCGATCGAGTTTGTACTTGCGGGCCGCGTTGCCGGCAGTCGCGATCATCGACTTGCCGGTCGCGGGGTCGAAGCCGAAGTTGTCCCAAACGTCGCTGATGGCGATCGTGCGCTCGTGGGAACGTCGCTCGGGGAAAACCCCCACCGGGGAATCGGAGGTCCGGTCGAAGGTCACAACCGCTGCAACCTCGCGTCCCGCCTGCACCTCGGCGCCGGCGACGAGCACCGCCTTCAGTCCCGTCGCACAAGCCTGCTCGACATGGTAGCCCGGTACCCGGCGGCCAAAGCAGGCCGAGATCAAGGGCGCGGTCCAGAACTTCCAGTGCCAGGGGACGGTCGAACCGATGACCAGATAGTCGACCTCACTGAGAGGAACCCTCCGTCGACCGTAAATGCGACCTGCGGCTTCGCCGGCGAACTGGCCGATGTTGACCTCGGCGAGAGCCGACTGCTGCCAGGCGGGAAAGTAGCTGCTACCCCAGGTCCCATAAGGGATCCGCGGGCGACTGAGCATGGGTTCGAGAGACATGCAGAGACTCCTAGGAAGGCGAGGGCTACCGCTGCCGGAAATGCCGTGAGAGCGAGATCCGGCCAACGAGGCCCGCTGGTGTCGGTTGGAAGTCGGACGCCACCCGGAGGAAACGCCGAGGAAACATAGTGTAACCGACACCCGTGGACCCCGAGTCGTCGGGTAGAATCAGTGGGCGCCAAGGTCTGCCCAAAGGCGGGCCGGCGCCTACGATGACATGACGGGGGTTTGACTCCCAATGAAGGAACCCGGACGAATCGAGGCTCGCCGATACCTGGTCTAACCAGAGTGGTGGGAGCATCCCTGCAAGCATGGGCTCATCGACGGTCCGATTGATAGACCTCTCACAGATTGGATGAGTTGGATGACTTCGATGAGCCCTGTAACCAAGTCCTTGGCGATCACCCTGGCGACAATCTTTCTGGCCTTGGCGGGTCCACTCGTTGCTCAACCGACCTTCACGAAAGCCTTCTCGCCGGCCACCATGGGGCCTGGAAGCGTCAGCACCCTGACCTTCACCCTGGACAACACCGGCGGCGGTAGCCCGGTGAATAGCCTCGCCTTTGTGGACAATCTCCCCGCCGGGGTTACCCTGGCCACGCCAGCCAACCCAACCTCCACCTGCGGAGTCCCAACCCTCGCCGCAGCCAATGGTGGAACGAGCATCAGCTTCTCTAACGGAACCCTCGGCGCCTCGAGCACGTGCATCGTCAGGGTCTTGGTGACTAGCGCTACCGTGGGCGTCCACACCAACACCACCGGAGATCTCACCTCCTCGGCCGGCAACAGCGGCAGCGCCACCGCCGATCTGACCGTCACCACGGCACTGCCCGGGTTCTCCAAGAGTTTCTCGCCTAGTACCTTCCCGCTCGGCAGTCGGGTGACCTTGACCTTTACCCTCGACAACTCCGTCAATGCCTCCCCGGTGGAGGAGGCCTCGTTCGTCGACAATCTGCCGACCGGCCTACAGGTCGCGTCGCCTAGCAATCTAACGACCGACTGCGCGACCGCACCCTTGGTCCCGACGCTCACCGCCAATCCGGGCTCCGCAGCAATCAGCTATGACTATGTCGGCGACGCGGTTCAACCCGCCGTAGCGGCGGGTTCGAGTTGCACCGTTCAGGTCGACGTCGTGTCCACCGGTGGCGGCGCGCTACTCAACGTGTCGGGGGAGCTACAAACCACCATCCTAGGCACCAACGCTTCGGCCGGCCGGTCCGCGGCTGTCCTCACGTCCACCGTCGGCCAGCTCGTCCTGGTCAAGGAGTTTCTCGCCGACCCGCTGCCCCCCGGAGGTACCGTCGACCTCCAGTTTCGAATCCTCAACCGCGACCGAAACTTTGCCGCCTCCGCCGTGACCTTCAGCGACAACCTGGGAGATGCCGGGGGGGCTTTGTTGGGACTCGCCGCGATCGCACCCCTCCCTACCAACCCCTGTGGCCCCGGGTCGACCCTCTCCGGCACCACGACCCTCGTACTCACCGGTGGCAGCATTCCGATTGCGGGCACCTGCACCTTTACGGTCACCTTGCAGATTCCGGTGGGAGCTTCTGAGGGCATCTACCCCAACACCACTGGTACGGTGCAAGGTACCGTCGATGGCTTCGTGGTCGGCAATCAGGCGACCGACTCCCTGTTCCTCTTCGAAGCCCCCTCGCTGTCCAAGACGTTTCTGACCAATCCGGTCGGACCTGGTGCCACCGTGGATCTGGAGTTCACGATCACCAACCAAAGCTCGATCGCCACCGCTACCGGACTGGGCTTCACCGACGATCTCGACGCTGCATTGGCTGGGCTGGTCGCCACGGGACTTCCGTTCGCGGCCTGCAACGGGACTGTCGCTGCCATTCCAAATACTGGGACGATCGACTTCTCGGGAGGTTCTATAGGGCCGGGCGCGAGCTGTACCTTCAGCGTCTCCTTGCAACTCCCCGCCATGCCCGGAGCGAGCTCTGTCGTCAACACCACCAGCTCGATCACCGGAACGGTCAACGGCGTCGTTCTGACCGGAAACCCCGCATCCGACACGCTGTCGATTCAGAACCTCGCCTTCTCGAAGAGCTTCGATGGGCCGACCGCAGCCGGTGGAACGGCCGTCCTGGAGTTCACCATCGACGAACTGGCCAGTAGTGCGACCAGCGACCTCTCCTTCGTCGACAACCTGGAGGCAACTCTCAGCGGACTCGTTGCCACCGGCCTCCCGCTCGTCGATCCCTGCGGCGCCGGATCCAGTCTGTCCGGCCCGTCGGCCCTAACGCTCACCGGCGGCTCGCTTCTCGCCAATGGGTCCTGTACCTTCGGCGTGACCGTTCAGATACCAGCCGGGGCAACGCCTGGGAACTACCTCAACACCACCAGCGATCTCTTTGTGGCCGGGGTGCCCGAGGCCGGCCCCGCATTCGCCACGCTCGACATCGAGCCTCCCCCGACCTTCGCCAAGGCCTTCGCACCGGCCTTCGTCGGAGTGGGTCAGGTCAGCACCCTCACCTTGACGATCGACAACTCTGCCAGCGCCCTCGCGGCGACCGGCGCCGCCTTCACCGACAACCTACCGGCGGCCGTGACCGTCGCAACGTCACCCAGCGCTTCCACGACGTGCACCGGGGGAACCCTCACCGCAACGGCGGGGTCGGGGGTCGTTTCCTACTCCGGCGGCACGGTTGCAGCGGGCGCCAGCTGCACGGTGCAGGTCGACACGACATCAAACACGCCCGGCGACCACGTCAACGTCAGCGGCGATCTCACCTCCTCCCTGGGAAACAGCGGTACCGCTACCGATACGCTCTCGGTATCGACCATACCGAGCTTTGACAAGGTCTTCGCTCAGAATCCGATCATCGTCGGAGGGACTAGTACCCTCACCTTCACGATCGACAACTCGACGGGGGTGCTGGATGCCAACACTCTCGACTTCACCGACAACCTACCCGCGGCGGTGACCGTCGCTACGCCACCCAACGCCTCCACGACGTGCACGGGCGGCACTATCACCGCGACGGCCAGCACCGGCATCGTCGGCTACTCCGGGGGCAGCCTCGTCGCCGGAGCGACCTGCACCGTTTCCGTAGATACCACGAGCGTCACCGCAGGCAACCACATCAACACTAGCGGTGACCTCACATCATCCCTCGGCAACAGTGGTACCGCCTCCGACACCCTGACCGCCGATCCGGCGCCAGTCTTGACGTTCACCAAGGCTTTCCTCGCTGGGCCTATCCTGCCCGGAGGGCTGGTCGGCTTGGAGTTCACTATCACCAACCCCGCCACGACCGGCGTGGTGGGAATCTCCTTTAGCGACGACCTCAGCGCCGTGATTACGGGTCTGGCGGCCACCGGCCTACCCCAGAACGACGTTTGTGGTGTCGGTTCTCAGCTCTCCGGAGCTGGCGTCATCACCCTCACCGGTGGAAGTCTCGCTGCCGGTGCGTCCTGCACCTTTGCCGCCAGCGTACTGCTACCGGTGGATGCCCCTAGCGGAGTCTTCACTAACACCACGAGCGTCCTCTCTTACTTGGTGGGTCCCGTTGCCCTTCAGTCTCCTGCCGCCGCGGCGGACCTCGAGGTCGCCTTCTTGACCTTTACCAAGGAGTTTGATCCGGACGCCGTGACCGCGGGTGAGACTGCGTCCTTGAGCTTTACCATTACCAACCCCGACCCCGTCAACGCCGTCGCCGACCTCACCTTCGCCGACGACCTCGACGCCATGCTCTCGGGGCTGGTCGCGACCGACCTACCGCAGAACGACATCTGCGGCTTTGGTTCACTTCTCGACGGCACCGCGACGGTGACCCTGACCGGCGGCTCGCTGCCCGCGGGCGGGTCCTGCACCTTCTCTACAACCGTCCAGGTACCGGCAGACGCGCAGAGCGCCGACTACACCAACGTGACCAGCCCCCTGTCGGCGACCGTCGGCGGCAATACCGTGATTGGAGATCCTGCCGACGTCGCGACCGACGACCTCAGCGTGACCGCGAGCGTTGTGGTTATCCCAACCCTGGGAGAATGGGCCCTGGTCCTGCTTGCCGGTGTCCTCATGCTCCTGGGTTGGCGGCGACTCACTCCCCCCCCAGTGGCCGACTAGCTCACTAGGCAATTGGCCCTAGTAGCCAACTAGGCGATCGCTCACTTCGAACCCAGTCGGCAAGGTGTGGCCGATCGGGACCGAGAGGTGCCAGAGGACTCCGGCAGCGACCGCTACCATCAACGCATTCCGTGCTACTGAGTTGGATCGATCATGTCGCGCCCTGAGCAAGACACTCTCCATCACGTCGTCGAGGACGTAGGTAAGGCTCCACGGTGACCGCTACTCGTACCGCAACCCTCGAGAAGAGCAGCCAGCTGGTTCTGAGGGAGCGGCCGCGACAAGTGGAAGCCCTGGACTTCGAGAATTCCGAGCTCACGGAGAGTCGCCAGGTCTTCTTCTCGCTCGACACCCTCAGCGACCACGTAACCATCGAACTCTGCTGCCAACCTCTGCACAGCCACCAGCACGGCCCGGCGCACGGGATCTCCATTCACGCCATCGACAAAGAAACGGTCTACTTTCAGAACCCTTGGTTGCGTGAGGTAGAACATCAAGAAGTTGGAGTTCCCCAAGCCCACATCGTCCAGAGCGATGGTAAAGCCGCGTTGGCGCAGCTTTCGGAGCGATTCTAGAAAGCGCGTTCGGTCGACGATCATCGTATGTTCGACGATCTCCACGATCACCCTTTCGGCATCGATTCCGCAGATCGCGCAAGCCGCGGTCAGAAACTCCGGAAACTTCTCGTCGCGAGCCAGGGTCGCTGCATTGACGTTGATGTGAAGACCCAGCCCCTCCAGTTCACTGGCACCGAGGAGAGCGGCCTCGATCGCAGCCCGATCGACGAGGTGTTCGGCATGCATATACCGAGCGTAGGAGAACAGGAGGTCTGCCGTCTCGATGTTGCTACCCACGGGACCCCTGGTCAGGCATTCCACCGCACAAACCCGAGGGTTGCTCTCGGAGAGGTCGAAGATCGGTTGATAGACCGATCGCAGACCTCCGGGAGCCAGGACCCGGTCGAGCAGCCTGTGAGTCGGCTTCATAGCGGTAGACTCTCACCAAGGGTCGTCCTCGGCTGGCCCGTTCGGCTTCGGGCAGAACCTTCGGCTGGGTGTCTGGCCAGAACAAGTATCCTCTGCGCTAGCCGCTCGAGGTCGAAGGGCCGGTAAAGGATCGCATCTACGTAGCGGGTTTCCGGAGCGGTCGCCTCATCGTCCCGACCACTCTCCATTCCACGATCCTTCAACAGGAAGATCTGGATGGACCGTTGGTGGCCGTGACTCTTCTCGTCGGAGCGAATGGCCTGCGAGATGCAAATGCCTGCTTGACCCGACATCGAGGCTCCGAGTAGAAGGATATCTGGGCGCAGGGTCCGCACAAGGCGGAGGGCCTCCCAGCCTCCGGTTGCGGTCGCGACGTGCAGTCCCTTCTCGAGGGCCAAGCGATAGCGCACCGTCATCCGAGTGGAGTACTCATCGTCGGCAATCAGGATCCTGGTAGTTCTCATCGTGAGCTCCGGTTCGGATATGGGAGATAGGCATGGTCGAAGCCCTGGCACATAAAACCCTTTAGCACATCGTGTGCCAACTGCGACACGGTCGCCCCCGGGGCCGAATCCTATTCGGTACAAGGGGCTCCCCACTTAGCTCGGGTCCCGATGGCAAGGCTTCCTAGTCCGAAGTCTAGACACCTTTCTCGATTTCAGAACCCAGGAAGCGGAGAAGCGCCTTCGCTCAATTTCTATCGGTAAGTCTGTTCTCTCTCTGTATGAAGTAGTCTAAACTAGCCAGAATGAGCCCCCCTAGAACACTCGCGTCGGGTCCGATGCCCGTAGTCAATCAGGGCCTTCTGGCCTTGCACCGCTGGACAGCAATTTGCGTAGCCATCCTGGGCCTCGGAGGAGCACTTGGCTGGGGACTCAACCTGTCCTGGCTGCGAACTGTTCTGCCGGGAGAGGTTGCAATGAATCCGTTGTCCGCTCTCTGCCTCGTGATAGCCGCTCTATCCCTTTACCACGGTTCCCGTGCACGAGTTGCGCGACTCGCCGGTCGCGTGGGGATGACCGTTGTGCTGGCGCTCGCTTTGGCTCGGGGCCTCGAACATCTCGGCCTCTGGCAACTGGGCATGGATCGCTGGCTTTTTCCTTCGCGAGTGGCTTCCTCGGGGAATGCTGAAATGGCTTTCACCACCTGTCTCGCCCTCGTCCTCTTCGCGGGCGGTTATCTCCTCCTCGGTCAAGAGTGGCTGCCACCTGGAGCCCCACTAATTCCCTTCATCGGTGTCGGAACGCTCGGCCTCACCGGTGTCATGGGACACCTCTACTCTCTTTCGATAGTCCACGGCCCGATGGCGATCCACACGTCGCTCGCGCTCCTACTGCTCGGCACCGGCGGCATTGGGCTCGTACCACGAGGACGACTTCTCAACTTCCTGAGCGACGGCCCGGTAAACCCGATCACGAAGCGGCTATTACCCACGCTGTCGATCGTCTTCATCGGCGCGGGCTGGCTTCTGATGCTGGGATGGCGCCGAGGATACGCCTCCGCTCCCAGCAGCTTGGTTGCTTTCGCCGCCCCGACCCTGATCGCCCTCGGCGTCCTCATCCTAATGAGCACAAACGCCTGGGTCCGCCGATCCGAGCAACGGTTTCAGCTGCTGTTCCACACTCTACCCGTCTCGAGCTGGGTCTATGACCGACGCTCTCTCCGCTTTCTTGCCGTCAACCGCTGCGCGCTCTCGACGTACGGGTACACGGCGGAAGAGATGACGTCGATGACGATCGGTGATGTTCATCCGCAGCTCCTGGCGGCGCTCGAGGAGGACGAGCCGAGTAGTTTAAGCGGACGGACGTGGCGGCACCGGAAGGGGGACGGAACCGTCATCGAGGTCGAGATGAGCTCTCATCCCCTGGACTTCGACGGACATCCGGCTAGGCTCGTTCTCGCTCGAGACGTCACACTGGAACGACGGAACGCGCTAGAACTGGCCAAGTATGCCTCGGACCTCGAGACCCTCAATCGTGAACTCGATGCCTTTTCCTACTCCGTTTCGCACGACCTTCGGGCCCCTCTGAGGAGTATCGATGGCTTCAGCCAGGCCCTGCTCGAAGACTACTCCGATAGCCTCGATGCCGTTGGCAAGAGTTATCTGGAGCGCGTCCGTGCCGCAGCGCAGAGGATGGCCGCGCTGATCGACGATCTCTTGAACTTGTCCCGGGTGTCTCGCGCTGCTCTGAAGAGACGAACAATCAACCTCTGCGCCCTAGTCGACGCGGCCGTTACCGAACTTCGAACCGCCGACCCGACCCGCGAGGTGACCATCGAAATGCCTCCGAACATCGAAGTCACGGGCGATCCCAGCTTGTTGAAGATCCTCATCACCAACCTCATCGAGAATGCCTGGAAGTACACCGGCTCAGTATCGCCGGCCCGAATCGAGGTTGGCGTGATCGATTGCAACGCGAGCGAGGGGCAAATCCAAGAAAGCCCTGACTCGCCGACCTATTTCGTGCGAGACAATGGTATCGGTTTCGACATGGTTCACGCCAACAAACTCTTCACGCCATTCCAGCGTCTACACAGCTCTCGTGACTTCCCGGGAACCGGGATCGGCTTGGCAACCGTGCAGCGCATCGTTCACCGTCATGGTGGTAGGGTGCGCGCGGAAGGGAAGGTCAATGACGGAGCTACCTTCTTCTTTACCTTACCTAAGAAAGGGAGTGACTAGTGCTGGGCAAGAAAACCATTCTGCTCGTGGAGGACAACCCCGACGATGAACTGTTGACATTACGTGCGCTCAAGAAGAGCAAGATTCACAACGAAGTCGTGGTGGTTCGCGATGGAGCCGAGGCTCTCGACTATCTTTTCGCCACCGGTTCCTTCTCCGATCGGGACCCGACCCAGCTACCTCAGGTGATCCTTCTCGACCTCAACCTGCCGAAGGTCGGTGGCCTGGAGGTGCTGGAACGACTGAGGGCTCACCCTCCGACGAGCCTCCTGCCAGTCGTCATCCTCACCTCATCCCTGGAGGAGATCGACCTTCTCCGAGGTTACCAGCTGGGGGCAAATAGCTACGTCCGCAAGCCAGTGGACTTCGACCAGTTTGTAAACGCTGCCAGACACCTGGGCCTCTTCTGGTTGGTCCTCAACGAGCCGCCACCTAGAGTCTGAGTGGCCTCGTGGTCCTGAGGCTTGCAGCTTCCTGTACTCCGCCAGCGCCTCGTCCTTCTCGGTAGCGGCCACTTGTAGTTTCTGGAGTCTCTCGGCCGGTTCTATCTGACTGGCAACGGATGGCCAGGATAACTCCGGGGTTCGGGACCCAGTGATTCAGGCCCGGAAGTGCGAGGGATCGATACCGAAGACCTTTAGTTTTTGATACAGAGTGCTGCGTGGAATCTCTAACTGCTTCGCAGCCTTATCAACACTGCCGCGGACTTGCTCGAGAACGCTCTCGATGTGGGTCCGCTCGAGATCCGCAAGACTGGCCATGGGCGCTGGGTGGACGCTGAGGGGAGGGGTTCCCGCCCCTACATGAAGCCGAAGGTGCTTGCGCTTCACCTCTGCGCCGCGACTCTCTAGTAGGGCTCGTTCGAGGACGTTTCGTAGCTCTCGGATATTGCCCGGCCAGGATTGTCCAGCAAGAAGCTCTTTGGCCTCCCTCGTCAGAGTGGGCGGGGACTCCGAGAGGTCCTTCGCCAAGCGTCGAAGAAGTGAGTCAGCGATCTCTCCAATATCCTCCGGTCGCTCTCGCAGGGCAGGCGCCTCGAGGATCACGGTGTTGACACGGTAGTAGAGGTCGGCACGAAATACACCCTCCTCCACCCGCTTCGCCAGGTGCCGGTGAGTTGCGGAGATCAACCGTACGTCTACGCTGCGATCTTTGATGTCGCCCAGGCGGCGAAAGCGCTGCTCCTCGATGGCGGTAAGAAACTTGGGCTGCACCATGATGTCCATGTCGCCGATCTCGTCGAGGAAGAGGGTGCCTCGATGCGCCACTTCCATCAATCCCTGCTTCTCGGCAACGGCACCGGTGAACGCACCCCGAGCATGACCAAAGAGCTCACTCTCGAGCAGTTCGCGCGAGAGACCAGCGCAGTTGAGATCGATGAAAGCCTCTTGGGAACGCGGACCCTGCGCATGAAGCCAGCGGGCCAAGACACCTTTTCCACTCCCCGTCTCCCCCAGGATGAGAACGCTGGCGTCCGACTCGGCAACCAGACGTGCATCTTCCTCGAACCTCCTGATCGCCGACGATGTCCCCACGAACGGATCCAGCTCGCCTGGCGCCAGCTCCTTCCGTTCTGCGGCCACCGCGCGTCGATAGATGCGGCGAGTCTCGAGAGCGCGCTGAAGAATCCCCGTAAGGGTTTCCATCTCGGGCGGTTTGGTCAGGAAGCTCTCCGCCCCGTCTTGCATGCACTGCACCGCGAGGTCGATCGTTCCCTCTCCCGTCAAGACTACGACCGGTACTCCGAGGGCCCGTGGATCGAGCGCTCTGAGAAGGTCCGTCGCGGTTCCATCGGGAAGGTTGTAGTCAAAGACCGCCGCATCCGGACGCTCGCTCCGGAAAGCCACTTCGCCCTGCAAAATCGTCGCGGCTTCGACAACCTCGAACCCTTCTCTCTCCAAATGCCTTCGTACCGCACGGCGGACCGCCGGTTCGTCCTCGACGATCAGAACCCGATGCTTCATTGGCGTTGCTCCAGCTTGTCGTCCCTGCACAGTGGCTCCGGTGTATTTAGTTTATAATACCGCGTCGGCTGGAAAACTGCACACGAGAACCAAGGAAGTGTTCACCACGGACTTTGAATAGCGCCCGCAGCCTTCTGAGCAGCAGACGAGTCGCATCATTGGGCTAGGCACGACCGAGTGCGCCGCACAACCTCTATGTCACGCCCGTCTTCCTGGCAAACCCGGTTGCGGCCGGATCGTTTGGCTCGGTAGAGCTGCCGATCACCGCGTTGCAGCAAATGTTCGGGAGTCTCTCCTGGCCCTGTCGTCTCTACGCAGCCAGCACTGAGACCAACGCCGCCGGTGATCAGCGCCGCATCGTCGATCTCACGTCCGAGAAGGGCGGGAAACTCGGCCAGGATGCGGTTTGCAAATAGGGTAGCGTCGCTCAAACTCGACCCCGGTAGCAGAATACAGAACTCATCTCCGCCGAGTCTGAAGGCGAAGTCGGTCTCGCGGATCGAATCCTCCAGCACCCCGGCGAAGACTTGCAGCAGCCGGTCGCCGATGCTGTGACCGAAGGTGTCATTGATACTTTTGAAGCCATCGAGGTCGACCATCACCAAACTGGCATGGGTGCCGTAGCGGTGCGAGAAGGCGAGAACCTCTGCTAGCCGCTGGTTCAGAGATCGTCGGTTCAAGAGCCCGGTCAAAGAATCTCGAACCGCAGCCTCCTTAAGGGTCCGGTTCATGTCCTGCAAGAGAGCTTGCTCTTCGGCGATGACCAGTCGATCGAGGAAATGTCGCCGCTCATGCTTCTCCCAGGAGTAGCCAGCTAGACAGGCTACGGCTGCGGCGACCAGGCTGGAGACGCAAGCAGCTATCTGGTGAGCTCGAGACACTTCGAGACGAGAGAGAATAGTCAGATCCAGAAGGGTCAGGATGAAGACAAGTCGCAGGCTCACCCACCAGCGAACCCGCAGAACCCAGAACCCCACGACCACGGTCAGAAGGAAGTTGGTCTGATAAGGCTGGAAGTGGGACGGTCCGGCTGTCCATACCAGGCCTAGCCCAACACAGGAGTACAGCGAGACGGCGACTGTGCCCACGCCATGGGCACGACGACCCAGAGCTGGCCAGAACGTGAGTCCCAGGGAAACGGCCAAGAGCAGAGCGCTGGTGATGGCTCGGACCAAACCAAAAGCGAGAGCATCTCGCCCCAGCAGATGGGGATCTAGTGGAATGTAGACTAGCATCGCCATCGCTCCGATCAAGGTCAGGCGTAAAACTGGGCGTCGACAGGCCTGCGAGTGACTGCGACGATAGGACTCCTCCCACTGAGGGTCCGCAAAGGTCAAGCTGATTTCTTCGACCACAAGGTAGCTCCTCTACTGCACTCCAAGATCTTTCTCCGACAAGCATCGGAGGTCGTCTCGAGAGGCTGATGTGGGTCGATTGGGTCTGGCGGAAGGGGTTTCGTCGTTCTTCTGGGCCCTCTCCGCGACGACGGCAGACAACAGGTCGTTCAACGGCTGGGACTTGCACAGGAACTCATCGGCGCCGAGCCGCCGGCATGCTCGCTCGACGTCTTCCCCCGGGGCACCGGTGAGGACGACGATCCGCATGTCCTGACGGTGATACCTGGCATGGCTGATGAGGTCCAATCCCTCGCTTCGATCGAGCTCCGTCAGTCTCAGATCGGTGATCATGGCTTCGAAGTCCCTCAGGTCGAGGAGCGCCTTCGCCTCCTCGACCTCCGATGACGAAACCACCTCGAAGCCACGGGATCTGAAGTAGCGCGCGATCAGTCTTCTCACCGCCTCTCGATCCTCCACATGCAGGAGTCTGGGCTTTCTTGTGATCAATTGGTCGTGCATCGCTTTCCCCTGGTTCGCAACGTGTTTACTTCTAGACTGACGCAAGCCTGGCGAGGCCTAGAGGACCTGCATCGGAATATTGTTCTCATCGGTCACATAGATCGAGGTCTCGATGTGAGCCTGGCCGAACATCTCGCCCAAGGTGCTGGCCTGTCCACCGCGCAGACCGAGGTCATGGCCAAGGAATGGATCGCTCGGATACTTCAGGAAGGGCTGGCCAAACTCACTGGGGACGATGATGATGGGCTTGGGCGCCGTCGGGTCCAAGCTATGCATGGCGTCCAACAAGCCGCGAGCAAAGTCGTGACCTTTGCAAGTCATGGCGATCAGGATCGCGGGCCCGGCGGAAGCGGGTTGGGAAGCAGCGCGCTCGACAAAGGCCCGAGCGAGTTCTCGAGTCTCCAATCCACCCCCGAGCTCGAGAGTCGAAGAGTCGCCGTGGCCACCCAGAAGCAGCGTCAAGTCCGCCGATTCCTGAACCTCGCCGAGGACCGTGGTGGACGCCATGGCGCTCTTTTCTGCGACGACACTCAAATCGGTACCTTGGTCGCGCAGCTGTGCGAGGTGCTTCTCAGACCCAATGATCGGCTTGCCCCATTTCCACTCCTGGTCATCCGCCATGAAGACCGTTCTCCGCTGGGCGAAGAGCGACAAGGCGCCGAACTGCTCACGGGCACTACGGATGCGATGGAACTCCCGGGTCACCGTCTGTTGATCGGCCACGAGGCCGCGAAAGCGAAGGTTACGAGCGACCATCACCTTCAGCTGGACAAGCTCGATCAGATTGGTGAAGAGTGGCATCGTCGAGCCAGAGTCTGCTTGAAGACCCACCAGCCAGGAATCCTCGATGCGATCGAAGTTCTCGAGGATCGCCGGGTCCGAGGCGAGGTCTCGAGCTCGACGCTTCGAATCGACCCTCTTCCGATCCCGTCGAGACATCAGCTCGGCGGCCGGCACCTCACCGAGGTAAGCGGTCAACTGTTGCTCTCGCGACAGACCTTTTATCTCCCGCACCAGGCGTCGCTCCTGTTCATCGACCGCGGTACGAAACGCGGGCGTGTGGGTTTTCCCCGTGTCCACGGCCATCTCCATCACCTGGGCCGGGTCCACCGCAGCCAGACGATCTAGAAAGAGGTTTCGATTCGCTTCCGTCAGCCCGACGAATGCGGCGTGAGAGAAGAAGATTCTCTCGTCGACGGTCCACCGGGGGACCGAGCAGAAGATTCGCAACAGCGCCTGGGGGTCTTGGGTTGGCGCTGCATCGAGTTTCTCTTTCAGTCGACGACGACTGTCCTCAACGTCGACTTGCTCGTTCGGAACTCGGCTGCAATCCATGCGATTGACAAAGCCGAGAGCGGTGTTGGGCTCCGCCATCGTCGGCGACGGAATGAAAAGGAAAGACGCTGCGACAAGAGTTGGGAGAATTGCGTTCTGGATCTTCATGGTCGGGTAGCTCCTGGGTCTAGTGGTTTGTCGGTCACACACCAAGACTGCAGGAAGCTTGCCACCCAACGACAACGACACTAAGTCACTCTAGAAAAGAGCTTTAACGCCGCCATCTAATTTCTTCTAAAACGATTTGTCTACAGTCGGGATCCAGAGTCTAGACAACCCTTGCCCCGCGACAGAGTCTCAATTGGACTGTGCCCGCCCTCGACGCGGAAGGCGTCCGGTCGGCAGTCTCGAGATGAGTCGAGCTCGACGAACTCACGGAACCACGAACACCTGGAGCGAACGATCGCATCTTGGTGGAGATCGAGGGTGCTACCGCATGCTCGATCTAGGTCCTACAGCACTGGACCGCTCGCGGTCCGTCAGGGCTCTTGGTCTAGGATCCCCCGAACCTTGTGGAGCAGAGACCGTCGAGTGAAGGGCTTCGACAGGAACATGACGTCGGCATCCAGAACCCCTCGGTGCCCGATGCCGTTGTACGTATAGCCGGAAACGAACAAGACCCTCATCTCGGGTCGCAGCTTGCTGAGCTCCCTCGCCAAGTCTCGGCCACTCATATCGGGCATGACGACATCGGTGATCAGGAGATCAATGACGCCATCGTGGGCCTGACATGACCTCAGGGCCTCGCCCCCCCCTGCCGCCTCGAGAACGTTGTACCCAGCGCTGCGCAACAGCTTCAGAGCCACCGCTCTCACCATCGCCTCGTCCTCGACGAGGAGCACGGTCTCATGGCCGCCGACGTCTGCCACCTCTGGCATCGCCATGGCGATTGGCAAGTTGGCGTCCTCGACTTGGGGAAAGTAGATCTTGAAGGTCGTTCCCTGTCCGATCTCGCTGTAGACCCAAATGAAGCCATGACTCTGTTTGACGATTCCAAAGGCCGTCGCGAGACCCAGTCCCGTGCCCTTGCTCCCACCCTTAGTGGTGAAGAACGGTTCGAAAATCTGCGCCTGAACCGCCTCGTTCATCCCAAGTCCGGTATCGGAAACGGAAATCATGAGATAGGGCCCCGGCGGAACTCGGGCGCTCTTCGTACTCTCATAGCCATCATCGAGCCAGACGGTCGAGGTTTCGATGGCGAGCCTTCCGCCACTCGGCATGGCATCTCGTGCATTGAGCACCACGTTCATCAGAACCTGCTCGATCTGGGCCGGATCCGCCTTGATCAATCCCACCTCGGGGTGCAATTCGATCACCAGGTCGATATCTTCAGCAATCACCGGCCGAAGAAATTTCTGAAGATCCTCGATGACATTGTTGACATTGATAACCTGGAGTCGCTGCATCTGTCGTCGACTGAAAGCGAGCAGCTGCCGGGTGAGCTCAGTAGCTCTGTCAGAGGCCATTTGGATGGCGTCAATATCCTCCTTGGCCGTAGCGTCTGGCGGCAAGGCCTCCCGTAGGAACTCGCTGCTAACCCGAATGACCATCATCAAGTTGTTGAAATCGTGCGCGATGCCTCCCGCCAACCGGCCGAGTGCTTCCATACGCTGGCTCGCCCGAACCTGCTTCTCCAGATCCCTACTGGCGGTAACATCGCGAGCCACGGTCATGACCTGACCCGGGCCACAGGCAGCCAAGCGGCTCTCGAAGGTTCTCCGCATGCCATCCACCTCGAGTTCGTACTCGATCGCCTGGGTGCCTCCTTCCTCGATCACTATCTCGATCGCCTCCATGAATCGACTGGCCACGGCTTCTGGCCAGACGTCCTCGAGACGCTGATGTAAGAACGACTCGGTGGGATGAGTCAGGTCGGCCGCATCGCCGGAGAGGAAGTCGAGAAATGTTCCACTCTCGGAGATGCGGAAGATCGTGTCCGGAATCGTACGCAGAAGAGCACGATTGTACGTCTCGCTCTGAATCAAGGCGTGCTCGGTTTCCCGTCGAAGCTGTCGCGATCGAACCGCCGCCAGCTCTCGCTGGACGGCAGCACCCAGACGGTGGAGCCTGTCCTTGAGTAGGTAGTCACTGGCGCCGGCTCGCATCATCTCGACGGAGGTCTCCTCCCCGATGGTTCCCGAAACGACGATGAACGGGATGTCCAGACCCGTGGAGAGTAGAAGGTCGAGCGCCTGCCGCGCGTCGAAAGACGGCATCGAGTAGTCCGAGATCACGACGTCCCAGGACTCTTCCGACAGTGCCTGTTTCATGGACGCGGCCGTCTCGAAGCGCTCGTAGACGATATCCAGCCCCTCGCGGCGTAGCTCGAGGACGACGAGATCCGCATCGTCCGGAGAATCCTCGAGAAGCATCACCCGAATTGGAGACGGGTTCATGACACTCCACCGTGGCCAGGGGTCGAACGCGTTCGCCACTTCCCGTTAGCCGGCCTCGACTTCGACTGCTGGTATGCCGACGCCAACCGCGGCGGCAACTCGTCAGGTGGATGCGACGCCCCTAGCCTTGCGCGAAGCGGACTTCCATTCTTCATTTGAGTGAGCCCTCCGTCGACGACCCAGTTGCGAACGGCCAGGAAACATCCGTCACCTCAGCCTCGAGAATCGCAAAGCCGCAGAGCGCCCGCGGCTGTGGACCGTACCTCTCAATTAGAAGTGGCGAAAAGCGTCATTCCATTACACACTAACGACGTGACAGGGCTGAACGGGCCGATAGGTGACGTCGTGAGGGCAGACCTGTCGCCAAATACCAGAAACGGGGCCCCTTGGCCAGCGTCATCCTCTGTGGCTCCTCTAGAGCCTCACGGAAGTACTGCGTCGTTCGCCGAGTGTTATCCCCGCTTCTCTCGGACTTCCTGACCGGTTGGGATGGAATAGGGCCTCGTCACCGATGAACGCGACCGTCCCCTTCCGCCGACCCCTGGCCGACTAGCTCGGCTCCATCCAGCCCCATGCCAAAGAGACGGTCGCTCACTTCGAAACCGTCGGCAAGGCTTGGCCTATACGGCCCGAGGGTAGTGTGGAGGACTCCGGCAGCGGCGAGACGCCGGACGATCCGCTTGTGGATGGGTTTCCGGAGGTCTCGTGTCACCTATCCCAGTCTCGTGTCACCTATCCCATGTCATCGCTCACCTGACAGGGCGCAGCGACGCGGGTCTCGAGATACTTCCAGGAGTGGCAACGCGGCCAGAGACGAAAAGGGGCCCTAGAGACACTCAGCGCTCGATCAAGGCCCCGCTAGCCACCGCGCCCCGCAGGGCCTCCAAGACCGCATCGGAGGTCACCGAACCGTAGTACCAATCTCCGGCGCCCATAGCCTCGGCTCGAACCGCCTCATAGACCTGCAGCGCGTTGCGCTTGCCGTCGGCGAAGTTGTAGACCTCGAAGCGCAGGATCGCATGAAGGTCCTTACCTCCGTCGGCCCTGCCAATGCTGTCAAAGTAGGTGCCGAGGTCATCAACCGGAGCGAAGACGATATCTTCCATCTCCTGTTCCTGTTCCGACAGCTCCGCCACTGAGGCCAACGGATCAAGACCAGTGAAAGCCGCAAAGGTCGTGTCGAGTTCGGCGAGGCGTCGGACTCGCTCCGTCTCCAGGTTCTCGCTCAGATCGTCAACCCAAGCGGTGAGTTCGGGACTGCTGTTCAACTCGGCCACCGAGCCCAAAGCCGCAACTTCACGATCGTAGGAATGCGACAGCAGGTTACGAGCCCAGCGGCGATCCTCGAGGTGACTCGCCTCAGAGCCGTTGAGCAGGTAGGTGATCGCGGTTGTGAGATTCTCAGCCAGGCGCCCCCTCGCTCGGGCCGCGACGTGGGCCGCCAAGTACCGCGCACCCGCTCCGTCGACCTCTCCAAAGTAGGAAGCCACTGCCGCCACCACCACCGCGTTACGCTGCAACTGAGTCGCGTCGATGTTGTCGAGATCGTCGCCCGACGAGTGGATCCAATCGTCCGGCCAGTTGATCAAAGCGGTGGCCGGAACGCCAACCGGTCCCGGGGTAAAGGCGTGGTGGTCGGACGATCCATAGTAGGGGACCATCCGAGCGTGGAACGGATCTCGGGTTCCCTTGATCGACAGGATCGGCTTCTGGAAGCGCGGAGGATTGTCGGTGCCGCGAAAGGTCAGTAGACCGGTGTTGGCGTCTCGAACCATGAGCAAGACACTCTCCATCACATCGTCGAGAGCGTGGGGAAGGCTCCACGGCGACCGCGACGCGTACTGCACCCGACCTCCCCAGCTCTGCTTGGCGCCCACCATGTCCTGGTTGATCGCCAACAGCATCTTCTGCGGTTCGCCCGGGTTCTCACGGAAGTACTGTGGCTGACTGCTGAGTTCGTTGACCCACCAGAAACGAATGTCCCGACGGGGCCGGGGGATACGACCTTCGTCGATCAGCCTCGTCAAGCCGCGCGCCACTTCCAGCATGCTGGCCACGCCGCTACCGTTGTCGTTGGCCGAGCCGATCTCCTCCTGGATGTGGGACGTGAGGACGATCTGCTGATCGTGGATCTCGCTGCCGCGGATCCAGCCTTCGACCATCGCTTGTTCGGATCCCTCCAGAATCTCGGCTTCGATGTCGACCCGCAGACGCAACGGCTCCTCGGCATCGCCGATCTCCCGGGCCAGCGCGAGGCCCCGTCGCGGCGAGATCATGATGGCGAAGGCCCCGAGCGTGCCGTCCTCGACCCCTTCGACGTCCTTGGCTTCCAGCGCCACCCGACCCCAGGCGATCTGATCCGGCGCATCGAGGTGGGTATCGCGGCTGGTCGCGTAGGACACCACTCCCAATGCACCGCGCTTCCACACCGCCTCCTGTTGCACGCGACCGGGGGCGGCGGAAGCCAACACAACCTTGCCTGACACCTGGAGGCCCTCGTAGTCGCTCTCGTCGGTACCGCGCCCCACATCGACCAGCTCCGCCTCGAGCGCGGTAGTGCGGCTTCCGTCGGCGATCGTCAGCGCGAAATCGTCGTAGGACGCGAGCTTCTGACGCACTCCCTCCGACCCTGAACCCACCAGCCAGGCCTCTCCGCTCAGGCAACTGTAGTTGACGCCATCCCATGCCTGCCGGATCAGACGGACGTCCTCGAGGCCAGCTGCCTTGGCCCGATCGCGGATCCACTCGGTAGCGGCAAAGAAGTCCCGGCTGCCGCCGGTCCGATGGTACTGGGTCAGGTGACGGACGTCGTCGAACGCTCGGTCCCCGGACGTCGCCTGCACGAGGTCATCGAAACGCTGCTCGGAGACGAAGGGCGAACTCTGAGCCTGGGCCGGAGCCATAAAGCAGGAAATGGCGAGCGCGACGAGTGAGAGGGACGAAGCCAACGAGGCATGACGGGACATGAGATCTCCTTCGAGAGTGACCGCAGAACTTTGGTGATGGAACCGGGAGTATAGCGACCTGTCGAACGACGTTCCCTCCCTCGACCCGGCGA
This sequence comes from Thermoanaerobaculia bacterium, assembly GCA_019911795.1. Lineage (GTDB taxonomy): Bacteria > Acidobacteriota > Thermoanaerobaculia > Multivoradales > JAIOJS01 > JAIOJS01. The sequence continues at coordinate 5,477 of JAIOJS010000258.1, read as the reverse complement.
GAGCGATGTGTCATTCTGCAAGGATGCCGGACTTCGTTAGCGAAGAACAGGTGCTCTACTTCCGCGCCCGACGTAGCGGACTCGCCGGAGGCGGAGCGCCAGACGCAGTCTCGGCGAGTGCGACCCTTCTCGGGGCCCAGTCTCAGCAACTGACGGCGAGTCTCCTCTCTCTCAGCCAGCGCTGCGCGAAGCTCCCGACCGCCCTGGACCTCCAACGGGATCTCCTCGAAACACCGCGTCGGCTCGTTCGCACCTGGGGTCAACGCGACACGCTGCACATCTACGCGCCCGGAGACTGGCCGACAATCCTTGCCGCCTTGGACTCGTGGAAGCCCGGGGGACGGCTCCATGCCATTCCCCAGGAGATCGATCTCGAACCGGCTCGACGAGTACTGGAGCGCCTCGGCTCGGTCACGCGAAGCGACCTGGAGTCCTGCGTGCGCCCCCCCTTCCTCCGCCAAGCGATCGCTCGCTGGGGTCAAGAGAAGGGCGCGCTGCGCTTCGCGGCGGGTCGATTGATCTGGAAGCTCGCACTTCTAGGCGAGGTCAGCCTCACGGAGAAGCGAGGCGTCGAGCAGGTCTACGCCGCCAGGACCTGCTCATTTCCCCATCTCGAGGTGATGCCAGCGCTAGCCACCGAGAGGGCGGCCGCCGACCTAGCCTGGCGCTACCTTGGCGTCAACGGGCCGGCGACCCCACACGACATGGCCCACTTCTTCGGCGCCAATCTCTCCGCCGTTCGGGAGTGGATCGCATCCTTCGGACCCGAACGAGAACTGATCACTTTGGAGTGTGGAGGACGCCAGCTGCTGGGCCGGGCCGAGGACCTCGAGGAGATTACCGGCGAGGTTCCTCCTGACGACCGGAACTGGCCACTCCGCCTCCTCCCGATGTGGGACACGCTCCTGATGAGCCATGCCGACAAGAGGTGGACGGTCCCCATAGCCAGCGAGGAGAAAGCCATCTGGCGCAAGGCCGGGGTCGTCGCGGCGGTGGCTCTTCACCGCGGCCGGGTGGTGGCCACATGGTCCTCCAAGCGACGCGCCAAGTGCCTGGAAGTGTCCTTGGAACCCCTCTCGGGTTGGGATCGCCGACGACATCTCGACGCGGTGGAACGAGAGGCCCGAGCCGTCGCGCGGCACTCTGACCTGCCGCAAGCAACCGTCGCCGTGGTGAGCTAGAGGTGCGGGCTCCGCGCGCCTCCTGGGTTCAAACTCCCGGCCTGGACCGTGAGACCTCGAAGCCTGCAGTGGGAGCGGAGCCCCTACCCTCCACATTGCTCGACTGGTTGGCCGTGCGCTTTCCCCGCATCTCTCGGCACACCTGGCAGGTTCGCATGGAACAGGGTCTCGTCACCGATGAGCGTGGCCACCCCCTGCTACCGAGTAGCCCCTTCGTACCGCGACTGCGAATCCGCTACTTTCGAGAAGTAGTCGACGAGCCGAGTCCCACCGGCGAGATCCCGATCCTCTACCGCGATGATCGCCTGGTCGTCGTCGACAAACCACCCTTCCTGCCCGTGACACCCAGCGGTCCCTACGTTCGGCGTTGTGTTCTCTACCGACTGGTCGACGAGCTGGGTCTCCCAGATCTGACCCCGATCCATCGACTCGACCGGGCCACCTCGGGGGTGCTTCTCTTCGCATCGACCCCGGGCGCCGCCGCACCGTACGCCGAGCGCTTCGCGCAGGGAGAGATCCTGCGCCAGTACACCGCGCTCGCCAGGGTTCCTGAACGACCGGCGAAGAATAGTTGGCAGATCGACAATCGGCTGGTCTCCGGGAAGCCCTTCTTTCGCATGCGGGTGGTGAAGGGAACCCCCAACGCGAGCACCGCCCTCCACCTGGCCGGCTGGCACAAAGGGGTGGGCCAGTTCGAGCTCCGACCGACTTCGGGAAAACAGCACCAACTCCGTCTTCACCTCGCTGGTCTCGGTTGGCCGATTCTCGGCGAACGCTACTATCCCGACTTGCAGCCGGAAGCACCCGACGACCCAGAGAATCCACTTCGCCTCGTCGCCAAACGGCTGACCTTTTCCGACCCGCACAGCCGTCGCCCAGTGGAACTCGTCAGTGGGTACGAACTCGACCTCGAATCGGGTCTCTTGGCCCGGCCTCAGTCGCCTGCGGCCACGTAGAGCTCACCACCGACCGCAGCAAACTCCTCGGCCTTGTCGCGGAGTCCGGAGTCCACCGCCTCCTCGACTCCCAGACCCTGGCTCGCCGCATAGTCGCGGACCTGCTGGGTGATCTCCATCGAGCAGAACTTGGGACCGCACATCGAACAGAAGTGGGCCACCTTGGCGCCCTCCTGCGGCAGCGTCGCATCGTGGTACGAGCGCGCCGTCTCGGGATCGAGCGCCAAGTTGAACTGATCCTCCCACCGGAACTCGAAACGGGCCTGTGAGAGAGCGTCGTCGCGACGACGCGCGGCCGGGTGCCCCTTGGCGAGGTCGGCCGCGTGGGCGGCGATCTTGTAGGCGATCACGCCCTCCTTGACGTCGTCGCGGTCCGGAAGCCCCAGGTGTTCCTTGGGCGTGACGTAGCACAGCATGGCGGTCCCGAACCAACCGATCATCGCCGCGCCGATCGCCGAAGTGATGTGGTCGTAGCCCGGCGCAATGTCGGTGGTGAGGGGACCTAGGGTGTAGAAGGGCGCCTCGCCGCACACTTCCAGCTGCTTCGTCATGTTCTCGCGGATGAGGTGCATCGGCACATGGCCGGGACCTTCGATCATGGTCTGAACATCGTGCTTCCAGGCGATCTGAGTCAGCTCGCCAAGGGTTTCGAGCTCGGCGAACTGAGCCTCGTCGTTGGCGTCGGCGATCGAACCAGGACGCAGACCATCTCCCAGCGAGAAAGAGACGTCGTACGCCTTCATGATCTCGCAGATCTCTTCGAAATGAGTGTAGAGGAAGCTCTCGCGGTGGTGGGTAAGGCACCATTTGGCCATAATCGAGCCCCCGCGCGAGACGATGCCGGTCATCCGCTTCGCCGTCATCGGCACGTAGCGCAGCAAGACCCCAGCATGGATGGTGAAGTAGTCGACCCCCTGCTCGGCCTGCTCGATCAAGGTGTCGCGATAGACTTCCCAAGTAAGGCCCTCGGGGCGACCGTCGACCTTCTCCAGCGCCTGATAGATGGGGACGGTGCCCACCGGAACCGGCGAGTTGCGCAAGATCCACTCGCGGGTGGTGTGAATGTCCTTACCGGTCGACAGGTCCATGATGTTGTCGGCGCCCCAGCGGATCGCCCACACCATCTTCTCGACCTCCTCTTCGATCGACGAGGTGACGGCGGAGTTGCCGAGGTTGGCGTTGATCTTCACCCGGAAGTTGCGGCCGATGATCATCGGCTCCGACTCCGGGTGATTGATGTTGGCGGGGATGATGGCGCGACCGCGAGCCACCTCGTCGCGCACGAACTCCGGAGTGATGACAGCCGGGATCTGCGCTCCCAGTCCGTTGCCGGCAAGGCGACGATCCCGTTCGTCGTCGGGAGCGCGGTCGTTCAGAGTTCTACGCGCCGTCTCGCGAGTCAGGTTCTCGCGAATGGCGATGTACTCCATCTCCGGAGTGACGATGCCTTGCCGTGCGTAGTGCATCTGGCTGACGTTGCGCCCGGATCGGGCCCGCCGCGGCTCGGCCGGTCGCTGCGGAATCTCACGGGCCCCGGCCTTCATGTAGCCGTCGTCCTCCGGACGGTAAGCCCGTCCCGGATAGCGCTCGGTGTCACCGCGCTCATCGATCCAGGGGCTCCGAAGACCGGCTAGGCCCCGGCGCACGTCGATGGCGACATCCGGATCCGAGTAGGGTCCCGAGGTGTCATAGACAAGGACGCTTTCGCCGCCCCCATTGGGACTAACCGGCGGAATCTCCCGGCAGGGTACGCGGAGATCGGCGCGGTTCCCTCCCTCCAAGTAGGTCTTGAAGGACCCTACGATGGGACCGGTAGTGATCTGACGCTTCTCGGTGAGCGGGCTCTCGGGATCGTTCTGCATAGGTTCTCCTGGGACGGCGGGGGCAGCTGGACACCGCCCACCTCTGATCGCGAGTCTAACCCGCCGGGAGCACGTCGATGACCACGATTTCCGGCCGGCACAGGAAGCGGATCCGCGGCGCCTCGCCACGCTCCATGCCTACGCCCCGCGAAACGACGAGGGTGCGGCCGCCGGACAGCTCGGTCACACCGGCTGCCCAGTCCCGAGGGACGTGACTGAAGGTGAGCAGTGGACCGATGAAGGGGAGTCGGACCTGTCCGCCATGGGTGTGCCCGGCGACGAGGAGGTCGGCTTGGACATCGCCGAGAGCGAAGTCCGGGGCGTGTCCGAAAACCAGATGGAAAGGATCGCGGCCCGCCACCCGAAGGTCGACGCGGTGCGATTCCTGCGGCGTCAACGCCGTGAGGTCCAGGCCGTCGAGGGCCAGGATCGTGTGATCCTCGAGAGTGACGACACCGGTGCCGGCGAAGGACTCGCTCCAATCCCGACTCTCCATGTCTCCGCGTATCGCAAAAGCGCCGAGGGGCGCCCCAAGCTGAACATCCTTCAGCGCCTTCCTGAGGTCGCCAGCCAGTACGCGGCGACGTTCGGGATCTCTGATCTGAAGGTAGTCCCCCGGCAGCACGATCAGATCGGGCTTCTGTTCCATCACGGTTCGCAGGGCCCCCCGCTCATAGTCACCGATCGCATCCGTCTGTAGATCTGCCACGACCACGATACGAATCACTCGGTCAACCTTGGAACTGCGCAGCTCGACTCGCGACACTTCCAGACGCTGAGGTTCGATCCAATAGGCGTCAATCCCCACCGCCACCAGGGCAAGAGACACCGCGATCGCGACTCCGCTCGACCACCGGCGACCACGACGCCAAGTGCGAACACTGATTCCAAGGACTACCAGAGGAACGTAGACGAAGCCCAAGATTCCCAGAAGCCGCATCAGCGCAAAGCGGCTGTGGGCGACCACTTCCGACAGCAGCCAAGCGACCATGAGGGCGACGAGAAGTACCTTGACCAACTCGACCGAGAGCCTCCGCCGCTCGGACCCTTCGGGTCTCAGGCTGGGCGCTACGCGAACGAACAAACTCCAAACGAGGGCCGCGAGGATTCCGTGGAAGATGAGAACCATGAGGGCAACCCTACTCTCAGACTGTGGCGTTCAGATGGCGAGGCTTCGCCACGAACTGGACGGGGAGTCGTCGCGGACTGAGTCTCGCTCTCACCGCGTAAAGCCGGATCAGCACTACGACGCGGGCGATTCTCGAATCCTGATCCGAGCGGGTTCTCGCCGAACGACCCCGACGAGGATCACCGCTGCCACCGCGGACTTGACCAGGGCGCCGATCCAGAACGGAGCGACTCCCAACGAGAAGGCACGCTCGAACCCCAGAGACTTCGAGAGCCCGAGCCAGCCGATAAAGAGTAGGAGGCAGTGAGCGAAGGCCATCCCGAAGCCGGCGAATGCGAAGCCCCTTGCG
>JAIOJS010000257.1 GCA_019911795.1 Thermoanaerobaculia bacterium | reverse complement strand
CCTCGGCCGGGATGGGCCTCCGGTACGGGCACCGCCGACAAGCTCGCCCCGACGGGGGGCCTCGCAGTCAGCGGAGCGGGTGGGGCGGGGGCCGGCGATGCCACCGTCTGCGGCTGTACCGGTGGAGCCAGGACCACAGGTCCTAGTGGTTCCGGGCGCTCAGGCGGCTTCGGAGGCCTTTCCGGTCGCACCGCGGCCGAGGCAACCACCGCTACAAGGGCCAATCCGAGGACCGCAATGACCGAGTGCCGACGAACTCCCGTCGAATGTCGCACCAGACCGCGGTCGAGAATGGCCTCCACCCGACTCGAAAGCGACGACTTGGTCTGAGCCATGGCCACCGCAGCGCCCAAACCGTGAAAGCTGGCGGCGCGCGCGATCTCGAGAAGATGCCCGGCGTAGACCGCGGGACGACCGCCGGCGAGAAGCACATTGTCGTCACAGGCTCGCTCTGCCTCGATTCGCAGACGAGCCGCGGCGTACCAGGCCAACGGGTCGAACCAGCGAAGGGTGACTACCAGCCATACGGTCGCCTGAACCAGGCCGTCGCAACGGCGCACGTGGGAGAGCTCATGGAGCAGGATATGTTGCAGTCGCTGAGGCGCCCACCCGTTCGCGGCCGCGGGAAGGAGGACGATCGGACGCCAGGTACCCCAGGTGATCGGAATGTCGATCGAAGATGACATCGACAGTCTCACCGTGCGCCGAATCCCGAGTTCCTCTCGCACCCCATCGAGGACCGACACGAGCGCCGGTTCGGCATCCTGGGCCGTTCGACGAAGCCGGCGACGGCTCTTCAAAGAGAGCAGTCTCCCCCCACACCGCAGGGCAACCCCGCCTCCCCAGAGAAGGAGCAAGGCGAGGCTCACGGCCGGAACCCAGTCGAACCCAGGTTCCGACGGCAACACCGACAGACTTCGGACGGTGACGGGTACCAGACCTTTGGTCGCGAGGATCGATTCCGCCGGACCAGCGACGGTAAGCCCACTCTGTCCATCACTCCGGTGGGATGCTGCGGATTCAACGTCGGTCGCCTCGGGCGTAGGGATAACGGTAGCGGACACTGTCGGGTCCTCGACGCTTACGAAGGAGAAAGCAGACTCCGCTCCGAGGGGAGCGATGGGTCGCGCCGATGGACTGGACATCACCGAACCTCCGGGCCACCACGACGGAGCGATGGGGAGCGACCACGACGGCAGAACTAACGACAGGCCTGGGAGCGCAAGAGAAGAAATGAGAGCTACCGCCAAGAGAGCGTGCCGGGTTGCCGCCGAGGCCTTGCCGCTTCGGCGCAGGACCCAGAGTGCGAAGAGCAGGATCAAGCCGCTACGAAGCCACCAGATCGCGGCGATGCGAAGGACCTCGAGGGCTCCGGTCGAAGGAAGACTAGTCAACGCGTTGAGCATCAGGAAGCCTCCTCCTGGTCGCGGGCCGCCGCCACCAAGTCGGCAAGTCGATCGAGCTCGTCGTGGCTGAGATCATCCTCGAGTAGGGCGGCGACCGTGCCCTCAACGGAACCGTGGAAGAAGGTTCGTACGACCCTCGAGAGGGCCGAGCGGCGCGCTTCCGTACGTGGCACCGTCGCTTGGTACACGTAGCGCTGCCCCTCCTGGCGATGGGATAGATGTCCCTTCTCCTCCAGGATCCTCAGCAGAGCGCGGGCGGCCGAATAGCTTGGTGGATCGACCAGTTCGTCCAACACTTCGGCGACTCCTACCCCTTCGTGGCGATAGACGATATCCATGATCTCTCGCTCGCGGCGGCTCAAGGGCTTGTTCTCGCCGGCCGTTGACTTGGACCGCGAGCTGGGCTTTGGGATCTTGGAGGTCATTGTATGCGCTCCTGTTGGTTTCAAATGTACGGAAACTCGCCTCGCTGGGTTGCCGTCGGTGCCGACATCCAGCGATGGGGGCGGGTACTGCTAAAATCTTAGCATGCTAATTTCTTAGCAGTCAATACTGAAGTGTTCCTTCCCTCCCTCGGAACGCAGGACTCCCGTCCTGCTCCCTCTCTGCCAACGGAGGGGTCCCTTCAAAAGAGATAGATGGCGGACGACACTCGGGCAAACGAAAAACGTCTCCCCGGGGAACGAAGAGCAGGATAGGAATCCTGCGTTCCGAGATAAAAGGGATGTCCTGCCTTCCTTCCCTCCCTCGGAACGCAGGACTCCCGTCCTGCTCCATCTCTGCCACCGGAGGGTCCCTTCAAAAGAGGTTGATGGCGGACGACACTCGGGCAAACGGGAAACGTCTTCCCGGGGAACGAAGAGCAGGATAGGAATCCTGCGTTCCGAGATGCAGGGAGGGACGTGGACCGGAGACGCTCTGAGCGCGACTGGTCCCAGTCGCTCCTTCTATCAGGATCTCTTGGCTACCGCCTCCCGTAGCTCTCGCAGCTCCCGATCGAAGCCCCCGGAGAGGATCGGAAAGCGACACCAGGTCTTGGGATCGAGGTTCTCGTCATCCACGTGGAAGGAGGGAGCGTAGCGTTCCCGCTTCCACTGATTGCGACTGAAGAGGCGGAAGAAGCGCTCGGTCCATTCCAGCATTTGAGCCTCGGAGTGCTTTGGAAACCGCCCTCTCATCAGTCGGAAGACCTGCTTCGGACTGCGCTTGTCGCGAATCGCCGCTCGTTCCATTGCATCGAGGAGGTCGTAGTGCATCAAGTCTCCTTCGTCCGTCTGCCCTTCGCCGGGAGGACGCAGCTCCGCCGTCGGCTGCTGTGCATTGACGGCGGAGAGGGCCGGGATGGGTCCTCGACCCTGTGGTCCCTCCGTCTCGAGCCAGCGCAGCCAGCGACGCAGGAAGGCCTTGTCGATGCCGGCTATGGGTGACAAGCCGCCCGCAGTATCGCCATCCATGGTCGCGTAGCCCACCGCGGCCTCGGACCGGTTGCTCGTGGCCAGGAGGAGAGCTCGTTCCAGGTTGGCGAAGAGCCATACCGAAGGCGCCCGCACCCGGGCCTGAATGTTCTGCAAGGCGATGTCATCCCGTTCCCAGGTGAGCTGCCGTTCGAGCGCGCCCTCGACGAGACCGACATAGGAGTCTACCAATGAGTCGACGTCGAGGTGATGGAAGCGAGCGCCAGCGGCATCGGCCACCGCCCGGGCCGCGTTCAGAGTAGTGTCGGAGCTGTTGCGAGTCGACTGATAGCAGCAGGTCAACAGTCGAGACGTCGCTTCGGCCGGAGTTCGCGCTGCGCCGAGGCCGGGAATGTAGTCGAGGGTCGAGAGGAATCCCTCGCGCCCCAGCTCATCCCATGCGAGATCGACCATCAGTCGCACTAGGCAGGCGACGGCCGCCGAATCCGCTCCGCCAGAGAGTGAGACCACGAAGCCATACGAGCGGCTCTTGCGCAGGTAGTCGAAGAGACCGAGCGTGATGGCGCGGGTGAACTCCTCCTCTTTGAAGGCGGCACTGGTCTCCCATCCCTCGGCGGGTACCAACTCGGTTTCCACGGCGTCTTCGAGCTCGGGCCAAACGAAGGACGAACGAACTCGGCAAGGATCCTCGTCCTCGATCTCGGGCCGGTAGCTGACCAGGCGCGCCTGCGCCATACCGGTGAGTTCGAGATCCACTACGGCATGGGTTACGGAGACCGGTTCGAATCCGAGTCGTTTGCCCCGCGCGATCAGCTTGCCCCCGGTGGCGATTAGAGCACCGCCGTCGTAGATCGCCCTCCCGGCCTCGTTTCCCACCGGATTGGTGTAGAGGTACGTCACGTTGAAAGCGCGTGAGCCCTCGAGCACATAGCGTTCGCGGACTTCCTGCTTGCCGAAAGCGAAGTGACTGGCACTCGGATTCAAGATGATGTCCACGCCCTGGGTCGACAGCTCCCGGCCCGGTCGGGACGCCACCCAGGCATCCTCACAGATCTCGAATCCGAGGACCACGCCGTCGCAATCGAAGTGGAGGTCTCCGATGGGATACGAACGATCGCCTCGAACGACTTCGGCAACGGCGTCATCCGGCCAGGGTTTGAACCATCGTGGCTCGTAGTGCAACCCGTCGCCGGGAAGGTGCTGCTTGGCGACGAGTCCAACGATCTCGCCGTCGACGACGAGCGCAGCGCAGTTGTAGAGCGCGTGGCGGAGGCTCACCGGCAAGCCGATGGAGACGATCATCCCGCGGCATGCTGGGAGAATCTCCTGCAGGACTCGCCAGGACATCTCCTCCACCGCCGGCGAGAGGAAAGCGTCCTCACAGCCATATCCCGGAATGCAGAGTTCTGGAAGGCAGAGCAGAGAAACCTCAGCCTCACGCGCCTGCCGAATTGCTTCGAGAATACGGTCGCGATTGCCGTCCCAGTCGAGGGGCGTCTGGTCGAGGACGCCGGCCGCCAACCGTACCAGTTGCATCAGGGAGCGATCAGACCGATGGCCCGGAGCGGAGCGCCCGAGCCGCCCTCGATCGAGGTTGGCAACGCCACGACCCACGCACCCACGGCGGGTAGTTGGTCGAGGTGAGTTAGGTTCTCGAGGCCCGGAACCTGATGCTCGGAAGCGAGGCGGTGCACCAGGAAGTCGGTACTAGGTCCATAGTCGATACTGGCCGTATCGACGCCGAGGACGAGGACTCCACGTTCCTCGATCAGCCAACGAGCCGCTTCGACCCCGAAGGAAGGAAAGTGAAGGTCGCTGGCATCGTTGGGCAGATCGCTGCCGAAGTACGCCAGGCGATCGGGCCAGCGCTTGGACCAGCCGGTGTTGAGCAGGGCCATCGATCCGTCTTGAATCCGTCCATGAGCGGTCTCGAAGGCCTCGAGATCCTGAACGGTCAAGAGATAGTCCGGGTCCTCGGACGCCGACTCGGTCACATCGATCACCACCGCCGGCCGCACCAAGCGATCTACCGGAACCTGGTTCACGAACTGCTTCCCTTCTCCGAAGTGGATGGGAGCGTCGAGATGGGTGCCGCCGTGCTCCGGTGTGCTGAACTCGTTGGCGGCGTAGAAGAACCCGGCGTCGGTGACCCCGAAGCTGAGGGGCTCGAGGTGAAAGTCATTGGGTGACGTAGGCCAGTAGAGCGTCTCTTCTCCCAGCGACCAGGTCAGATCGACGACGCGTGCCGTGGTGAGGTCGAAGCCTGGAGGGGCCGGAGACACGACCGTAGCTGTCTCCTCGGTGGCAGGAGCACAGCCCGTTAGAGTGCCGAGAATAGCGACGCCCACAAGGAAGCAGGGTGTGACGAGCCGAATCGATGAGTTCATGGGCACCCCTCGAAAACTAGAGTTTTGTCCACAACTTGATCATGTCGTGGGCGGCGCCGTCTGGATCGGCGCCGTAGCCCGGCAAGACCAGGCTCTCGAAGCCGAGATCGGTGAGGGTCGCCACTGCATCCGCCTCGAGGTCAGAGATCAACATGCAGGTGAGGTGGCGCAAGCCATCGTGGCGCGCCGCCGTGATCAAATGCGCGATCATCGCCGTACCCAGGCCGAGACCTCGAATTTCCGGATCGAGGAGCCACTTGATCCTTCCCACGAGTCGCAAGGGTCCGCCGTGGCGACGATGGAGGGTCGCGTCGGCAACGATGCGGTCGCCGTCAAACGCCAGGAGCGGAAAGACTTTCCCGTAGTCGATGTTGTGCCCCCAGGTCTCGACCAGGCTGCGATCGCCGAGATTGTCCCAGGCGAAGCGCCGCACTTCTTCCGGCAGTCGTTGAAAGAAGTCCCAAAGGGCCTGGGTGTCCCGCTGTTCGAACGGCCGGATGAGGACGGGACGTCCGTCGCGGAGGGCGGCTTCTTGGGGATAGCGATGTTGTTGCATGAGGGCTCCTATGGGACTAGTTCACGAGAAGGACAGGGAGGGGCAGAATCAGATTCGATCGACGCAGGGACGCGGTCCCCGTCTTCTCGACAACCACGAGTTGCGAGGGTGTGAAGGTTGGTACCGAGTGAGCGAACCAGCAAGGTGACGTAGGCTGGGTTCGGAAGACTCTCCAGTCCCGGCGAATCCGTGACGGGTGGGCCTCCGCGGGGCCCGTGGGTGGCTCGCCCCTCACCGACGGAAGTGGGTCCAACGAGGTTTCCGGGGCTCGTTCCGAGCTGGAGGGTTCCTGCGACTCACTATGAACCGATTCTATCTCCAAGCGTACCGATCAAGCCAACACCACCTTGGTGTCGGCGAGGTGGTCGTGCAAGCAGCGCTGATCCTCACGAAAGATGAAGAGGACGTTGGCCAGGCCGAAGACTGGGCCGACGAGGGGCACCCCACCCAGGATCGTGGGCACTAACCAACGGAGACCGAGGAGCCGACCCAGCGAGACCCGATCACCATTGGCGCGAACGATACGGATCTTCAGCGCCTTCTTGCCGATGGTTTGTCCCGCCCGATCAAGGAGATAGAGGTTATAACCAAGCAGCGCAAGCATGCCGAGTGCGCCGATCCCCATCGCGACCTCGGGCCCCAAGGAGGTCGACTCGGCCAGCATGACGAGCGGCACAACTGTCACCATCACCGTGCTGAAGAGGACGAAGATATCCAAAAGACGCGCCGCGAGGCGGGTTCCACGTCTCGCCATTTCGCCAGTGTCCAGCATGGGGCTGTTGTCGACCACCAACGCCCGCGGGGCCGCGTAGGGATTGGACTCGCGGAGTCCCGGCATAGCCAGCGGTGCTCCATCAAACATCTGGGGTTCAAAGACCCCGGGTCCATCGCTCCCCGAAAACGTAGCCTCCGGCGTCGCTCCGGAAACCGGCTCGTAGATCTGGGACGAATACATCTGCGCCCCATCAGACCCCAGCTCAGAGTCGAAGGCGCCAAAGGAAGACGGTTCGACCAGCTCCTTGGGTGGCGGTGGCGCCCCACCGCGGTAGCGCGCGTAGAGGATCCCACAAACGGGGCACTCCACCGCCTCAGGATCCCTCTCGAATCCACATTTTGGGCAGCTCAAATCACTCAAGACCGCGATCCTCCTCGAAGCCGTCCTGGAGAAAACCGGTAGGACGGAAACAAAATCAGAGCACCCCGCGACGCTTGATCTCGAGGTACTTGTTCACCAAAGCTACCGGTAGATTCTCAGGCTCACTATCCAAAGTCAACACTCCCCGCCCCGCGATACGATCGTGGGCCTGACGACGCACTCCTTCGTAGTCGTGCACCGCGGCCAACAGGACGGCTTCCTGCAGATCATTCGGTGGCGTCTCCAGGACCTCGCGCAGGGCGGCTTCCTTGAGACTGGCCAAGAGTACGAGATGTCGCCGTGCCAGTGTGCGAACGGCCGGGACGAGATCGTCGGCGTCCTCGTCGCGTAGATTCGACACGATGATCACCAGAGCCCGACGCCGTAAGCGTGTCGAGAGCTGCACCGCAGCGGTCAGAAAGTCGGGCGTCTCGTCCGTGGTTTCAAGATCGTAGACCGCCCGAAGCACGGCACTGGTGGCATGACGCCCCTTGAGAGGTGGAACCCACCGAGTGGGACCGCCGAAGGTAGCGAGTCCTACCGCATCTCCCTTCTGAACCGCGGCGTAGGTCAGCAGAAGCGCCGCATTGAGAACTTGATCGAAGTGGTTGATCGGTCCATCCTGGGCCCGCATCCGGCGACCGCAATCGATCAGCAACACCAGGCGCTGGTCCTTCTCCTCTTGGTATTCGCGCGAAATCAGCCTCTGGCGACGACAGGTCGCTTTCCAGTCGATCTGCCGTTCGCTGTCACCGGCCCGGTAGTCCCGTAGCTGGTCGAATTCGAGTCCCTCTCCCCTCCGCCGGCGTACCCGGATCCCCATCTGGTCGAGGCGCTGATCGACGGACAGGAGTGCATAGCGCACGGCTGGACGGAAGTTGGGCAGCACCCGGACGGCGGAAGGAGCGCCCACCACCAGTTTCCGCTCCCACAGACGCCACCGTGACTCGCACCATACTTCGGTGGATTCGAACTGCGTCTCCCCTCTTCTGAGCGGTAGGACACCGTAGTCGATTCTCGCCCCTCGTCCCGCCCCCAACTCAAGCTGCTGGGGGATCTCCTTGACCTCCGACTCCGAAGGAGGATAGTCCGCAACCCGCAGACGCAGCGGCGCCTCGCCATGATTGCGGAGGTCGAGCTGAACACGCGTCCAGACACCAACCGGTAGCGACGCCGGAACTCGACGTTCGACCTCGAGACCATCGAGCGCGAGGACTCCCTTGCGGTCGTGCCAGAGAATTCCGACGCCGACCGCACCGAGCAAGACCCAGGCGGGTAAGAGGGGCGGCCACACCGCCACCAACAGGGCGACGACGAGCCAACCGCCCAGCCCGACCAGGGTCCAGGAACCGGGTCTCAAAGACGCGGCGCCTCGACTCGATCGAGAATGTCGAGAATCGACTGCTCGGCAGAGTAGCCCTCGATCTCCATCTCGGGCACCAACAGAATCCGATGGGCGAGAGCCGGGATCGCGATTCGACGCACGTCATCCGGGGTCACGAAGGCGCGCCCCGCCACCGCCGCCGCCGCCCGGGCCGCACGGACCAGTGAGACCGCTCCCCGCGGTCCCACGCCTACCCGGAGGCCCTGCCAGGTTCTCGTCGACCGTACGATGCGTACCGCGTACTCGAGAACCCTCTCGTCAATCAAGATCTGCGCCACGCTTTTCTGAAGAGCAACGATCTCCTCGGGCGTCGTCACCGCCTGGACCTTAGAAACATCAAGTCGATCCCCGACCTGACCCGAGGTCACGGTCTTGACTAGCGAAAACTCATCGCTCTCCTCGGGATAGGAGACCTTGACCTTGAGGAGGAAGCGATCCAACTGAGCCTCGGGAAGGGGATAGGTCCCCTCCTGCTCGATTGGGTTCTGTGTCGCCAGCGTCATGAACGGCAAGGTGAGCGGAAAGGTCCGACCCTCGATCGAGATCTGCTGCTCTTGCATCACCTCGAGAAGCGCCGCCTGAGTCTTGGCCGGCGCACGGTTGATCTCGTCG
>JAIOJS010000256.1 GCA_019911795.1 Thermoanaerobaculia bacterium | reverse complement strand
GTCCTCCAGTACCCGTACCTTCTCCACTTCGGCAATCTGAGCGAGCACCGCATCCACCGCGCCGGCATCCGCCTTGGCCTCCAGGGGGGCAGTCATTCGCCAGGGCACGGAAGGCTTCCCGAAACCCAGGATCTCGCTCTCCGACGGCTCGCCCTCGTCGGTCAGCTCTCGCTCCAGCGTCACCGTCTCTTCGCCATGTGAGACAACGAGCTTTTCGACCCGATCGACATCGATGTCGATGAGAAGGTCCGCTCGCTCCGCCAGTTCGTCGGTGGTCGGCAAGTCGCGCTCGACGAAGGCGATGAAGGCGCCCACCGCGAGCACCAGACCGGCGAGAACCAGCAGGCCACGGGAACGCATCTCTAGCGTCGCCTCCGTCGCAGGAAGCTGAAGATGCCGATCAGTGCGCTGGCGCTGGGCAGTCCGAGCAGGACGAGCCAGAACATGAAGTTCCGCTCCCCCGGTGTCATGCTCAAGCGCACGTCGTCCGGCGCTTTGGGCGCGATGCCGAGGTGCGACTGCCGCTCCACCAGCCAATTCATGGTGTTCACAATCAGGTTGACGTTGCCGGCCTGCCCGATCTGAGCGTTGGTCATAAAGTCGGAGTCGCCGAAGACCACCAGTCTCCCCCCCGTCGAAGGAGCCCCTGAGTCGTCCGCAGCCTCCGCGCTAGGAGCAGAAGTCTCGTCGCTCGAGGGCTGTGGATTCAAGTCGAGCGCCACTCCCAGCGAGACGGGACCGACCACATCGTCGTCCCCCAACTCGACCGCGTTGAGGTTCTCCAGGTTGGTCTCGCCCCAGCCCTCGGACGAGGTACGAACCAGCTCGCGGACCTCCGCCTCGTATCCCGTCGCAGCGCGAACGGGACGAGCGAGCGGAAAGATATTCGACAGCCGAGCCTGACTGAGAGACTCGGTGATCGGGTGCGCGCCGTAGGCGTCGGCGAAGATCGTCTCGGCCCCAAAGAAGGGTAGGAGCTTCGCCGGATCGATGACAATTGCCGAGGGCGAATCAATGCCGTAGGACCCTAGCCACTGCACCAGGGGCGCCACCGCGAGCTCTCCCGTTCCCGCCAACTGCGGATCGACCAGGATCAGCATCCGGCCGCCGCCATCGAGGAAGGTCGAGAAGGTCTCGAGCTCAGGCTCGCTAAAAGCCGCGGTGGGGCCCGCCACGACGACCAGGTCTGTGCCCTCAGGGACCGCGGAGGCACCCAGCGAGGACCATTCGTCGATCGTGAAGTTGTCGTCTCCCAAGAACTCCTGCAAGCGTCCCAGTCCGCGTTCGTTCTGGGCGTCGAGACTGGCCTCACCGTGACCGGTCGTGAAGAGGATCTCGGGCTTGCGGTGCTCCACCAGGTCGACGAGGGTTCGGGTGAACACCTGTTCCCCCTTGAAGCCGGTCATCTCGGGCGGTCCCCCCATCTGCATCGCCGAGTAGTCGTAGTCGGCGAGGTCGGCGCCATCGATCACCCGACGGTCGTTCTCCCCCACAAAGACCACCACATCGGCCCGCTGGATCTCGTACTGATCGACCAGCTGCTGGGCCTTGGCCATGTTCTTTATCGGATCCACGAACTCGACATTGATGTGGGGGCTCGCCGCTGCATAGCGGGCCAAGATCTCCTTGACCGGCTCATAGACGTTGGACCCCATGTCCATGAACACCACGGCGTCGACATCCTGGTCGAGGTCCGCCAGGATGTTGAGGGTCTTCTCCGAGAGAGTGAAGAGTTGGCTACGCGTCCAGTCCATCCGCTTGTAGTGGCGGTGCGAGAGGTAGCTGACGAAAGCCAGGAGTAGAGCTGCGAGCAGGATCGCAACCCCCATCGTCGAGCCGAACGCAAGTTGTCGGCGGGTTACCGTAGGTCGGTTCATCGCTTAGCGTCCCTTGTTGGCTTCGAGCGCGCGGGTGGTCAGAAAGAGACAGAACGCACTGGCACTCAGGTAGTAGATGAGGTGTCGGGTGTCGACGATCCCCTTGCCGAACTCGTCCATGTGTTGGAGCAGGTTCAGGTACTCGATGACTTCCTTGAGCGCCGGGCTGTTGACCAGACCCTCGAGAAAGACCGGGATGAAGAGGAGGAAGAGGATGGCGAAGGTGCCGATGGCGGCCACGACTTGATTCCGAGTCAACCCCGAGACCAGGGTTCCGACGCTCAGGAAGAGCGCGCCCACTCCGATCGTCCCGAGGTAGCTGGAGGCTACCGGCCCCCAATCGAGGTCGAGATGACGTGACAGCAGGAGCACGTAGATCAAGGTTGGGGACCACAGGAAGATATAGAACACCAGCGCCCCGAAGTACTTCCCGAGGACCACTTGACCTTCGGTAATGGGCGCCGTCAGCAAGGCTTCGAGAGTACCGCTCTTACGCTCCTCCGAAAGGAGCCGCATGGTCAGAAC
>JAIOJS010000025.1 GCA_019911795.1 Thermoanaerobaculia bacterium | reverse complement strand
GCACGAGACCCAAGCCGGCGAGCAGTAGCGCGGCGGCAGCAGATCCGAGGAACCATCGCTCGCGCCGCTGCGCCCTGACTACCTGCAGCCATTCCCGGCGCGTCGCGTCGCGCGCTCTCGCCTGACCCAGCCGCGGAACCGATTCCGCCGGAGCGACGAGTCGCAGCAGCTCGCCGACGTCGTCCCTGTCTGTCTCAGTGTCGTGCCAATCAGGAACGTCGTTCATGGAGTCTCCTTGGAGCGAAGTCCAGGATTGGGAAGCCCAGTACTTGATAGGGTCGAGAAGACGTCCCGGAACGAAGCTCGGGCGCGGGTCAGGAGCGACTCCGCCGCCTTGGGACTGAGGCCAAGTCGCTGCGCGATCTCCTTGACCGATAGGTCAGAGAGGTACTTCCAAGTGAGGGCGCGAGCGTGATGACGCGGTAGGTGATCGAGAGTGGAGAGGACCCACTGACTCAGCTCCCGACGCCGCAACTCCATCTCAGGACCGGAGGCCTCGGCCGAACTGAGGGACTCCAAGGCAGCGCGGATCTCCGGCACATCCTCGGAGAGAAAAACGTCGTCAGGGCGCCGATTGAGGCGACTGAGTTGGGCGTGAATCTCGTGGCGACAAAAGGTGCAGAGCCAGCTAAAGAGCGCAGCCTCGCCACGGTAGGTCGAGAGCTTACGGATCGCTTGACAGAGAGCTCCTTGGGCGATGTCTTCCGCCAGCTCCCGGTCACGACCGACCCTCGCGAGGGTAAAGCGAAAGAGGCCAGGATAGTAATGATCGAAGAACTCACCAAACGCCAGTTCATCGCCCCTCAAGAGGCGTTTGACGAGGGCTTTGTCGTCGAGGTAATGGAGTGTCATTGTTGGGTCACGTTCGAGGCTATCGAGAACTGGCCGTGTTTAGCGCTTCTAGAGCATAAGAGCCCCCGGCGAAGAAGAATCCTTCGCGGCGCAGGCGTTGACCTTCACCCGACGCGTGTTCGGATGCCTAGGAACACCAGGAGTCCTATGACCAATCCTGAGCGAGGTCCGCTGGGCTCCCCGCCAGGCCCAGAAGGAGAACGAAGCGATCGACGCTACCCCTCGTTCTAGGAACCCGCAAGGTGATGCGATATTGCCGGCGAGGAGAGGGCTGTCGACGAGAGGAGGTCACGGTGCGACCCTGGCCGAACTACTGCCGCGCCCGAACTTCCTTGATGAGCTCCATCTGGATCTCTTGGATCTCAACCAAGCGCTGCCACTGGTGGGACAGAAGATGGTCGATCTTCTGATGAAGTTGCCGAATCTCGAGTTCGGCCTTGAGATTGATCTGATACTCGTGGGTGGCCCGGGCGCGGTCACGCGATTCCTGGCGGTTCTGGCTCATCATGATCACCGGCGCTTGAATCGCCGCCAGGGAAGAGAGGAGAAGATTGAGCAGGATGAAAGGGTAGGGATCAAAGGGCTTCAGGGTGAGGAGAAGCGTGTTGCCCAGTATCCACAGCGCCAAGAACAGGGCGAAGAGAAGGATGAAGGCCCAACTCCCGCCAAACATCGCGATGCGATCCGCGAGCCGCTGGCCAAAGGAGAGGTCGGAATCGAACTCGGTGTCGGGATTGCTCGCCAGTACCTCGTGCTCGTGCAGGCTCTCGAGAACCTCCTCCTCGATCTGCGTGATCTCTCCCAACTCCGTCCGCAGGATGTTTTCGACGTGGAGATCTCGGTAGTGCTGAAGGTCGTCGTTGCAGATCCAACCATTCTCGTCCCAGGAACCGTTCGCCTCCGCAATCAACTGAGCGACGACGGGGCGAACGAGGGCGGCTCGCTTCAACTGGCCAGGCGCGATACTGCCACACAGTTGACAGGAACCGGGGATGTTGCTCTCACTAGCGGTCATCGCTCTCCTCCGTAGATGATGCGGCTCAATCGGGCCCGCCAGGACATCCCCAAGGAGAACCTCGGGGACGCAAGACGCAGAACCAAGAGTCTAGCGTTTTCACCCACGCTAACTACAGGCCTTGAACGAGCGCCACGCGATCATCGAGCCAGGTCTCTCCGGCTATGATGACCAACAGTGTTCCAACCAACTCAGCGCCCCACGGGACGCCAATCTTGATCCCTTAGCCGCCGCCTATGAGGGAGATCCGAGAGCCGCCAACGAGCGATAGCCATCCGAAAGTGGTCCCAACTCCGAGTCGTCTGGGGACATGGCGTCGGGTAGCGCCCTTTGTGTCGCTGGCCATCTTTGCCGTCGCCCTGGCAATTCTCCATCGCGAGCTCCAGGAGATTCACTACCTCGATGTAGTGGACTACCTTGGCGGCCTGCCCCTCGATCGCTTGCTGCTGGCATGTCTGTTCACGGTCGCCGGCTACACCATGCTCTCGGGCTACGATTGGATCGGCTTCCAGAGTGTCGGAGACGTGCCGCCCCTGCATCGCGTCTTGGCAACGTCGTTCATCGGCTATTCCTTCAGCAACACTATGGGCTATGCGTTGCTGACGAGCACACCCCTGCGCTTTCGGCTCTATACGGGCTGGGGAGTCTCGGCCGAGGCGGTGACTCGCGTGGTAGCGCTAGGCTTCGTGACCTTCTGGGTAGGGCTTGCCTCTTTGGCGGGGGGCGTGTTCACCTTCTTTCCCGGCACCCTGCCTCGGAGCCTGCACCTACCGTTCTCCAACGAGCGCGGTCTCGGCTTAGCCCTCCTGGCCCTCGCCATCTCCTACCTGACGTTGTGTGCGGTCCGACGACAACCTCTACGCGTCGGATCCTGGGAGATGGTACTTCCTGCACCATCCCTCGCCTTGACGCAAGTCGTCGTCGGATCTCTCGATTGGAGCTTCTCCGCCGCCGTGCTCTATGTGCTCCTCCCCTCCGAAGCGGGGCTCGGCTTCCTCGTCTTCCTGCCGGTCTTCCTCCTGGCTCAGATGGGCGGATTCCTGTCGCAGGTTCCCGGAGGGCTCGGAGTCTTCGAAACGGTGATGGTGCTCACGCTCTCCCCCTGGCTCGTTTCCGGTCCCGTCCTCGGGGCGCTTATCGCCTACCGGCTGGTCTACTACTTGGCTCCCTTCTTCCTCTCCGTCACCCTCTTGGTGCTGTTCGAGCTCTCCCGTCACCGGAGGACCCTGGACCAGGCTCGTCAACGGGTGGGCGAGTGGATGGGCGCCGTCATGCCCCAAGCTCTTGCCCTGGCCGTCTTCGTTAGCGGCGCCATGCTCCTTTTCTCGAGCGCCACCCCAACTCCCAGTCATCGTCTCCTCTGGGTGGGGAAGCTCTTCCCCTTGCAGGTGGTGGAGGCTTCCCACTTTCTCGTCAGCCTTTCGGGGATGGGATTGATCCTCCTCGCACGCGGCCTGCAGCGTCGACTCGGCGCCGCATACCACTTGACTCTTTGGCTCCTTGCCGCCGGCTCTGCGCTCTCTCTGTCCAAAGGGCTGGACTGGGGTCTCGCCGCCATCTCCTCACTGTTGCTGGTCTCCCTATGGGCCAACCGGCGTTGGTTCTACCGCAAGGCCTCTCTCACCGACGCACCGTTCTCCGCCGGCTGGATCGCGGCCATTGCTCTGGTGATGGGGACGGCCGCCTGGCTAACCCTCTTCGCCTTCCGCCACGTCGACTACTCCGGGGAACTCTGGTGGCGGTTCGCTCTCGATGGCGAGGCCCCGAGATCCCTGCGGGCTCTAGTCGGCACCGCAGTGCTGGTCTTGGGGATCAGCGCCGCCCGCCTGCTGCGACCAGCGGTGCCGGAGCCCGATCCGCCCGACGCGGCGGAACTCGATCGGGCGGCGAGAATCGCGGCCTCATCGCCCCGAGCCTCGGCCTGGCTGGCGCTTCTGGGCGACAAGCGGTTGCTATTTGACGAAGCCGGTACGGCCTTCCTGATGTTCAGTGTCGAGGGGCGGTCCTGGGTGGCGATGGGAGATCCAGTCGGTCCCACCGCAGCCGGCGACGAGCTGGCCTGGCGCTTCCGGGAGCTCGCCGAGCAGCACGGAGGGTGGCCGGTCTTTTACCAGGTGAGCGACGAGGATCTACCCCGGTACGTCGACATGGGACTCTCTCTGCTCAAGCTCGGCGAGGAAGGGCGCGTGCCACTCGAGGGTTTTACCCTAGAGGGAAGCGCCCGCAAGGACCTTCGCCAGGCCCAACGCAAAGCAGAGAAGGAGGGTTGCTCCTTCGAAGTTCTGGAGCCGGCGGTGGTCCCCTCTCTGATTGAGCACCTTCGTCACGTCTCAGACGCCTGGCTGGCCGACAAGGGAGCGGAAGAGAAGGGCTTTTCCCTCGGCTTCTTTGATCCGGCCTACCTGGCGAGGACTCCGCTCGCCGTCGTCCGACGCGACGGTGAGATCGTCGCCTTCGCCAACCTCTGGCCGGGATCTCGGGAGAACCAAGAGGCACCGACGGCCAGAACTACAACCGGGGAGCTGTCGATCGACCTCATGCGCTACGGCCCTGACGCGCCACGAGGGGTGATGACGTACCTCTTCACCGAGCTCATGCTGTGGGGGGCAGGCCAGGGATACCGCTGGTTCAGCATGGGGATGGCGCCCCTCTCCGGTCTCGACCAACGGCAAGGAGTCCCCCTATGGAACCGGGTCGGGGGCCTGGTGTACCGGCACGGCGAACACTTCTACAATTTTCAGGGACTCCGCCAGTACAAGGAGAAGTTCGACCCCCAGTGGGAGGGCCGCTACCTGGCCGCGCCGGGCGGCCTGGCCCTGCCCCAGATCCTCGCCAACGTCACCACCCTCATCTCCGGTGGGGTGCGCGGAGTTTTTAGTCGATGAGGCCGGCCACAGCTGACGAGTGAACCGAATCGTGGTGAAGGGCGCCTAGATCTGGGAGTTGGCGCAACAAGATCTGAAACCGCGTAGAGCGAGCGGCCCCGGATCTCGACGCGGTCGGCAGCGAAGAGGCACCCGCTACAATCAGCCGACGCTACCTGCGGACCGGAGTTGTCCGGAGCGCCGCTACAACTCCCGAGGACTTCCCATGCGCAGATTCCTGATCCTCTTGGCCTTTGCATCGATGGCTGCCAACGCCGTAGCCCAACCGTCCTCGTCTGGACTTGCTCGGGCGGGCTCGGCCGCCTCCCCGACTGCCCCTGGGGGCGTGCCGTCGCCGGAGTCCTTCCTCGGTCATGCGGTCGGGGAGGACCGTCGTCTCGCCCCTTACCCCAAAGTGCTGGAGTATCTCGACCTCGTCGCCAGCGCATCAGATCGCGTCTCCATCGAGGAAGCGGGGACTTCGACCGACGGACAGCGCATGCCGATCGTCGTTCTCACCTCCGCCGCCAACCAAGGCCGACTCGAGCGCTACCGCCAGATCGCACGCTCACTGGCTCGTCCCGACCTCGCACCTGTAGCGTCTAAAGCCGAGCTCGAGAGCCTTCTCGACGAGGGACGCGCCATCGCCCTCGTCACCTGCACGATCCACTCGACGGAGGTGGGTTGTACGCAGATGGCGATGGAATTCATCCACGACGTCGCTACGACCAGCGATGCCGAGCAACTCGGATGGCTCGACGAGGTCATCGTTCTGCTGATGCCTTCGATCAACCCAGACGGCCAGATCCTAGTGGTGGATTGGTACGAGAAGTACCTCGGCACCCCCTTTGAGGGGGGGCAGATGCCCTGGCTCTATCAGCGCTACGTAGGGCACGACAACAATCGCGACTTCTACATGCTGACGCAAAAGGAAACCCGGGTGGTCAATCAGGTTCTCTACCACCGCTGGTTCCCTCAGGTCTTCCTCGACGAACATCAGATGGGTTCGACCGGGCCGCGGATGTTCGTGCCGCCTCAGACCGACCCCCTCGATCCCGAGGTCCATTCTCTGGTCTTCCGGCAGGCCGACCTCCTCGGCACCAACATGAGCTACCGTCTGGAGGAGTCCGGCAAACGCGGCGTTGGCCACGACATGATCTTCGACAGCTATTGGCCGGGTGGTACCCGCAACACCGCATGGTGGAAGAACGTGACCGGACTCCTGACCGAAGTCGCCAGCGCCCGCATCGCCACGCCGATCCATATCGACCCCAGCGAGCTCCGGGGTGGAGGTAAGGGCTTCCCTGAGTATGGGCGCCGCGCCAACTACCCCTCGCCCTGGCCCGGCGGCTGGTGGCGACTTCGAGATATCGTGGACTATGAGCGGATTGCCACCTGGGCCCTGGTCGAAACCCTGGCCGAGAACCGTCGCGACTTTCTCGGCAACATCCGCACCATGGCCACCGAGGCGATCACGCGCGGCGCCCAAGAAGAGCCCTACGCCTGGATCCTCCCTCCCGGACAGCACGACGCAGTGGCGGCGAGACGCCTGATCGAGCTCCTGCTCGAACATGGCGTCGAGGTCCAGCGGGCGGTGACCCCGGTCACGGTGGGGGCGGCTACTTATCCGGTCGACACCATGGTCATCCCGGCGGATCAGGCGTACCGACCCTTCCTCATGACCATGCTCAATCCGCAACGCTATCCGGAGGTGCGGCAGGAGGTCGGGGGACCGATCATTTCTCCCTACGACGTGACCTCGTGGTCCCTGCCGCTGGCCCTGGGAGTGGACCTGGTGGAGGCCAAGAGTCCCCTTGTGGGCGACCGCCAGGCGATCGCGGCGCCGGTGGAATCACGCCTCCCTATCGTCGAAGCGTCCGGGGGATTTCTCGTGTCCCACCGTGATGACAGCTCCACGACTCTGACGAACCGTCTTCTCGACCTAGATGTCGCGATCTACTGGCTCCAGGAACCCACCACCCATGGTGAAGTTGGCGCCCTGTGGATTCCCCCCGGAGAGACCGAGCTCGGTACTCTCCAGGATCTGGCCGACGAGCTGCATCTCGCCGTCGAGTCGCTCACGGTGCCCCCCCAGAGTTCCGGCTGGCGCGTCCACTCCCCGAGAGTGGGGCTCTACAAGCCATGGAACGCGAGCATGGATGAGGGCTGGACTCGCTTCCTTTTCGAAACGTACGGATTCACGCTCCAGAGCTTGAGCACCCAGGATGTAAGGGAGGGCGGCTTCGGACGAGATCTCGAGGTCGTCGTCCTCCCCGATGTCTCACCCGATGTTCTGGCCTACGGAGAGTCACAGGACCCCGACGACCAGCGCCTTCGCTCCCAGCTTCCCCCGCCGTACACCGGAGGCCTCGATTCTTCGCTCGATCGCAGCCGGTTGGGGAGCGAGCGACTCCGTGGATTCGTCGAGCGGGGCGGAACAGTTGTCGCCCTCGACTCCGCCTGCGCCTATGCCATCGATGTGTTCGAGCTGCCCCTGATTGACGAGTTCCTCTCATCGAACCCGGTCACCGCTCCGGGCACCAGTCTTCGCATTCTGGTGGATACCTCACAGCCACTGGGCTTCGGACTCCGCCCCGAAGAAGCTGCGTACTTCGCCTCCTCGCCCGGCTTCCGAACCTCACCCACCGACGCCCGGTTCGAACGGCAAGTGATCGCCCGCTACCCCGACAACGTTGCCGACTTGCTCCTCTCCGGCTACCTCGATGGGGGAGAACAGCTCGAGCGACGCCCGGCGATGGTCGACTACCGACTCGGTGAGGGTCGAGTGATCCTGATCGGATTCCGAGCCCAGCACCGAGCGCAGACGGTCCGCACCTTCAAACTCCTCTTCAACTCGCTGTACG
The DNA here is from genome assembly GCA_019911795.1 of Thermoanaerobaculia bacterium. Lineage (GTDB taxonomy): Bacteria > Acidobacteriota > Thermoanaerobaculia > Multivoradales > JAIOJS01 > JAIOJS01. The sequence goes on along the minus strand of JAIOJS010000025.1, from coordinate 18,167 downwards.
TCGGTAGTCTGGAAGCGGTCTCCGACGTCGCGGCAGACGCGGGACTCCCTGGCGCCCCGTCCGACGCACGGTAGTCCCAAGCCGCAGAAATCACTGCTGAGAACTCGAACTCCCGGAGCTCAGCTCGACCGGTGGGGCGAGCTAAACGAACCGGACGAGGCTCGCGCGGAGCCGACGTTCGGCGCGATCCGGTTTCTGCCACTGCACGAGGATCGGGCTCTGGTAGGTCCCGCAGACCAGAGGGCCTTTCTCGGATCCACCTGACACAAAGAGACTCACTCCGCGCCGCAGGCGCAGGAAGCGCTCCGCCGGTCCGCTCAACACCCGAGTGACGATTCGCTCCAGGGTGGATTCCGAAAAGCCCATGGCGTCGATCGCCTCGCTGAGAATCTGAACCAGATCGTAACGAGCGTAGTTGAGAGTCTTACCGGGAATCGCAAGCGGGTCGCGCAGCATGTTACGACCCTTGGCCGCCATGAAGCGCACCGGATTCTGCAACACCTCTGCCAGATCGTGCTGCATGAGAAGCGTTTCGTACTCGTTGACGGTGAGACCCACGTGATCTTCGTCTCCCGCCAGCGAGAGGTCGAGCCGCCCGAGTTCGATGTCGTGGTCTCGCACCCACTCTTCGAGCTCAGAAAAGGTTCCTAGCTTGGAATCACGAAGATTGATCGACGCCACCGAGCGCGCCGTCACCGGTAGCACTATCTCCCGCGTCGCCACCGTCTCTTCGCCGGTGAAAGCGATGATCGAGGTCTTACGACGACGGCGACCCTCGGGACCGACGCCATCGAGATCGATGAAGTAGGTTGGCGTCGGGACGGGTCGGTGGGTGTAGGTCGCGCAGTTGCGCAGGCCCGAACCAATAAAAGTCAGGTGGGAGTCGGCGTTCCTCGGCTCGACCTGGCGCTGTTCGAGCGAGAGTTCGGTGCGGAGTTCCATCTGGTCGTGACGATACTCAGCGCCAGGCGGAAAGAGTCCGCGGAACATGGCGAGGAAGGGGTCGAGGTACTGTCGACTGTACTGAAGCCGGGCGCACAGGCTCTGTTCGAGGTAGCCGGCCGTGGTGTGGTACGAGCAGTAGAGCGCACGGGGATAGCTGGCCAACCAGTCGCCATGTTCAGCCGCAATTCGACTGGTGACGTCGATGACGTCGTAGCGCGCTCGGGGCGTCAGATCAAGGGTTAGCTCCGTCGGTCGCATCGTTGACCGCGAAATGTACCACAGTTAAGGCTCCAACGCCTCCCCGCCACGCCCAAACAGGGCAGCGGGAGCAACGACTTCTGCCCTCGTGTCCCGTGGCAGCTACACCAGGCTCCGACTCTGACCTCCATCGATGGTCAGACAGGCCCCGGTGACCCAACTGGCGCGAGGTGAGGCCAAAAACGCCACAACATCCCCGACCTCGTCGGCCCGGCCAAAACGTCCCCCCGGGATGTTCGCCGCCACGAACTGGGCCATCCCCTCAGGATCCTCGATGCATCGCTTATCCCAACTGCCTCCCGGGTGACGGATCGAACCAGGAGCGACACTGTTCACCCGAACCCCTTTGCCGGCGACCTCGAGGGCGAGGATGTGGGCCATCGAGATCAACGCTGACTTGGTGGCGTTGTAGATCGCGAGCCCGGGACCGCCGGCCTCGCGACCGAAGATCGAGGTCACAAAAACTATCGCCCCGTCCCCGCGCTCACACATTCCACGAGCCACCTCGCGGGTCAACGAAACGTGACAGCGCAGGTTGAGGTCAAGGACCGCATCCCAATCCTCGTCCGTGGTCTCGAGGAAACTCCCACGGCGATTGCCGCCCACATTGTTGACCAGAATGCCTACCGGTCCCCAATGTTCCTCGGTCTCACGGAGGAGCCTCGCCCGGTCGTTGGGCTTGGTAACGTCCGCAACGAGACCCAGAACCTCGCCCCCTTCTCGCCTCAGCTCGTCGGCGGTAGCCACTACCTCCTCTTTGCCACGGGCGCAGAGGACAACCCGCGCTCCTTCGGCCGCCAGGCTCGCTGCGGCCGCTCGACCCAGACCGCGGCTACCCCCAGTGACAAGCGCCGTCTTCCCTTTGATTCCTAAATCCATCGCCGCATGCTACTCCAACCGTGAGGCCGCTGCAGAGCTTCCCCGCCGCGCCACCATGGTCATCGCTCCACCCTGCTCAGCGAAGCCGGCTACCACGCTCAGCCCCACCGCAATGGGTGTCAACAGGGCCGCGAGCGACAACAGCATCAGGCGCCTCGTCCATCCCAGCCTCTCGCCGGGTCGGGTCTCGCCTCGCTGCAACAGATCGTAGAGACCATTGCGAGGCAGAAGGTTGATCCTATTGAGCGCGCTTTGGACCCAGCCGAAGGGGTTCTGACGTAGGGAGAAGTAGTCCTCGCGTTCGACGTCGAACCCATTCGATCGCAACAGCGTCTCCAGTCCGCGGCGGCTGAACTGAAAGAGATGGCGTGGCAGGTCGAGATGGAACCAACTCGGACCAGCCCAGCGCGCTTGCCAACCCGAAAAATTGGGCACAGCGATGGCGAGCCGGCCTTCAGGGGCGAGGATGCGATGGATCTCCTCGATCGTCCCTCGCGGATCCGCCAGGTGTTCCAGGACGTGCCAGAGCACCACGAGGTCGAACGACTCTTCGTCAAAACCCGCCTCGGCGAGATCTCCAACCGCGTGAAGTGTGCCCGGAAACTCGCCATCCGGTGGCGGCGCGATCTCCGTTCCGTGGGCGTCGAAACCGAGCGCCGAGAAGGAACCCACCAGATCTCCACGGCCGCAACCGATATCGAGAACGCGTAAGCGATCGCCGAGGGGTCGAAGGTCCGCGCTGAGTCGGCGGGCCTGCCTCGAGGTCATGAGGCGCACCACCCGCTCCATCGGGCCGGTGAACTTCTGACCGCCGGCCCCGTAGTACGCCGGAGGATAGAAACTGGCGATCTCGTCGGGACCGGGCATGGGGTCACAGCGACCGGTTCCGCAGGTCGTGCAGACGGCGACGACGCTGTTGGCTCCGTCGAGTTGCAGTCTGGCCACGGACTCGCGCCCCCCACAGCAGGGACAGGGAGTGCTGCCGTCACGCGGTGCGTCGGCGATGGAATGGACGTTTCGAGAATAGAGGGCCATGGTGGGTAGCAGTCGGGGAGGGCGACCAACCAAAGGGCGACCCCCACTAGCAGGCGACCCCATTATCATCGAGCCAGCCTATACTCGCTAGCCCATGCACCATCCCTTGGTCCCAACGTCCCGAGACGACCCCGGTACTCCTCGCTCGTCCATCGGGGTCCTTCTTCGGGGAGTGCTGGTGTTTCTATTCTTGTTGCTCGCCACCGTGGCGACTCTTTCTTGGTGGGTCCGCACGGACCCTGGGATCCTCTGGCTCCGGAGTTCACCCTCGGGGGACTGGATTCGTACCTCCGACCCCATCGAGCTGCGGAGCCGACCCGCGGAGCGGACTCTCGCTGAGTTCCGTCTCCCTCTCGACAACCTAGGCCCGGTTCCCGAACGACTCGGCATCGACGTTCGAACTCTCGGTACCGCGGTCCTCTACGTCGACGGCCAGCGGGTGGGACGCCTCCAGAGACCGCCCGACCGCTGGCGCGAGAGTATGCACTTCGACCTGGTGACGACCGGCGCTCACGAGTTAAGAATTCTGGCCATCAATCGGAGTGGCCCGGCTGTACTCCAAGTCACCAGTTCTTCACCGGGAGTCGGCACCGGACCCCATTGGGAAGGACGATCTGCTGGAAGCGACTGGTCTCCCGCTGCCCGGGTGCAGGACAGGCTCGCCAATCCGGACGGAGAGCAATTCGGCACGACCTTCCAGGCTACCCGGCGCGCCGCTCCCTGGCTTCTGACCGTCTTCCTGTTGGCGGCCCTCGCTCAAGCCTGGTACTCCGGGTTCAACCAGGGATCGCTTCCAGAACTCACACCGCAGGGTTTGCGCTGGCTCGCCCTCGGCTCACTCTCGGCGCTGGGACTCCACAACTTGCTGACCATCCCGCTGCACATTGGCTTCGACGTTCAAGCTCACTACGAGTACCTCGCCGCCACTCGCGACGGCTTTCTCCCCGCACCAAACGCCGGCTGGCAGACGTTCCAATCGCCCTTCTTCTATCTCATCGCCGGTATTCTGGGACGCCTGACCTCTCCGCTCGGAAGTGAGCTTTCGATGCGCTCGCTCCGGCTTCTCACCTTAGCGGCCAGCCTTGGTCAGATCGAGTTGGCCTATCGCGCCGGCCGAGTGGTGTTTCCGAGCGACGCCGGTCGACAGAAACTCACCATCCTCGTCGTCGCCGGCCTCGGTATGAACCTCTACATGGGCCAGTATGTGGGCAACGAACCGTGGGCCGGCGTTCTCGGGGCAATTCTCGTCGTCCGCTGTCTCTGGCTCCTCCAAGATCCTCGACGCGGCGCCGGTCCGTGGGAGGCGGTACTCCTCGGCCTCATCGCCGGGCTCGCCATCCTGACCAAGGTCTCGGCTCTGCTGCTCCTGGGACCAGCCCTCGCCGTGCTCGCGGTCTTGAGCCTGAGGCAGCCGCGACCGCGACGACTCCGGGCGCTCCTGTTCACCACCCTCCCCTTCTTGGCATCGGTCGGGTTGGTGTGCTCTTGGTTCTTCCAGCGCAACTGGCTTCTCACCGGGAAGCTGCTGTACACCATCAACGCCGACGTCGAGTGGTGGCAAGATCCCGGCTACCGTACCCTGGAGCAGATGACGAGGTTCGGCACCGCGCTGAAGACACCGATTCTCGCCAGTAGCCAGGGCTTCTGGGACGCCCTCTACTCGACGCTATGGCTGGATGGTTCGATCAGCAGCGCCCTCTTCGAAGGCAGCCCGCCCTGGAACTACGACCTCATGTTGGCCACCGCATGGCTCTCGCTGATACCCACCATCGGCCTGGTGCTGGGCATTCTCTTCGCGCTCGCGCCCGAACGTCGCAAGATCCTCAGCCTTCCCTTCGCCGCTCTCACCCTTCTCCTCTACGCGATAGCCATCCTCCTTCTCTACATTCGACTGCCGATCTATACCACCGCCAAGGCGTCCTACGCCCTCGCCCTCGCGCCGTTGATCGGAGTCCTCGCCGCGAGTGGACTGGGCCTCCTGTTACGGGGTCGGTGGATCCGGATCGTAACGTGGGCCGGGGTGGTGACCTGGGCCCTGACGTCCTACCTCTCCTACTGGGCCCTTTGGTAAAGGTAGGGCACGAGGCGCTACAATTTCGCTGTGGCCCGTCCTGAGGCCCGAAACCCGAAAACGCCCCTAGATCCCCTGGAGACCGAGACGATGGAATTCGAAGACGTAGGTTACGACAAGGAGAGTCAGTACTTCTTCCGCCAGAACCAGGAGCTGATCGAGCGCAAGCGCGCCGAGCTCAACAAAGAGCGGGAGGCACGCAGGGAGAGTGAGCTCAAGGAGCAGCATTGGATGCGCTGCCCCAAGTGCGGTCAGCCGATGGTCGAGGAGGAGTTGAGCGGCATCATGATCGACCGCTGCGGGTCGTGCCAGGGAATCTTCTTCGACGCCGGCGAACTCGATCTTCTCCTCGCGGCCAAGGGGCAAGCGGGCTTCCTCGGCGGTCTCAAGAAACTGGTCGGCGGCTCCTAGTAGAGCTCTTGAAGCGGTACCGGCTCGAAGGTTCCGCCCAGAGCTGCTTCGATTCCCTCGGTTGCCGCCCAGGCTCCCGATAGCGTCGTCACGCAAGGGATCTTGTGGCGCAACGCAGCCATGCGGATCTCGGCATCGTCGAGGTGGGCCGCCGTCCCCAGGGGAGTATTGACGACAAGGTCGATCTCACCGTTGATCAGTTGATCGACGATATGAGGTCGGCCCTCGTGCACCTTGCGTACCCTGTCTACTGGAATCCCCTGGCCAGCGAGGAACGATGCAGTTCCCTCGGTGGCCACCAGATGGAAACCTAGGCGGGTCAAATCCTTGGCCACCGGAACTAGATTCTCCTTGTCCCGGTCGTGGACCGACAGAAACGCGGTCCCCGAAAGCGGAAGCTGGTGACCAGCCCCCAGCCAAGCCTTGGCGAACGCTTCCCCGAACGTCTTGCCGTGCCCCATGACCTCGCCGGTCGACTTCATCTCGGGGCCGAGTCGCGGATCAGTCCCCGGAAACCGCTGAAAGGGAAAGACCGGCACCTTGACGAAAACCCGAGGTACGGCCGGGGTTTCGGTCAGACCGACTTCGCCCAAAGTCTTTCCCGCCATCAACTTAGCGGCGAGCCCTGCCAAGGGACGACCGACCGCCTTAGCGATGAAGGGCACCGTGCGCGAGGCTCTCGGGTTCACCTCGATGACGTAGACCTGATCCTCGTGGAGGGCAAATTGAACGTTCATCAATCCAACCACGCCCAGCCGAAACGCCAAACGGCGGGCGATGTCTTCCATCTCCGCGAGGGCGGCGGGCTGCACGCGATAGGGCGGTAGGACGGCGGCAGAATCGCCAGAGTGGATCCCCGCCTCCTCGATGTGTTGCATCGTCCCCGCCACCACCGCATCCTGGCCGTCGGCGAGGAGATCCATGTCCAACTCGAAGGCGTCCTCGAGGAAGCGGTCCAGTAGCACCGGGTGCTCGGGAGAGACGTCGACAGCCGACTGCATATAGCCCTCGAGTTCCGATTCGCGGTGACATACCACCATCGCCCGTCCCCCGAGCACGTAACTAGGTCGCACCACGACCGGATAGCCGAGGCGCTTCGCCGTCCCCAGAGCCTCCTTGGCCGAGCGTGCGGTGGCTCCTTCCGGCTGGCGAATGCCCTCCTCTGCCAACAGTGCCCCGAAACGTTCGCGGTCTTCGGCGAGATCGATCGCATCGGGAGTCGTCCCCCAGATCGGCACTCCCGCTGCCTCCAACCCGCGAGCCAGTTTGAGTGGTGTCTGGCCGCCCATCTGGACGATGACACCGACAGGTTTCTCGCTCTCGACGACGGAGAGAACGTGCTCCAGGGTCAGGGGCTCGAAGTAGAGCCGATCGGCGGTGTCGTAGTCGGTCGAGACCGTCTCGGGATTGCAGTTGACCATCACCGTCTCGTAGCCCAGCTCGGAGAGGGCGTACGCAGCGTGGACGCAGCAGTAGTCGAACTCGATACCCTGTCCGATCCGGTTGGGTCCGGAGCCAAGGATCATCACCTTTTCTCGATCGCTGGGGTCCGCCTCGTCCTCCTCACCGAAAGTGGAGTAGAGGTACGGAGTACTGGCCGGGAACTCGGCCGCGCAGGTATCGACTCGCTTGTAGACCCGGCGCAGTCCGATTGACAGTCGATGCTGTTGCACCTCCTCGCGCGAGCAGCGCAAGAGCTCGGCCAAACGCAAGTCGGAGAGACCCGATTCCTTCGCCTGACCGAGAAGCCCGTTGGGAATCGAGGCCAGGTCCCAACAGCCGACCTCGGCCTCCAGATCGACGATCTCCCGCATCTCACGCAGGAACCAACGGTCGATATGAGTCACCGTCGATACCTCGTCGACGGTCCAGCCCTGGCGCAGGGCGGCAAACACGGCGAACAGTCGCTCCCAGTTGGGCACCGCGAGCCGGCGCCGCAAGCGCACCGGATCAGCGAGTCGACTCTCGCGCTGGGCCAAGCGCCCGTCGAGTTCCAGGGAGGACAGTCCCTTGAGGAGTGCTTCCTGGAAATTTCCCCCCAAGGCCATGACCTCACCGACCGACTTCATCGCCGTACCCAGCCGAGGCGAGGTGTCCGGAAACTTCTCGAACGCCCAGCGAGGAATCTTGACCACGGTGTAGTCGAGAGAAGGCTCGAAGGCGGCGTAGGTCTTGCCGGTGATCTCGTTGGGGATCTCGTCCAGGGTGTAGCCGACGGCGAGCAGGGCGGCGATCTTCGCGATGGGAAAGCCCGTCGCTTTCGACGCCAGGGCCGAACTCCGGGAGACCCTTGGGTTCATCTCGATGACCACGCGCTCACCGTTCTTGGGGTCGACCGCGAACTGAATGTTCGATCCACCGGTGGCGACCCCGACGCGACGAATCACCCGGAAGGCGTCGTCGCGCATGTCCTGGTACTCGGGATCGGAGAGTGTCTGCTGCGGGGCCACCGTGATCGAGTCGCCAGTGTGAACGCCCATAGCGTCGATGTTCTCGACCGAGCACACGATGATGGCGTTGTCCGCCTTGTCGCGAATGACCTCGAGTTCGAACTCCTTCCAGCCCAACACCGACTGTTCCATCAGGATCCGGTGCACTGGGCTGGCATCGAGTGCCCCCCGCACCACTTCCTCCAACTCGTCCTTGTTGTAGACGACGCCGCCGCCCTCGCCGCCCAGAGTGAAGCTGGGACGAATGATCAACGGCAGGCCGATGTCGGACGCGATCTGGCGAGCCTCGGCAACGCTCTCGGCGTAGCCGGACGTGGGGACCCGGAGACCGATCTCCTCCATCGCGTTCTTGAACAGGAGCCGGTCCTCACCGAGGCGCAGCGCGTTGACGTTGGCCCCCAACAGCTCGATGCCGAGCTCCTCCAAGATTCCGGTCTCGTCGAGGGCCAGCGCGAGATTGATCCCCGTCTGGCCCCCTACCGTCGGCAGGATGGCGTCCGGACGCTCGCGGCGGAGAATCTCCGCCACCGCAGAGGGAATCAGCGGCTCGACGTAGGTTGCGTCCGCGAACTGGGGGTCGGTCATGATGGTGGCCGGATTGGAGTTGACCAGAGTGACTCGATAGCCCTCCTCGCGGAGAACCCGGCAAGCCTGGGTCCCGGAATAGTCGAACTCACAGGCCTGACCGATGACGATCGGCCCCGACCCCAGGACGAGAATCGATTGGATGTCCTCGCGACGCGGCATCAGCTAGCCCCCACTCCTTCGAGAAAGCGATCGAAGACCACCGCCGCTTCGTGAGGCCCCGGCGCCGCCTCGGGGTGGTACTGCACCGAGACTAGACGGCGACCCGGGACCTCGAGACCCTCCACCGTGCCATCGTTGAGGTTGATCTGCGACACCTTGCAACCGGTCGGCAACGAGTCCGGATCGACGGCGAAGCCGTGATTCTGACTCGTGATCAGGACCGCGCCGGTGGTCAGGTCCTTGACCGGTTGGTTGCCCCCGTGGTGACCAAAGGGCAACTTGAAGGTCCGTGCGCCGAGAGCCAAGCCGACCAATTGGTGACCGAGGCAGATGCCGAGCAGGGGGATCTCGCTGGCGATCAGCGATCTCACCTGACCGATCACATCCACCAGAGGCTCGGGATCGCCGGGACCATTCGACAGCACCACCCCCTGAACCCCTAGTTCCAACACCTCCGAAGCCGCGGTGGTCGCCGGCACCACGGTGACCCGCGCCCCCCTGTCCACCAGGGAGCGAACGATGTTGTCCTTGGCTCCGAAGTCGTAGACCGCCAGATGCCACCGCCCTCGCCCTTCCATCGGCGCGACCTCGTACGCCGCATCGCAGGTCGCGTCCAGGGCCAAGGCCCGACCCTCCATTAGCGGGTAGGCGCCAATCTCGTCGAGCAGCTCGGGAATGTCGGCCCGTTCGCTGGTCAAGACCGCACGCATCGCCCCGGACTGTCGCAGATGGCGGACCAAGGCTCGAGTGTCGATGCCCTCCAGCGCCGGCAAGGCATGCTGGCGAAGGAAACCGATGAGTCCGCCCTCGGAACCGTGCGACGACGGAGTGTGGGTAAACCTCCGGGCGATGAAACCCTCCACCCAGGGGCGCCGGGACTCCGCCACGGCTCTCTGCACTCCGTAGTTGCCGATGTGCGGCTGGGTCATGACGACGATCTGACCGAGGTACGAGGGATCGGTGAGGATCTCCTGGTAGCCCGTCATCGAGGTGTTGAAAACCACTTCGCCGAAGCGGGTGCCTGGACTGACGGATCGCCCCTCGAAGACGCGCCCGTCTTCGAGGACCAACCGCCCAACTTGCGGGGATGAAATCATGGTCGCTCGGCCCTCTCCATTTCGAGGCGCAATGGTAGCAGCACTCTCGGCGGACCTACCCACTTCGGGTCGACTCGTCAGAGAACGTCCGAGGGAACGTACGGTGCACCCGCCCGCGGCGGCTGAACCGTGACTCGCCACCGCGCTCGACCTCGATCCCAGACGCGCTATTCTTGCACCATGCCCAAACGCTCTACGCCCGAGCGCCGTGCCGAACTCGGCTTCGTCCTGGTCGAGGCTCTGGTCTCGCTGACCCTGGTGGGGATCGCCATGCTCCTCACCCTGCAACTCCTCGTGGTCGATGCTCGAGTTCAGAACCGGATTCGAGCCCAGCGCGAGGTCCTCGAGGTCTCGGAGACGGTGATCGAGATCCTCCGCGCGGAGGGACTCCCGACCAAATCGGTTACCCTCGAAACCGACCAGCTCAACGCACTCCTCGGCCGCAGAGTCCGCCCCATGACCCTCTGGCTCGAGGTGACGCCCCATCCCGAGGTCAGCCGTCTGTGGAACGTCCGGGTCGAGACTCGCTACCAGGCGGGGCGAGAGATCCAGGAACGCGCCCTCGAAACCAGAGTATGGCGCCCCCAATGAACCCCGACCGGAGGGGTGGTTTTGCTCTGATCGAGATGATGATCTCGATATTTCTCTTTCTCGTCCTACTTCTGATCGCTGCGGATCTGCTCCTGGAGAGTTCACGAATCCTCCATCACTCCTCCCGCCGAGCCACCAATCCAATGCCGGAGTTCGCGGCCGAGACCCTACGTCAGGACCTGCGAGGCGCTACCGGTGTCCACGGATCCACCGGTCTGTGGTCACCCGATCCCCTACGACTGGGTCTAGCGTCGGGCGAAACTATTGTGTGGAGCGTCGACGACTTCCAACGACTGGTCCGCTCGGAACGCCCCTATCTCGCAGCGGTCGACTCCTGGAGATGGCGCCAACTGTCCCCCCGACTCGTCGAGGTCGAGGTTCGCTTCTCGGCCCCGGGGGGAGAGACCTATCTACGGCATGCGGCCAGCCCACGACCCCGCAATGCCAGGCCGACCTCGGAAGTGATACGGCTGGTTGTCGCTCTGCGTGGGGCGGGGGGTTCGGGGTGGTGAGACGTCCATCCGAGGCCGGCCAGGCCTTGATCCTCGCCCTTCTCGTCCTCTTTCTGACCAGTGTGGCCGCTGCGGTCCTCGGTCTCGGTCTCGCCCTCGACCAGCGGGCGATCCTCGACGAGATGGAACGCGCCCGGAGTCGCCAGCTTCTCGACGGAGCGCTCGCCGACGCTCTGGCGCGACGGCACGAGAACTCCTTCTTCACCCGCCACGAGGAGGAGTTTGGTGGCGGAGAGATCCGATCCGCCATCGTCTCGCGATCCCCGATCCAGTTCGACGTCGCGGTGGTCGCCAGCTACCGTGGACGGCGGCGGGCGGCGCGAAGTCGAGTCCAGATCCTGGCCGGAGGGAAGTTCAGGGTCCTGAGTTGGTCCCGGATTCCGCCTCCGCCCTCAATCGGCGAACGCTGAAGATACCCCAGGGTCCATACTCTTCGAGAAGGACCAGCTCCTCGCCGACGAAGTGCTGCATCAACTCGCGGTCGCGATCGAGCTGATGACGGGGATAGATCGCCGGATCGACGATCGACCACGCATAGCGTTCCTCGAGAAAGAGCTGCATCTGGGGAGCGTGAATGACGACGTGGGTCACCCCGCGGTCGGCTAGCTCCTGGGAGAATCTAGAGACGTCGTCGCTCTCACGCAGCCGGGCCAGCGCCCGAGGCGACTCGTAGACCGAGTCCGCCTCGACGTCGCGGTCGAGGAAGAGCCATCGGTTCTCCCACATGGACAGCAGCTTCCCGTCCACCGGAACCCACTCTCGCAACCTCTGACTCACACCCCAGGTCGCGTTGGACTCCAAGGCCTCGCGGTAGGACAGCTGGAACGGCAGGGCAACGGCCATCGGTCCCGGCGCCTGATAGAGGAACTGGTATGCGCCTGAGCCGACGAGGACGACCAGGATCGCAGCCGCTGCGCTCCGACGGACCACCAACCTGGCCAGGAGCGGCACCGTGGCCAGCGCCATCACAGGAAGCCACGGGAGGAGGTAGCGGCCGTTGGTAAAGCCGGACGCCCACAAGGCCAGACCGAGCAGACTCCATGGAATCAGGAACGTCAGATCGGAGGCTCGATCTCGCCACCGCCAGCTGAGAACGGAGGCGAGGAAGAGAAGCATTAGAGCGATGGAGAAGCTCGGACAGTTGTAGAAGTTGTCTCCCAAGGGCAGTCGCCACAACACCGCCACGCGATCGAGGGCGGACGGGTCGGCCCCACCGGCTCGCGCCTGAAGGGCTCGGTGGTTGTGAAACTCCTGGACCGAAGACCACTCCTCACCGCCGAGCACCGAGTAGAAGTTGGGATACAGAGGATTCCCCGTCGTCACCGCAGCCTTCACCAGCCAGGGAGCGAGAAAGACTCCGACAACGATCGCGAGGGTGGCCCCCATTCTCAACCAGGCCCGGCGGCCCTTGGGCACGGACGCCACCAGGGCAGCGACCCCGATCAACGCGGCAAGGGGCCAGACGGTGTACTTGGAGGCGACGACGAATCCTAGAAAGACCCCCATGACGATCCGGTCGCCACGACCGAGGTCCGCCGATTCGGTCGACCCTCGGTCTCGACCTCGCCAGCGAATCAGGGCGAGGATCGCGCCGAGAACAAAGGCAGCGAGGATGGGTTCGATATGGGACGGTCCGAGATGCCACTGAACATTGGGGCCGGCCAGAATCGCCAGGACCAGGAGACCCGCCGCGACTCGTCCAGCTCGGATCTCGGTCGCCTGCCAGAGTCGCACCCCGGTCCACAGCGAAACGGTGAGCACGAAGACGGGCACCGCGACCCAGCCGCCGAGTGCCAACGGCCAGGTGTAAAGCACCTCGGTTAGGTGGGGCATGTTGGCGTAGAGGAGCTCGGGCTTGACCACCCATCCTCCCGCTTCCAGATAGAGATTCGGGAGCAGTAAGTGGTAGGACAGATCATCATGGCGAAACAGGGGCACGAAGGCAGAGAGTCCCCTGACCAGGAAGAAGGCCAGCGCGCAAAGCGCCGGAGAATCCGACCAGGTCGGTCTTGGCCACCGGAGTGATCCCGAACGGTACAGTTCGAGCGCTCCCACCAAAGCCATCGCTCCCGTTAGGATCCTCAGCAGGGTCGGACTCAGAAGTCCCACGGTCGCGAGCAAGCCAGCCCCGAGCGCCAGCCCCACCGAACCGAGCAACAGCCGGTCAAACCACCTTCCCGGGTCTCTTTCCCCCGCCCATCCGACCGCTTTTGAAGCGAGGCCACCAACCCACCAGGCCGCGAGATGGAACAGGAGGACAGCGAGGATCGGCATCAGCACTGGCGTCATGGCTCGTCCAGCGTCTTGGTTTCATCCGACGAATGCCCAAAGACCCAGCGTCGATAGAAGAAGAATTTCGCGACGAACGATACGACGAGGACGGTTGCGACCGCCCACTGGATTGGCAGTCTCCAAACGGAGTGCTGGAGCAACACAAAGAGCAGAAACTCCCAGCCTCGAGCCACCATCGAGGCGACCCCGAAGCGAAGCATTTGCCCCCTCCAACCCAGTCCCCTGGCGTCGAAGACGAGGAACCGACAACTTAGAAAGTTCAGGATGAAGACGACGACCAGGCTCGTCGCGAAGGAGGCTTCCTCCGACCACCTCAGCTTCTCGTGCAAGGCCCAAGTGAGGCCGACGTTGACACCAAAGCTCACCAATCCCAAGAGGCCGAACCAACCGATCTCCGTCCCCAGGACTCGAAGGCGACTCCGAGTCTCGGTGGGTTGGACCGCTGGCGCCGCGCTCACTTCGAGCTGCGCTTGTCGATCATGTCGGCGAGGAGAGCGAAGATCACCGTATTGAGGGTAAAGAGCAGCAACATCAGGGTTTTGTCGGTCAAGTTCGACAACACCACGATGTCGTAGGTCGCGCTGCCGAGGAAGAGCAAACCGAGGCAGGTCGCGACCGGCATCAGGATTCGCAGGGGCGCGAAGTACATACCGGTCCTCAGCATCAGCTGAAGGAAGCGCAGAGTGTCGGCGATGGGGCGGATCTTGGAGGATCCCAACCGCGGCGCGTAGGCGACCGGAATCCAAACCACGCGATAGTGGCTCTGCAGCATGGCCAGGGTGATGGTGGTGGTGAAGGAGAAGCCGTCGGGCAGGATCCTGAGAAAACGCTCGACGACGCTCTTGCGAAACACCCGAAAGCCAGAGTTCAGATCGGGAATCTCGGTCTGAGTCAGCCACATCGCCCACCGCCTCAACACCGCCTTCGGTCCGCGGCGAAGCCAGGGGTGCGCCGCTCCTGGGCCGACCCGAGCTCCCACCACCATGTCAGCGTCGGCCATCTCCGCGAGAAGATCCGGAAGTCGATCGAAAGGATAGGTTCCATCGGCGTCCACGATGACGATGAGGTCATGGTGCGCTCGCCGGAGGCCAGTCTTCAGGGCCGCTCCGTACCCACGATTCTCGGCATGGGCAATCACTCGTAGACCGGCGCGGCCTGGCAAGGTAGTGAGCACGTCGCCGGTACCATCGGTGGAGCCATCATCGACCACGATGATCTCACTCTCGGGAAACTCCTCGAGGATGTCACCGAGGCATTCCAGCAGTTGGGCCGCGCCCGCCGCCTCGTCGTAGCACGGTACCACCAAGGTGAAAGGCGGCACGACGCGCCGCTCGGCTGGCCCAGGATCGATCGACACCGACATTCCCGCGCGTTCGCTCGAAGACAAAGGCTCCACCGTGCCACCAGAACTCATGAGAGGCCGCATCCCTGGGTTCGCGGAGCCTCTCGGCTGGGTGCCCTCCGCACGCTCAGCCCGGTCGGCGGCCCCAGCAGTCGATCGAGATCGATCAGCGCGTAGGGGGCCTCCTCCCAGATTGCGGCGCGGGCGAGGGCCAGGACCAGGTCTTCCGGGGGACCCTGCCAACCCTCGCTGCGTCGAGCAATCTCGGTGGTAAACGGTTCCATCGAACGCGGTACCGTTCCGATCCTGCGAGTATCGATCAGCAGGTGACTGACCCCGAACTCGTCGCGGAGGACCGCGGCGGGCTGAAGGTCACTGGCGAAATGAACGTCGATCAGTGCCTGCATACGATGCCTCATGACCTCAACATACTCGGAATGAAATGCCTGGTGTGTTTCGAAGGATACCAGCACTGGAAGTCCCGACACATAGGGCACGAAATCGGTCAGACCACCGGGCCAACCCGCGATGAGCGAGTCCGGGGGCAGCTGGTCGAGCACGCGATAGAGCGCCAGGTCCGGTACCTGCAGAGAGTAGCCCGTCTCCGCCGGCCCGCGAGAGCCCCAAAGGCCCACGAGAAGACAGGTCACGGCCACCGCACCTAGCCATCGATACGGACGGCCAGCCAGGCGGCTCACCGCGAGCGCTGCCCCTCCCGGAATGATCACCGCGCAGAAAACTGGCAGCACGTAGACGAGGTGTCGTTGCGGAAGGTAGAGGAAAGGAGTCAACCAGGCCGCGACGAGATAGCCACCGAGGCTGATCGGCACCAGCATCGCGACTCGAAGGACCGCCCGTCTCGCGTCCGGCACGGCCAGCGCGGCGATCAGCGTGAGCAAGATCAGCGCGCCAAGAACGAAGGGCCCGGCATCCGCGAAGCGTTCAGAAGCACCGGTGAACCATGCCTCGTCGGGATCACCCTCGATAGAGCGAGTCAGGACGTCCCGCAACGCTGATCCTAGGGGGTAGTCCGCTCGGTCAGAAACAACATAGCGGCCTCCCGGGCCGGCCTCCGGATACTCCACCGCGTCCCCTAGGCTGAGAAATCGACCGAACTCCGACGTCCGCAGAGCCACCGGAGCGACCAAGGCCACCATCGTCAATCCGGCCACCGCCACCCAGGTGAGTCGCCGACGCAGACTCCACTCCGCCGAGCGCCCGCGTAGACTCTTCGGCAAGAGCAAGAGATAGCAGGCCAAGCTGATCCCGGCGGCTACCGCCGACGGCGGATAGAGCGCCGCTCCAATCAGTCCAGCCGCCACCAGGACGCCCGGCCGACCCGCCACCAGTCCGTAGATCGTCATGCTCGCCACCATTGGCCCGAAGCCTCGGGGCAGCCCCCCGATCAAGCGATCGAAGAGGGCGCTCCCCGACAGCAGGATCGCCCAACTTCCCCAGGTCGCCCCGATACCCCCCAAGTGGTAAGCGCTGCGGCCGGCAAACCCCGCGACCACCAGGAACACGAGATAAGGAATCACCTTGGTGAAGATACGAGGATCGATTGCCCGGGCAACGGTGTGGTACGCGGCGCGAGCCCCCAGGGGAAACCACGCCAAGTAGTAGTCGGTAGTGTAGTCCTCGACGAGATAGCCAGGGCAGAAGTCACGAAGGAAGGGCCAGACCTGCTGACGGGCATCGTCGTTGATATGCAAAGGATTCGCCGCATGCTGCAGGGATCGTCCCAAGGCGGGACCGAACGCCATCCCCAGTGAGCCCAGGACCAGCAACCAGAGAGTCGCCCGTCGAAGGAGGACCGAGCTCCCTCTGAACGACGGTGCAACCTTGCCGAGAGGCGTCACTAGGGTGGTCCACCCGACGACACGGTGGATACGACGGAGGGGATCCTCGACTGCGACGAAGTGATCATGATTGCGGGCGGATGATAGCTCAGCCGCCTTCGACACAGTCCTGATACACGGGAGTGCGGTTGGCGGTGCTAGAGTTTCCTGGTGGAACATTCGACCCCGAACTCGACCCTGAACTCGCCTCGGAACCCAGCCCGTGATCGGCAGTCCGTAGCCGTCGGCCACTTGACGGTAGGCGGCGATGCGCCCATCGTCGTGCAATCGATGACCAACACGGACACTGCCGATGTTGTGGGCACGGCCAAGCAGTGCCTCGAACTGGCCCAGGCCGGCTCGGAGATGGTTCGTATCACCGTCAACGTCGACGCCGCCGCGCGCGCCGTGCCCGAGATCAAGAAGCGACTGCTGGACGCCGGTTGCACTGCGCCCCTCATCGGTGACTTCCACTACAACGGGCACGTTCTGCTCCGCCAGCACCCAGACTGCGCTACCGCTCTCGACAAATACCGCATCAATCCCGGTAACGTTGGCTTCGGCAAGAAGCGTGACGATCAGTTCGCCACCATCGTCGAGATCGCCGCCGACCACGGCAAACCGGTTCGCATCGGTGTCAACGGAGGGTCGCTCGACCAGGCCCTGGTGCTTCGTGAGATGGAGCGCAACACCCGGGAGAACCTCGATCGCTCGTCGGACGACATCCTCGACGACTGCATGGTCCTTTCGGCGCTCGATTCGACCGAGAAGGCGCTCGCCTACGGCCTCCGCGAGGATCAGATCATCATCTCCTGCAAGGTCTCCCAGCCGCGGCGCTTGATCCGCGTCTACCGCGACCTCGCTCGCCAGACCCGACAACCCCTTCACCTCGGTCTGACCGAGGCCGGGATGGGAATGAAGGGACTCGTTTGGTCGGCGGCCGGCATGGGGGTCCTTCTCGCCGAGGGCATCGGCGACACCCTGCGCGTATCCCTCACCCCTCGTCCCGGCGGCGATCGGCGGGAAGAGGTCTACGCCGCCTGCGAACTCCTACAGTCGCTGGGTATTCGATCCTTCGCTCCCGCCATCACCGCCTGCCCCGGCTGCGGACGGACCACTTCGACCACTTTCCAGGAGCTGGCGGAACGCACGCAGGACTACATCCGAGAGTCGATGCCCGAATGGAAGGACCTCTACCCCGGGGTCGAAGAGCTCCAATTGGCGGTCATGGGTTGCGTGGTCAATGGACCCGGCGAGTCCAAGGCCGCCCACATCGGCATCTCGCTTCCCGGGACCGGCGAAGAACCCCATTGCCCGGTGTACATCGATGGCAAGCCGTTTACCAAGTTGCGCGGTAGCTACGACGAGTTGGCGGATCAGTTCCGAGTCATCGTCGACGACTACGTCAAGACGCGGTGGGGGACTGGAGCCGACGCCTAACGCCCCGCTCGGCTCGGCTCGATCGAGAGTACTTTCCGCCGTCGGGCGGTCGCGAAAAGCTGCCCCTCGAAGGTCTAACGAGGGGAGCCTAGATCTGTAGTCGATCTAGTCGGCCGCGTCGGCCGCGTCGGCCTCGTCGGCCGGCCCGGCCGCAACCGCCTCACCCAGGCGTCGAAGGCCGGTATCGAGGTCGCGGCCCATCGACTCTTGGATCACCGGGATCGACAGACGCCCGAGGAGGGTCTGGAGAAGCTCACCC
>JAIOJS010000255.1 GCA_019911795.1 Thermoanaerobaculia bacterium | reverse complement strand
TTGTAGCTCCTCGTGCTCGGTTTGACATACTCGAATTCGAGCTGCTCCTTGTGCAGAACGGACTCCGCCCCCGCACCCTTGTACTCCCAGGCCGCGCAGTAGCTGAAGTTCTCGTCGTCGCGAAGCGCTTCTCCATCCTCGGTCTGATACTCCTCGCGGAAGTGTCCGCCGCAGGACTCCTCCCGTTCCCGGGCGTCGCGGCACATCAGCTTGGCGAGTTCGAAGAAGTCGGCCACGCGTCCGGCGCGCTCGAGCGACTGATTGAAGTCCTTCCCCGAACCCGGCACGTTGACCTCCCGATGGTAGGCGGTTTCGAGATCGGCGATCTCCTTCTCCGCCTCGAGGAGTCCCTCGCCCGTCCGGGCCATGCCACACTTGTCCCAGAGGATGCTGCCCAGTTCACGGTGGAAGGAATCGACGGTTCGTGTTCCCTTGGTAGAGAGGAAGTTCTTGACCTGCGCGTCAACCGCCGTCTCGGCGTCCTTGAACGCCGCGTGATCGGGCGCCACTTTGGTCTCGCCGAGGTGCTGGGCCAGGTAGTTTCCGATGGTGTAAGGCAGGACGAAATAGCCATCTGCGAGACCCTGCATCAGGGCACTGGCGCCCAGTCGGATGGCCCCGTGGTCGGAGAAGTTCGCCTCTCCGATGACGTAGAGCCCCGGCAGGGAACTCATCAGGTGATAGTCCACCCAGAGGCCGCCCATGGTGTAGTGCGGCGCCGGATAGATCCGCATGGGAACATCGTACGGGTCCTCACCGGTGATGCGCTCGTACATTTCGAATAGGTTGCCGTAGCGCTCAGCGATCGCCGGCTGGCCGAGACGACCGATGGCGTCGGCGAAGTCCAGATAGACGCCGTTCTTCTTGGGACCGATCGCGAGGCCCGCGTCCTTGACCTTCTTCGCTGCCCGAGAGGCGACGTCGCGCGGCACCAGGTTTCCGAAGGCTGGGTAGCGACGCTCGAGGTAGTAGTCGCGATCCGCGGCTGGGATCTGATTGGGGCGACGACCATCGCTGGGATCCTTGGGAACCCAGATCCTTCCGTCGTTGCGCAGAGACTCGCTCATCAGCGTCAACTTCGACTGGTAGTCGCCGCTGGGAGGAATGCAGGTGGGGTGGATCTGAGTGAAGCACGGATTGGCGAAGTACGCACCCTTACGGTGAGCGCGCCACGCCGCCGTGACGTTGCATCCCTTGGCATTGGTGGAGAGGAAGAAGGCGTTGCTGTAGCCGCCGGTGGCCAACACTACGGCGTCACCGCTGTGCGAACTGACCTTACCGGTGACAAGGTCGCGCACGACGATGCCTCGGGCCCGCCCGTCGATCTCCACCACTTCCAGCATCTCGGTCCGCGGGTACATCGTCACCTTGCCGGCATCGATCTGCCGCGCCAAAGCCTGGTACGCGCCGAGCAGGAGTTGCTGACCGGTTTGACCGCGGGCGTAGAAGGTTCGAGAGACCTGAGCACCGCCGAAGGAGCGGTTGTCCAACATCCCACCATATTCGCGGGCGAACGGGACGCCCTGAGCTACCGCCTGATCGATGATCTCAACCGAGACCTCGGCAAGCCGGTAGACGTTGGACTCTCGGGAACGAAAGTCACCGCCCTTCACCGTGTCGTAGAAGAGACGGAAGATGCTATCGCCGTCGTTCTGATAGTTCTTGGCCGCGTTGATACCACCCTGTGCCGCGATCGAGTGAGCACGCCGTGGGCTGTCCTGGAAGCAGAAGCAGCGGACGGAGTACCCCATCTCTGCCATCGAAGCGGCGGCCGAGGCCCCGGCCAATCCGGATCCCACCACGATGATGTCGAACTTCCGCTTATTTGCGGGATTGACCAACTTCATATCGAACCGGTGCTTCTGCCACCGGTTTTCGATCGGACCCGAGGGAATCTTGGCGTCGAGTTCCATGCTTCCTCCTGCTTAACTCACCACGCCGGCGAGCACGGCCAGCGGGAAGGAGATGTTTCCAAAGACCACCAACGACGCGAAGAGTCCGGCGAACGAGCGCCGCCAGTCCGCCCCCTTGGGCGAAAT
>JAIOJS010000254.1 GCA_019911795.1 Thermoanaerobaculia bacterium | reverse complement strand
TCTCGACGCCGAGTCCGCCGATCGAACCAGTCCCGCCTAACGACCTCGATCGCCTGGCTTACAATCAGTCACCATGTCATCGCTCACCACTCGACTGCGAGTCACCCTAGCCGCCGGTTGCTGGGTTTTGTGGTCGGCAGGCAGTGCCTTCTGCCAAGTCCAGACCCCTCCTCCGCTCGACGTTCTGGGTCTTCTGGTCGCGGCCCAGTCCCGACCGGCCTTCGATACCGTGGGAGCAGGGGCCAGGGCCGCCGGTATGGGAGGGGCGTTCACCGCCCTGGCCGACGACGCTTCAGCCGCTTCCTACAACCCCGCCGGACTGGCGCTCCTGGTGAAGCCTGAAGCGGGGCTCGTGTTCGATGGATTGAGGCGGGGTGACGACTTCGCCGCCTTTGACTCAGCCTCCGACGGCAGCTTTAGCTCCTCGAGTTCCAGCTTCTCGGCCAACGGGCTCAACTTTGCTTCCTTCACATATCCCTTGACTGTCGCCAACCGCAACCTCGCCTTCCAACTCTCTGTGCACCGGGCGATCGACTTCAATTTCGAGAGCGAACGAGTCCTCACCCGAACGGACGACCCCACCTCATCCACCACCGTGCGGCAATCGATCTACCAGCGCGGGGGAGTCGACACTCTCGCTCTCACGACCGCGTACCAATGGACCCCGAGGATGTCCGTCGGGGTGACTGCATCCCGCTGGGATGGAGATTGGAACTTCGACTCCCGCACCAGAATCGAAGGTTCGCTTCCCTCGGACACCGGTAGCGTACGTTACGAACAGGCCAATAGATGGCGCGGTTGGAACTTCGGCGCGGGCGTCCTCCTACGCTATCGATATCTCAACGTAGGAGTCTCGGTGCGTTCCGGCTTCGACGGAGACTTCTCCACCGATTCCAGTTTGGAGACCTCTTACACGAACGAGATCGACCCACAGTCAAGCTCCGACTTGACACTGCACTGGCCCTCCTCCTGGACCCTGGGTGTCGCCTTCAAGCCGCTGCAGACGCTGTTTGTGACGGTGGACTATTCGGACTTCGACTGGGACGACATGGTCATTACCGGGCTCGGCGAAGAACCCGTGAGCTTCTTTGACCTTCTTCCCCAGGATCAGTCCCAGACCGAGAACTCTCAGCAGTGGCGCTACGGAACGGAATACACCTTCTTTGCCGGCGAGAACGTACTGAGCCTGCGAGGTGGATACTCCGATCTACCGCGTCCCCAGATCGTTGGTCGCTCCGGAGAAAGGAACTCGTCTCGCGGACCCTCGGTCGGCCTGGGCTGGAAACGTGGACCGTGGGCCTTCGATATCGCCTACCAACGCTCGACTTCGACCTCGCGGACCCTCGAGTTTGTCAATCCCGAGGCGATCGGATCTGACACCTTCGAAGACCGCACCGTCGGTTCCACCTCGACGACGGAGCAGCGTTTCTTCGCTTCCGCGCTCTACCGATTCCCCACCAGGAGGTCGCTCAAGGACCTTTTCCATTTTCTCTTTGTCGGATCGAGCAAGCCTGCGGAAGACGGTGATTCCCCGGACCATGGTTAGGGATTCGGTCCCATCCTCACCGTGGCCAGGAGGACGGGTTCCAGGGTTGTTCAGCCGCTCTGCGGCCATCTTCTGGATCTTGGTCTCTCTCATGGGAGCGCTCCCGGCCCAAGCTGAACTCCAGTGGTATCAACACTACGAGCAGGGTCTTCGGGCTGCCGATCAAGGTGCGTGGAACGAGGCGCTCGATCACTTCGAAGCGGCCGCTGCGGTAGAGCCCACCCCTCTGCAACGAGTTCGAACCTACGGCAGAGACTTTCTCTTCGACTACGACCCTGCCTACCAACGAGCTCGCTGCTTGGCAGCGCTGGAGCGGCCAACCGAGGCCCTCGAGCAGATCGAGATCTCGCGTCAAGCGGGTATCACACCCAGGACTCACTTGGATCGCCTCGAAGCGGAACTGCAAGCGATCGCGACGGACCTTCCTGGTCCAGCGGAGACCGGCAACGCAGATGGACCCGCCCGGCTTCGAGTCGATTCAGATCCCCCGGGCAGTCGGGTTTGGCTCGATGGACAGATCCTCGGTACGACGCCTCTCTCGGAACTCGAGGTTCCGGTTGGGAGTCACCGTCTCGAGATTCGCAACCCCTGTTGTACCCCCTGGATTCAGCAAGTCGTCACCAGTAGCGACGAAATGCTCCATCTCGACGTCCATCTGGATGCAAAGAGCCCATCGACTCTTCGGCTCGAGAATGCATCAACAACCCCCG
>JAIOJS010000253.1 GCA_019911795.1 Thermoanaerobaculia bacterium | reverse complement strand
ATAACGGCGGCGGCGCCGAGATCCTCCAGTCGTCGGCAGGTGACGGGATCGTCGATGGTGTACGGCAGGACGATGAACCCCTCGGAGACCAGGACCTCGGTGGCCTTGAGCAGTTCGACGGTGTCTGGAAAGAGCGTCTTGGTGTCGCCGATGACCTCGAGTTTGACCCAGTTCCAGCCCCCCAGTTCACGAGCCAAGCGGGCGGTTCGGATCGCCTCGTCCGCGGTGAAGCATGCGGCGGTGTTGGGTAGAAGCAGATAGCGCTCGGGGTCGATAGCGGAGATGAGGTCCGCCTTGCCGTCGGCGTCAAACTGGACGCGACGCAGGGCGACAGTGATCATCTCGGTACCCGAGGCCTCGAAGGCTTTCTGCATTACATCGAGATCTTCGAATTTGCCGGTTCCCAGGATGAGACGGGAGTCGAAGGTGCGACCGCCGAGCTCGAGGGGCGGGATGGTGATGTCAGAACTCATGTGGAATCTTCCTTATGAACGGTGGGTTCGATTTTATTTGGCTCAGCTAGACGGGAGTCTTGCAGCGAAGGGCGAAGGTTCAGCAAGAGTTCTCACGTGAGAATCAAGAGAACCCCTCCGGCCATGACACTCAGCGCGGCGACCTTGATCAGGGTGACGGATTCGCGGTAGATCGTGGCGCCGAAGAGCAGCGCCATGAAGTTTCCAAGAGCTCGCTTGGTACCGTCGATGACTCCGACCTCCACCGTCTCCAAGAGTACCAGTTGGAGGCCGAAGGCGAAGCCCGAGACGAGGACGGCAGCGAGGACCAGAGGCCAGATCCGACGCTGTACTTCGAAGAGACGACGACCTTGGCCCTTTAGCAGGAGGATCCCCAGGGTGCCGGCCGCAACTCCGACGATGGAGATCAGTGCGTGGCGGGGCGGCCCAACCTGAAGGACGGCCATTTTGTCCAACGGCAGGGTCAGGGACCAGCTGATTGCCACCAGGAGCATGTAGAGGCTGCCGCGGTCCTGACTCACCGAAGCCACCCAGCCGCTGAACGATCGCGTCGTCGCATGCGAAGTTGTCAACAGGAGAGCCCCGACGACGACGAGGAGGACCCCACCGGTTTGACGCGTCGACAGGTGCTCCCCGAGGAGGAACACGGCGAAGGTGGCCGCCACTGCCGGGGTTAGGGAGAGGAGGGGAACCGAGAGCGATAGGTCCGAGACCTCGAGCGCCTTCACGTAGGCGAGGTTGGCCAGGACGTTGAGGACGATCGAAGCGCCGGCGACCAGAGCGTACAACCAGCTGACCTCCCCCCCTCCTGAGGTCGCGGCCCATGCTGCCAGGACTGGGATGAGGCCCAGGGTGAGGTAGAACACCTGGACAAGGGGCGACATGTGCGGCGTGAGGAGCTTGCGCAGCAGATCGAAGCCGGCCCAGGCCAGGCTGCAGAGGAGCAGGAGAACAGTGGCGGTGACGATGGGCTCTTACCGGGGAACTAGGACTTGGCTCGCCGAATCGCCTGGGCGAGTTCGGAGTGTCCGCCCCGCTGGGCCTTCTCCTGGGCCTCGCGCCAAACATCCGGCGAAAGCCCCGGATCGTTCTCTATTATCCAACGGACCCCGGCCGCATTGCCCCGCTCGGCTAGCTCGAGGAGCGTGTCCTCGGTTTCGCCTTTGAAATCACGGAGGTTGCCGCCGTTCTGAACGAGAACTCTCGCTGCTTGCCACTGCCTGGAATCGAGGGCATCCTCCAGGGCCTCTTCGAGGTCGCCTTGGTGGTGACTGGCGAGGAGGTGGACTACACGAAGGTTCCCTCGTTTTGCGGCGTCGGCGAGGTCGTCGTCGTTGGCCTCGACCCCGGCATCGAGAAGAGAGGCAGCGAAGCCCAGTCGACCGGCGTCGAGGGCTCGACGCAGAAGGCGCCGCCCGGCTCGATTGTTGGCGGCCAGCTCGGGACGGGCGAGAAGGATCCAACGAGTCAGCTGCTCGTCGTCCTCGTTAAGGGCTCGCTCGAGGGCCTCGCCGGAGGCGGTGATGCCACGGGCTTCGAGCGCTCGCCTCGCCTCCTGCGGAGTCTTGACGGTCACGGGGCGAACGTCCTCACGGGGCTCTGCCGCTTCTTCCTGGGCGACCGTGGTCCTGGGCGCGACCGGGATCGGCGCCGGTGCTGTCTCAGCGGGCTCGGGTCGAGGCTTCCTGTCGGCGGGAGTAGACCTCGATGCCATCTCCCGTTCGGCCGCACTGCGTCCCTCCCAGTATCCCTGGCGCTGTCGGGCGAGGGCACGAATGCGATCGTCCTCTTCTGTTCCGGGAAGATCGTCGGCGAAGGTCGTCGAATAGCGGCTCCAGCCCTCGGCCAAGTCCGAGGCCCGAGGCGAGGACGTTTCGAGGGTCAGCAGTTCATCGCGTGCGACTCGCATGTCGGTGAGGATTTGATCGACGGATGGACCTCCGGACGCATCCTCGCCGATTGGGATAGAGGGAGCCGGTGGATCGGTCGGCTCTTCGGTCGACGAGCCGTCGCTTTCGGCCTCTCCAGTC
>JAIOJS010000252.1 GCA_019911795.1 Thermoanaerobaculia bacterium | reverse complement strand
TGCCGGGGTCGCTTGCGGAGTTGCTTGCGGGGTTGAGGGGCGTGGACTCGGTGGTGGCTTCCGGAAGTCTGGGGGGTGGGCCTCCGACCGTGGGGAAGGCGTAGGTGTCGTAGTGACTGACCGGCTGCCCTCCCCGCTGTTTGAAGGTTTTGTGGATCCCAGTAGAGGTGTCGACCACTTCGAGATCGAAATTGAGTGAGGTCAAGGGCCCGTAGAAAACCCAGAAGGCACCGTTGTAGTCTCGGCCGTCGATCATCTTGACGACGATCTCGTAGTTGCTGTCCTCGAATAGATAAAACGCCCCGTCGTCATCACTCGAGGGGAGTGCCGTTCCAGTGTGGAGACCGAGTTGCGAGGTAGCTTGTAGAGTCAGAGCGAAGCGGTCGTCGAGCATGCACAGGCGGTGAGTGTCGGGTACGCACTGCGCTGCCAGACTGGATGCGGCCCAGATCTGAACGAGAACCACCACCGTCCCCAAGGGGGATCCTAGCCACCTATTGAGCATCGACGCATCCTAACCCAAGGCGGATGCATGGGGTCTAGTGCCCCGCCTGGCTATTCCCTTCCACATTGGACGGGTCCTTTCCGCCCCTGGCGGCGTTGCTTCTCCTCAGAATACTCCCAGTACTGCTCGTCGTCGCGTCTTGCCAGGAACGCAGATGACCTCGCCCAATGTAGAAGGGAATAGCCAGACACTAGTCGACCGGAAGCATTACTATTCGGGCGACCCGATGTCTCGGGACGCGGCCGCTGGAGGTTGCCTGGCGTTCCCTGGAAATCGCGGACTGAATCGAGCCGCTGGTAAATGAGCGCAAAGAGCGACACTCAAACCGACTCCGACAAGATGATCCAGACTGACTCGAGGAGTCTTCTGATCGCCGTCGCCGCGGCCACCGCCCTTCTCCTCGCGGTGGTGGCGGTCAGGGCGTGGGGTGCCGACGACGCGTTCATTACCCTGCGAACCGTCGACAACTTCGTGCACGGTTTCGGACTCCGCTACAACCTCGACGAGCGAGTCCAAGCCTTCACTCATCCCCTGTGGGCCTTGCTTCTGAGTGCTGTCTACACGGTAGTTCGCTCCGCCTATTGGACCCTCCTCGGGACCTCCTTCCTCACCTCCTGCTGCGTCGTCTTCCTGCTCGCCTGGCGGTTGCCGGTGTCGCGACTCCATGCCTTGATGGTGCTCGGAATCCTCGGATCCTCCCAGGCCTTCGTCGACTACTCGACATCGGGTCTCGAGAATCCGCTCACCCATCTCTTAGTGGTTCTGTTCGCTTTGCGGCTCTTGGATCGCAAGAGTCCACCGGTCTTCGACCTGGCTCTCATCGCGGCGTTGGCGACGTTCAATCGTATGGACACCCTCCTCATTTTCCTGCCCGCGCTCGCCTTGGTTCTGTGGAGGCAGCGGAGCTGGCGTACCGTTGGCGAGATCGGAGTCGGGTTTCTCCCGTTTTTCCTGTGGGAAGCGTTCTCGGTGGTCTACTACGGCTTCCCGTTTCCCAACACCGCCTACGCCAAGTTGGGGGCCGGGATACCGCGGACCGACCTCATGCGGCAGGGCTTGGTCTACCTCCAGGATTCTCTCGCCAACGATCCAGTCACGGTGACGGTCTTTGGGCTCGCCGTAGGCATCGCCTTCGTTCGCGGCTCCCAGTGGGAGCGAAGCCTGGCCTCGGGCGGCCTCCTCTACCTCGCCTATGTCGTCAACGTGGGTGGCGACTTCATGCGTGGGCGGTTCCTGTCACCACTGATCGTCCTGGCCGTGGTTCTGCTGGCTCGCGCACAGCTACCTCGTCGCTCCCGAGTCGGAGTTCTGATGCTTTCCCTGGTCGCCGGCCTCGGTTTTACCTGGCCACGAGTCCTCCACCCAGCCGTCGATCACGAGCCCTCCGGCAGCGGGGTCTTCGACGAGCGCGCCTTCTATCGCGACGTCACTGCGATCACTTCCCTGCGTGAGAATCCCTGGGTGCTGAAGCTCGGCCCTCGGTGGGAAGAGACCGACGTCGTGAGAGTCCGCTCGGTGCGACTGGGCGGCGCGATCGGTTTGGCCGGTTTCGAATGGGGACCGGAAGTTCACGTCGTAGATATCCTTGGCCTTGCCGACCCTCTCCTCGCTCGACTGCCCACGCAGGATCGCCATGCTTGGCGTATCGGTCACTTCGAGAGGAAGTTGCCGCTCGGCTATCTCGAGACCCTGAGGACGGGGACGGACCAGATCGTAGACCCCCAGCTCGCCGAGTACTATCAGCGTCTCGAGCGAGTTATCGGGGGAGCGCTGTGGAGCCGATCGCGCTGGCGCGACATCGTTTTCTTGAATTCTGGCGATGCGAAGCGCCTTATCGATGTTGCCGAGTTCTCCAAGCCCTACAGCTGGGTTGTTCCCGCCGCCACCGTCGTGAAGAGATCGACGGGGACCACGCCCGCCGCAGATCCCGTCTCTTTCGCGCTCCCGGCTCGCAACGGTATTCTGCTGCAGTTCGACGGTACTCTGCACTGTGCGGCGGTCGATTTGGGTCTCGCGGCCGGCGCTCGCTATCGGGTGACCTACTACGCGAGCGGCGAGCCGGTCGTCACCGCCGGACGCAAGGCCCACTACCTCGTTCCCTATTGGCCGGGAGGGGATATTCAGGCCCACCGCGTCGAGGTGCCGGAGGAAGTCGCCATTCGTGGGTACGATGCCGTCCTCGTCTTTCCGATCGTTGCCAACGAGAGTTCGCACCACGCGTTCGTCTGGGTGGACGCCTGCGTCGAGTGAGTCACACATTTGGGTCCGTGGGGGCTGCGGGGCCCACCCGCCTCTAGGCTGGCGAAGACCAGGCTTAGTAGCTACTTGCGATGACTTGCCTAGCTCTTTGTCAGCGGTTTGGCTAGCGAGTGCCCGAGGCGAGCGACTGAAGCGACCCTGCCTAACGCATTGGCAGCACGATCACAAACACCGACCCCTTCGGCTCGTTGTCCTCGACGTGGACCGTCCCTTGGTGGGTGCTAACGATACGGTGGACGATCGCCAGTCCGAGCCCGGTACCCCGTCCTTTGGTGGAGAAGTGGGGGAGGAACAGCTTGCCTTTGGCCTCGGGTGAGATACCGCGCCCGTTGTCGGCGACGGCAAGGCGGAGGGTGGTGTCGCTGGCGGTGGCGGTGAGCGACACGCGGCCGGGGTCGTCAGTGGCCTGGATGGCGTTGTCGAGGAGATTGATGAGGACGCCCTTGATCTGCTCGGGATCGCCCCAGGCTCGTTGAGCTTCGGGAGCGACGTGACCTACGACGTCGACTCCGGGTTTGAGGCCCTGGTAGAGGCGAACGATCTCGTCGACCAGGGTGTCGAGGTCGAAGTGGGTGGCGTGGAGTTGTGGCATTCGGGCGAAACGCGAGAACTCGTCGACCATTCCCTTGAGGGTTTCGACCTCACGGATGATGATGGACACCCCCTCCTCGAGGGTGGAGGCGAAGTCCTCGGGCTGCTGACGGTAGCGGTGGGTGAGTCGCTCGGCAGCGAGGCGGATCGGAGTTAGTGGATTCTTGATCTCGTGGGCGATACGCCGAGCGGCATCGCTCCAGGCGGCAAGTTGCTGGGCCTGAATCAGTTCGGTAAGGTCTTCGAGGACGATCACCTTGCCAACCTCGCCCTCCTCGCCATCGTGCATCGGGGTGACGTGAACCTCGAAGGTCTTCCAACTACCCCGCAGAACGAGTTTGACCTCGGAGCGTCCTTCACCAGCGCCGTCGAGGAGGGGCAGGAGCTTGCCGCGTTCGGGGTCCTGCCAGACCTCATGGATGGAGCGGTTTCGGAGATCATCGAAGTCCTGGCCCAGCATCCGCAGCGCCGCATCGTTGCTCAGGACGACGGCATCGTCGACGTCGAGGGCGATGACGCCGGCGGCGATGCTATGCAGGATCGCCTCGAGGAGGGCGCGTTCGGCATCGAGGCGGCGGTTCGCCTCCGTGAGGTTCTGCCGTCCCCGCTCGAGGGCGCCAGTCATGCGATTGAAGGAGTCGACCAGTACCCCAAGTTCGTCGTCGGCGGCGATCTTGACGCGGTAGGTGAGATCGCCGGTGCGTATGATGCGGGTCCCTTCGACCAGAGCTTGGATGGGGACGGTGACTCGCCGCGCGAGGTACAGGCCGACCCACGACGATGCCAGCAGGACCAGGAGGGTAATCATGAGGAAAAGCAAAAGCTGGCTGGCGGTGATCTCGGCCTTCTGCAACTCGAGTTGGCGGTAGCTCTGATAGGCCTGGATGAGGTCCTGACTCTGTCGTGCTACGGCGGGGGCAATGACCCGAGCTCCGACCACGAGGGGTCTCGTTTCGAGAGGATGGTCCCCGGAAACCGAGGCGGCGGCGAGGATGAGTCGGCCTTGCTCAGAGGGGGCGAGGATTCGCGTCGCTTTGCCGTCGAGGGCGGCCTGCACCAGCAGCGCCCGCTCGGGCTCGGGCAGCCCGGTGAGTCCGGACTGTGGGTTGATCATGCCGTGCAGGAAGTCGGTACCCCGGTACACCGCGAGGACGTCGAGGCCGGAACGGCGCAGGGCGCGTCGCAATCGACGATCGAGGTCGGGGCGCGTGGCCGGATCAGCGAGTTGCAGTCCGTCCAGGTCGCCGGCGATGTTCTGGGCGTCGCGGAGGGTGTTGGCCTCCAGTTCCTGCAGCATGGTCTGTGCGATGTTCGAACCCTGTTGGACAACCTCTCTGACTGGAGTGGCAAACCAACGATCGACCGACTGCTGCAGGAGCTGGGTGGCGTAGAGAAAAAGCACTAGAACCGGGATCAGGGAGAGGCCGATGTAGGTGGCGACTAGCTTGCTCTTGAACTTCGATCCGAGCATCTTGTGACGCCGCTCGAGGAGCAACTTGAAGACGCTGCGGGCGAGGACGAAGAGGATCGCCAGGATGAGGACGGCATCGATGTACCAGAGGACAAAGAGAAGAACCCGGTTGGTGACCAGGATATCGGGTAGATCCCGTGAGCGGAGGAGCAAGAAGTAGAGCCCACTGAGGAGCAGCAGGAGGAGCCCGAGCATCCTCAGGATGAAACGGGTGTCCTTGCGTCGCCGCTGAAACTGTTCGCGGAGCTTCACGGCTCGCTCGGGGTCGCGTTCGAATCGAGGCTAGGAGTGAAGAATTTGCTCGACTCCTGCCAGTCGGTTTCCACCCGGGTTGGAATCAGCGAGAACAGGGTTCGGGAGCCGAGACGGACCCGGGCACGAACCAGGAGTCGAGTGTGGGGTGGAACGTCGTCGAGGGCAAAGAGAGGGAGACGCTCCACTCTGGTCATGGAGCTTTCGAGCTCCGCGAGACTTCTCGACAATCGGCTCTCGATCAGCTTGCCGTCGAGCTTGAAGTTGACTAGGTATTCCCGCGATACGGCGTTGTACATGGCCGCGACTTCGAGGGTGCTGGTTTCCAGATGAGCGTCCCACCAGTGCTTGCGATCCCGCATGAGCTCGAAATCGTAGGTGAAGCCGGTCGGTAGGCCGCTCTCGATCCGCTCGACGAGTTCGGGGCTGAAAGCCCCCTCGAAGGTGACCGAGACTTGCGCGGTGTTGTCGATGACGTTGACTCGCGGCACGCTCAGACTTCCCGGCTCGGTCGCATCGCGCGGAGCTGCGGCCACGGGCACCAGGAGGAGCACCGCCAGGAGCACCGGTTGCAGAGTTCGTCGCAGATACGTGCGAAAATTCGGTCGCCTCAGCATTGATTGGACTCTATCGCGACTTGATGGATGGTTTTAGAAGCTCGATGGCCGCGCGATCTGGCGGCTGTCACCGATCGTCGGATAGAGTTGCCTGATGGCCCGTGACAAGAATGCCCCCAATCGTCCCCTCGCCACCAACAAGAAGGCGCGGCACGACTACCACGTCCTCGAGACGCTGGAGGTCGGTATCGCGCTGCGCGGTACAGAGGTCAAGGCGATCCGGCAGAGCAATGTGCAATTACGAGAGGCACACGTTCAGATCAAGAACGGTGAGGCCTGGTTGATGGGGGCTCACATCGGTGCCTACAGTCACGGTAACCGGGAGAACCACGAGGCGGAACGTCCTCGGAAGCTGCTCGCAAGTCGCCGCGAGCTCGACCGCCTGGTGGGACAGACCCAGACCAAGGGGCTGACCATCGTTCCGCTCAGCATTTATACCAAGGGGAACTGGATCAAGCTCGAGATCGCCTTGGTACGGGGAAAGAAGCTGTTCGACAAGCGCGAGACCGAGAAGCGCAAGGAGTTGGAGAAGGAAGCCCGGGTGGCGATGGCCGAGGTTAATCGGCGCTAGCTGAGTTCTCTCTCTCAGTCAGTGCTGGAGAGCACAATGCCGCTGATCGGAGGGGCCGCCGCTGATCGAAGTCGGTTGACCCAGCCTAGGACGGCGGCGGAGCTTCGGACCGTTCCTGGCGCCGCTTTCGTCCCCCAGTGTCGCGAATCCGTTGCAGGGCGGTTTGTCCACCGTACTTGTTGACGATGCGGTCGTCGTACTCATCCGAGACGTTGGCGACGGCCGCGATAGTCCCGAGCAGATTGCTTCGTTGCAGGCTGCGACCGAAGATCGAGTGGGAGAAGAAGATGTCGCTGCCGACGAGGGAGAAAGCGCCGAAGGGGCGGTGGTGGTTGACTTCGAGCAGGCCGAGGAGGAGGTTCTCCTCGAGCGCGACGCCCTGAACGCAGTAGGCCATGACGGAAACCAAAGCCTCCTCTGGCCCGTAAGCATCGACGGAGATCTCGAGGACGGTGCTGCCGTAACGGACGTAGAAGTGGCCGTTGTCGGAGTCGAAGAGCGGGTCCTCGAAGAGCTCCGTGAGGTACTCGCTGACGTCGTCGTGCGCTTGTCGGTGAATCTCGTGCTCGAATTCCATTTCCATCCCTCCGTGTCGGTGATGCTACCAGAAGGGGGGTGGCAGGTGATGGCCTCAGGGCCGCCTTCTGCCACAATGAAGTCTCCGGGGCATCGGTCTCGAAGTGGGTGGGTAAACTAGGTACTCGGCATGACCGGAGCCGATCGGAAAGAACGTCAGGAGCCTCTGCGCATGGAGAAGATTTCGGTTCGCGGCGCCCGCGAACACAACCTAAAGAACCTCGACATCGATCTGCCACGCAATCAGCTGGTCGTGATTACCGGGGTTTCGGGCTCGGGCAAGTCGACGCTCGCCTTCGACACCCTGTTTGCCGAGGGGCAGCGACGCTACGTTGAGTCTCTCTCGGCCTACGCGCGCCAGTTCCTGCAGCAAATGGAGAAGCCCGACGTCGATTCCATCGAAGGACTGTCGCCGGCGATCTCGATCGAGCAGAAAACAGTGTCGAAGAATCCGCGATCGACGGTGGGTACGGTCACTGAGATCCATGACTACATGCGGTTGCTCTTCGCCTCGATCGGAATCCCCCACTGCCCCCACTGTGGTCAGGTGATTCGTCCGCAGACCGTGCAACAGATGGTGGACCGGATACTCCAGCACGATCCGGGGACTCGCATCGTCCTCTATGCACCCTATGTCCGAGGAAAGAAGGGTGAGTACAAGAAACAGCTGGCCCAAATGTCGCGAGAAGGCTTCGTTCGAGCCCGGATAGACGGTGAGGTCTACGACCTCGCCGGCGAATTACCGGCCCTGGACAAGCAGCGCAAGCACGATATCGATATCGTCATCGACCGCCTGGTGATCAAGGAGGGACTCGCCACCCGCCTCGCCGACTCTCTGGAGACGGCGCTCAAGGTTGGAGGTGGCCTGGTCACGGTTGCAGCCGAGGGTCTCGACGAGGAAGTCTTGTCGCAGAACTACTCCTGTTCCGATTGCGGCACCAGTCTGACCGAGGTCACTCCGCGGCTGTTTTCCTTTAACAGCCCGCACGGTGCCTGCGAAACTTGCGGCGGCTTGGGAACCCTGATGCGGGTGGATCCGGCCCGGGTGATCGTCAACGAGAAGATGTCGATCAACGAAGGGGCGATCGGCCCCTGGCCTCCTACCAAGCGGTCCTGGCGCATGCGAATTCTGCGTACTCTGGCCAAGAAGCTCGACTTCTCCCTCGACAGCCGCTGGCAGGATCTACCCGAGCCGGTACGGCACATCATCCTGTACGGTACCGACCGCGAGATGGAGTTCGAAATTAGCTCCAAGCGTTCCAGCTATCAGTGGAAGGGCCGTTTCGAAGGCGTGATGCCGCGTCTCGAACGACGACACCGCGAAACGGAATCGATGGGAGTCCGGGCGGAGGTCGAGCGCTACATGACGGTCACCGACTGTCCGGCCTGCGAGGGTCGCCGACTGAAGCCCGAGGCGCTGTCGGTCACGGTCTCGGGGTGGTCGATCGACGACCTCGTGCGCCTGCCCGTGAGCGAGGTGCAAGATCGCTGTCGCGACATCGAGGAAGGGCTGGACGACCGCGGCCGAGCCATCGCCCACAAGGTGCTCCAGGAGATCCTCGATCGGGCCCGCTTCCTGACCGACGTCGGGGTCGGCTACCTGACCCTCAGTCGCACCTCGGGATCGTTGTCGGGAGGTGAGAGTCAGCGCATTCGATTGGCGACTCAGATCGGCAGCAAGTTGATGGGAGTGCTCTACGTCCTCGACGAGCCCTCGATCGGGCTTCACCAACGAGACAACGAGCGACTGATCGCCACCCTGCGCGACATGCGGGACCTGGGCAATACGGTGTTGGTGGTCGAGCACGACGAGGAGACCATCCTCGCCGCCGACTGGGTGGTCGATCTCGGCCCGGGGGCGGGAGTGCACGGAGGCGAGGTGGTCGCGGAGGGAACCCCGGCCGACATCCTCGCTCATGCCGATTCTCTGACCGGCAAGTATTTGCGGCGAGAGTCCTCGGTTCCGGTTCCGAAGAGGCGGCCGTCTGGCGACGCTTGGCTCACCGTTCATGGTGCCCGAGAGAACAACCTCAAGGGGATCGACGTTCGACTACCGATCGGTTGCTTCTCGGTGGTCACTGGGGTCTCGGGGTCAGGCAAGAGCAGTTTGGTCGAGGAGATCCTCTACAAGGCGCTGGCCGGTTATTTTCACCGGTCGGGCGAGCGGTCGGGGCAGCACGATCGCATCACCGGACTCGATAATCTCGACAAGGTCATCGCGATCGACCAGAGCCCGATCGGGCGTACGCCGCGCTCGAATCCGGCAACGTACACCAAGGTCTTCGGTCACATCCGCAGCTTGCTGGCCAAGACGCCGGAGGCGCGGGCCCGCGGCTACAAGCCAGGGCGCTTTAGTTTCAACGTCGCGGGGGGGCGCTGCGAGGCTTGCAAAGGCGACGGTCAGAACAAGATCGAGATGCACTTCCTGCCCGACATCTACGTCACCTGCGAGGTGTGTGGCGGTAAGCGTTACGACCGCGAGACCCTTGGAGTGCGTTACAAGGGCTACAACATCGCCGAGATCCTCGATATGACGGTCGAGCAGGGACTGGAGGTTTTCTCCAACGTGCCGCCCATTCGGCGCATCTTGTCGACTCTGGTGGATGTCGGTCTTGGCTACGTCCAACTCGGGCAGCCGGCGACCACCCTGTCGGGAGGTGAGGCGCAGCGAGTCAAGCTGGCCAGTGAGCTTTCGCGGCGCTCGACCGGTCGCACGCTCTACCTCCTCGATGAGCCGACCACCGGACTCCACTTCGACGACGTTCGCAAGCTCCTCGAAGTTCTTCATCAGCTCGCAGATCTGGGCAATACTGTGATCGTGATCGAGCACAATCTCGACGTCATCAAGACGGCGGACTGGATCGTCGACCTCGGTCCGGAGGGCGGCCAGGCCGGTGGTCGTTTGGTCGCGGAGGGGACTCCCGAGCAGGTCAGCGAAGTCGAGGAGAGCTATACCGGCCGCTACTTGCGACCTCTGCTGGGAATCCCGCTCGACAAGGACCCATTGCAGAAGGATCCTGTCGCGGTCTCGTAGTGATGGTCGACCTCCGCCCCACGCTGGCCGAGAAGCGGCGAATTCTCCAACTGGAGACGCTGTATGACCTGGCCCTGGCGTTGCAGATCCACCGTCCGGAGGAGGAGTTGGTCGAGGAGCTTCTGCAGCGCGCCTGCGCGGTGCTCGATCCGCAGGCTGCGGTGGTGGCGACCCGCAATCCCGATGGGAGTCTTCGGGCTATGGTCCGGGTCGGATGGCCCGAGGGGGAGAGCGACGTCCAGGACATCGCGAGCTCGGCCCTGTGGCCGGATATCGAGGTCCGGGAGGGTCCGGTGGGGCGTCGCGACGGTGAGCTGGCGGGTCGCGAGTATCGCGAACTGTTGGCGACCGGCGTTCGCTATCGAGGCAAGCTGCTCGGACTGCTGGCCGTGGTAGACAAGGAATCTCGACGCGACGAGGACCCATCCTTCACCGACGAGGATGCGAGATTCTTGGAGTCGGTGGCGGCTCTCGCCGGGGTTGCCCTCGATAGCGCTCGCCAGGTCGAAGAGCTGGAGCGCCAGCGCGAGACCCTGGTCGAGGAGAATCGCGCCTTGAAGGAGCAGATCTCGGCCGAAGTCGACGGGCGCCGCATTGTCGCCTACGCTCCCGCCATGCGAGCCGCTCTCGAGCGTACCCGTCGGGTGGCACCGCGGGGAGTCAGTGTCTTGGTGCGCGGTGAGAGCGGAACCGGCAAGGAACTTATCTCTCGTCTCCTGCACGTGGAGTCTGGTCGCGAGGGACCGTTGATTGCGCTCAACTGCGCAGCGCTTCCCGAATCGCTTCTCGAGAGCGAGCTGTTCGGGATCGAGGGCGGAGTGGCGACCGGCGTGAAGGCGCGACGCGGCAAGTTCGAACTGGCGGAAGGTGGAACTCTCTTCCTCGACGAGATTGGCGATATGGCCCTGTCGCTTCAGGTCAAGTTGCTTCGCACCCTGCAGGAGCGTGAGGTGGTGCGGGTGGGAGGTCAGCAATCGATCAGCGTCGATGTCCGTGTCGTCGCTGCGACCCACCGCCAGGTGGAGGAGATGGTGCGGGATGGATCCTTCCGCGAGGACCTCTACTATCGCTTGCGGGGAGTCGAGATCGATCTACCGCCCCTGCGTGAGCGACGTGAGGATATCGCTCACCTGGTGCGCTACTTCGCCAGTGACTTCTGCCGGCGAGAGTCGATTCCCGAACCTCATTTCAGTCGGGCTGCTTTGACCGTCCTACTCGCTCACGACTACCCCGGCAACGTGCGGGAGCTGCAGAACCTCGTCGAGGGATCGATCTCGCTGGCCGAGGGCGAGGTCGACGACGAGTTGATCTACTCGCTGCTCGACGCCGAAGACAGCGGCGAGAGCGCGAGCGCGCTCGACCTCGCTAGCGTCGAAGCGCGGCATATAACCCGCATGCTGCGGTTGGCCGGTGGTAACAAGACCGCCGCCGCCCGGATTCTCGGAGTGACTCGCCGAACGCTATTGCGCAAGGGGTACTGAGAGCGCTCGCAGTGTATCAATGTGAGACAATCTGTCTCGCATTGGACAATATGTCTCACGGCCACTCCCTGTTGTAGAACATGGCTCGACAAGGATTCCGGCAGACTATCAAAGAAGTGCGGGACATTTTGTCCCGAGCGGTCTTTGCCCCCGGACAGCAAATCCCTAGGTTTCCTCTCGCTTCTGCTGAACTGGCATGGAGTGTGCTCTAGCAGTAGAGCAAGAAGGAGATCCAGAACCGATGTTCGAGCTAGTCCGCAGTAGAGTCCTCGTTTCCGAAGCCGCCCTCCAGTCCTCGCTCGCTATCGGGAGCGTCGGCACGCTCTTCTGGCTGCTACTCGGCGATCAGATTCACCCGTTGATCGTCTACCTTCTGCAGCTGTATCTAAGTTTTTGATCGCCGAAGCCTGGTAAGATTCGCCGCGAGTGCGGGACCTGGATCCCCGGCACTCGAGACAGTGGGGTATTGATGGCAGAGAAGGCCTTCAGGGAGGTGCGTCTCGTTCTCCCGATGGAACCGAACCGGGAGGTGGAAGCTTCAGAAGCGGCTTCCGCCCTGGCGACGTCCGTCGAGATGGACCCGGATCGCGTCGACGAGCTGCGTATGGCGGTCCTCGAGGCGTGTATCAACGCCTTCGAACACAGCCTGGCCCGTGACGGTCGGGTGTTCGTGACGCTCTCTCTGATCGGCAGCAAGAAGCCTGAGCGGATCCGGATTACGGTGCAGGATCACGGCGTGGGCTTCTCTGACGAGGACGTTGGCGATACCATTCCAAGGGTCGGCAAGACGCCGCAGAAGCGCGGTTGGGGTCTGACGATCATCCACCGTCTCATGGACGACGTGCACATTGAATCGAACGAGGCGGGTACCATAGTGGTGATGAGCAAGCAGATCGACGCTGATCCCGGAGTCGAGGAGACGAAGTGATGACGGAGAACTTGAGAGTGCGGATCGAACGCCGCGGAGACGTTGCCGTTGTCTATTCCGAGGGCTATATCAACAACCAGGGGGGTGAGGAGATCGCCCAGGCAGCTACGGGACTGCTCGATGAGGGCTGCCGAATCCTCTTGTTGAACCTGGCCGGGAGCAAGATTGTCAACTCGATCGGAATCTCGATTCTGATCGAGGTTCTCGAGAAGATGTTGGAACTCGATGGGACGCTCGCCTTCTGTAGCCTGACGCCGACCATCCAGAAGACGTTTCACATCATGGGCCTGACGCAATACGCCAAGGTCTACGAGGACGAAGCCGCTGCGGTTGCTGACCTGGCTCCCGGTACAGCCTCGTAGATAGGCCGAGTGGTTTGAAGCACGATCCGGTCCCGACGCCCCTGGCGGACGAGGATCTCGAACGTCTCATCGAGCTGCTATGCGACAAGAGCTCGGACACCACCTTCCTGGGCGAGGTCCTGGGACTTTGTGCGGAGGCGCTCGGGGTGTCCTCCTTGGCGCTCTACGAGGAGACCGGAAACCGCATGGAGCGTTTGGGTTCGGTAGGAAACCTGACCTGGGACGCGACGGCCGACCTCGATGAGACCTTCGAAGGGGGAAAGGTCGCGTTGGGCAGCGGTGAGTTGCGGTCCCCCGAACTCCTCGCGGAACGGGTTCTCGGTGCCGAACTTCGGCTCCTGGCCGAGGTGGCGCTCCGACTGTGCCGCTACCAACGGCGGCTCAAACAGAGGGATTTCGATGCCAATTTCCATGGCGTCGAACTCGAGGCCCTCTACGACGTGGGGCTGGCGATCGCTTCGACGCTCGACCTCGATGCCTTGGGTGAAGAGATCTTGCTCCGGGCGGTGTCTCTTCTCGATGCCCGTCGCGGTGCGCTCTACTTCCTGGTGGGCGATGAGTACCGTCTGCGGGCGAAAATCGGCGGTTCAGCCCGTGACGACTTTCCCCTTGCTGAGGACCCTGAAGCCGAGAACACCGAGACCCTACCCTTGGCCCGGCACCTGCTGGCGGTGCCCGTCGAGGTGGAGGACCAGCGCCGAGGCCTACTGGTAGTAGGCGACAAGGAGAGTCGAACCGGGGTGGGTCCCTTCTCGGGAGCCGATCGACGTCGACTCGCCCATTTCGCCAACCAGGCGGCTC
Organism: Thermoanaerobaculia bacterium; assembly: GCA_019911795.1. GTDB lineage: Bacteria > Acidobacteriota > Thermoanaerobaculia > Multivoradales > JAIOJS01 > JAIOJS01. Next base: position 35,447 of record JAIOJS010000252.1, on the reverse strand, counting down.
TCGCCCTCGAGCAGGCGCGCTTGCACCAGGAATCCTTGGAGAAGGAGCGACTGGAACGCGAGATGGAACTCGCGTCGACAATCCAGCGGGGGATTCTTCCCAAGGTACTGCCCCATCTGCCCCACTTCGACCTCGCCGGCTGGACCCGTCCCGCTCGCCACGTGGGTGGCGATTTCTACGATGTCATTCCGCTCGCTTCGGGACGACTCGCCATCGTCGTGGCCGATGTGTCGGGTAAGGGTGTTCCCGCGGCTCTGCTGGTCTCGACCATTCACTCCCTCCTGCGCGCTCTGCTCGATCGAACGTCAGACCTCGGCGACGTCTGTCGTCATCTCGATCGGCATCTATTGGAGTTCTCGGCGGCCAACAAGTACGCCACCCTCTTTCTTCTCGAACTCGACCCGGATACCGGCGCGGTGCGTTATATCAACGCGGGGCACAACCCTGCGATTCTGGTACGCAACGAGGGGCGAGTGGAGGAACTGTCGTCGACCGGTTTTCCGGTTGGTTTGATCGGGGGCGGAGACTACACGCCGAAGAACTTCACCTTGGACAGCGGGGATCTGCTGTGTGTCTATAGCGATGGGGTGACCGAAGCGGAGTCTCCGGAGGCCGAGGAGTACAGTACCCCTCGGCTCGCCAAGGACCTGGTGGAACTCCGTCTCGACCCGGTGGTCGAGATCCGCTCCGAGATCGAGCGCCGGGTGGGCCTTCATGCCGAGGACCAGCCGCAGGGAGACGATCAAACGGTCGTGCTGCTGCGACGGCGGTAGCCGACCGTCGCCAAGTCGCTGGGTGACGAATCCGATCAGAGGCTGAGACTCGTTCCCTTCCGCAGGAGAAGGCTGGGAACGCAGAGAGCGCCGAGCTCACCGGCTGGATCTGCTATTACCTGTGTCTCACTTCCGATCGCCTCGACTTGGCCGAGGGCGCTGAGAAGGCTGCCTTCCCAAGTGAGATCGGGGAGCGGCCGGCCCAAACGGCCACCCTCGATCCGGCGCACCCCTCGGGCGCGGGCTCGAATGAGGAGCCGGCGGCGGTCATAGCATTCGAGATGTCCGAGGCTGCCCACCCAGACACCTCCATCTCCAATGCGTTGGAGTTCGAGGTTGCTAGCGTCGCCGGGACTGAGGAAGAGGTGCTCAGCGCGAGCGTCGTCGCCCGCGAAGGCGTGAGGCGTGGGAGGTAGGCCCAGCATGGCGGCATGGAGCTGATCGAGGGCGGGGGTCCGGGGAACCCCGTTCTCCACTAGGGGAACGGCGCGTTTGACCGACCCTTCGAGGTCGCAGGGAAAGGGAAGGCCGCCCTCGTGGAGCCCGTCGTCGACGAGACTAAGGGAGCGATCGAAGACTTGTTGCCCAAGATAGTCGCGTAAGAAGGAGTCGCCGAGCTGGTATGCCTGGGCCGTAAAGGCCATGCGATTGAGCAGATCGACCAGCGAGGCGACTGCTTCGGGTGCGAGCAGCACCATGGTGGGGCCATCCGGTACCTCAGCGGGAGCGCCGTCCCCCCGTCGCGAGTGGGCGAGTTCGAAAACATCGCCGATCGGTAGATCGCAAAGCCGCCGCCGGGCCTCGGTGGCAAATCCCGAGCCGATGTCGCGTCCCGAACGTACTTCGAGACGCATGGCGGTAGCGCGCACCGCCCGACGTAGATTGCGACTGGTCGAAACCACCAGTCGAACCTCAGACCACTCTAGGCGGGCCATGTCACCCTCGCGGGCCGCTTCTTCGAGTCGCTCTCTTAGGTCGGCCGATTCGACTTCGATGATCTCCGAGTCCCAGAGGTGCTCGATCGTTGGTAGGGGGTCCTCCTCGTTTGCGAGGTGAGGAAAGCCTGGAACCGGACTTGTGGCACGAGCGTGAGCCATGGCGTTACGCACCGCGGAGTGGATTTCGGCGAGCGATTCCGAGGCGGTACGAAACATTCCCAGTCGGCCCGCTTCCATGACACGAACCAGCACGTTGCGTTGAATGACCGGAGGCTGCTTGCGGTCCTTTGCTCCAACGCCGGTACGTCGGCTGCGCGACTCCAGCCAGGTGACGGCGGTTTCATCAGCGGGCGATTCGCGGACGACCCGGTTGAGACGGCCCTGCACGGCCTCGAGAGCAATCAGTTTGGAGTCAGCGGCTGCGAGTGCGATGGTGAACCCTTTCGGCCTGCTTCGGCGGATGACGTGGGGTCCATTCTACTCCCAAAGTCAACCTGGCTTGCCGCTTGCAGAGATAAGCTGGCACAATGAGCCCGTGCTATTGCGACAACTTCACCGACCGCGAGTCCCCATGAGGCTTCTCGAACGATTCCAGAGATTCCTCCGGCGAAGCCGTCCCTTGCGTGAGACACTCAAGGGGTCGAGCGGAGACGTTTTTCGAGGAGTCCAAGTGTATCGAGGCGTCCAGGTACTCGCCTTGGTGCTGGTGATGACTTCAGTCGCCGGGATGGCGGTAGCTCAGACTCGAAGTCTCACGGCGCAGCCGTCGATGAAGCAGGCCTCGCCCCAGGCTTCCCGGAGCCAGTCCTCTCGCGATGACTTCGCCCGGGACCGCGAGGTGATGGTAGAGAGCCAGATCCTGGAGCGCGGAGTTCGTCAGCCGAGCGTGCTCGAAGCGATGCGGTCGGTACCGCGTCACCTCTTCGTACCTCCGGAGTACCAGGACCAGGCCTACCAGGATCGTCCAGTGCCGATCGGCTCGGGCCAGACGATCTCTCAGCCCTACATGGTCGCGCTGATGAGTGAGCTCTTGCAGCTGAAGCCCGGCGATCGCGTCCTAGAGATTGGCACCGGCTCGGGTTACCTGGCCGCTGTCTTGTCGCGAATAGCCAAAGACGTCTACACCATCGAGATCATCGACTCCCTGGGTGAGGAGGCCCGCGAGAAGCTGGCCCGTCTTCGCTTCGACAACGTTCACGTGCGCATCGGGGATGGCTACGACGGCTGGCCCGAGGAGGCACCGTTCGATGCAATTATTCTCACCGCGGCGCCGCCGAAGATCCCCCAGCCCCTCATCGACCAACTCGCCATTGGAGGGCGTATGGTGGTGCCGCTAGGGTCGTTCGTCCAGGATCTGCAGCTGATCACCAAGACCAAGGATGGTCTGGAGAAGCGTAACGTCGCGCCGGTCCGGTTCGAGTCGATGACGGGTGAGGTTCAGCAACCCCAACGTCGATAGCTTGGGGTAGCTGAAGACGGGGTTGCTAGAAGACTGCCGCCAAGACGCTGAATCCCCCAAAGACCAGTGCCGCGAAGAGAATCAAGGGCGCCAGCACGAGGGCGAGGATTAGGAGTGGCAGACCCAGGGTGAGGAGGCAGACGCCCAGGATGAGGCCAAGGACGATCTTGAGCAGTCCGATCGCGAGAGCGATTGGGATCAGGGCGACCTTGAACAGGACCTTGGCGATGCCGACGAGTACTAGGAGGCCGAGAACGGCGACGCTGGCGAGACCCAAGAGTACGATGAGTTCGATCATTTGGTTTTCCTCCTGAACAGCACTACGCAGCGGCGTCGCGGGGTGTTTCACGGTGGTACCATGCGGCCACATGAGCGATGGCACTTCGACGACTTCGCGGGATGATCGTTCACGCCTGAACGGTCTAGAGCTGAAGGGGAACTGGCAGGAGCGTTTCAGGACTCTGCGCGATTTCGCATCGTTGGTGGTCACCAAGTCGAGCGAGGACGCGATCACCCTGAAGGCGGCAGCGCTGGCTTTTGCCACCATGCTCGGGATAGTTCCCCTGCTCGCCGTCTTCGGCTTTATGGGAACGCGACTGGTCGATCAATACGAGGACCGACTTCTCGACGTCTTGATGAGCGCGCTGCCCTACAGCGAGAGCGCTCTCACCGAGAAGATCGAGCTCTATACCCATCAGGCGGAATCGCTCCAAGGATTGGGGCTTCTCGCCTTTCTTTTCGTGGGCGTGAATACCCTGCACACGATCGAGGAGACCATCAACAAGATCTGGCGGGTGAGCGAGAGGGCGTCGATCAGAGCCAAGGTCCTTTCGCTGGCCCTGGTGCTGTTCTGGGGGCCGGTGTTGGCGGCAGCGATGTTCTCTCTCTTCGTCATGGCGCGGCGTCACATCGCCTTCGGGGTCCTCCTCGAGGAGTCGTTCGTCCTCGGAGCGTTGCCGTTCTTGATCACGGCCGCAGGCCTTACCATGCTCTACTGGCAAGTGCCGCGGGCACGAGTCCGCTTTCGATGGGCACTAGTGGGCGGTCTGGTTGCGGCTTTTCTACTCGAACTCTTGCGTCGACCCTTCTCCTACTACACCGGCAACTTCAGTCAACTTGGCATTGTCTACGGCAGCTTTGCCATCGCGATCTTTTTCATGATTTCGATCCAGATTGCCTGGGGAGCGATTCTGCTCGGAGCCGAGGCTGCTTACGTTGGGCAGCACTTCAAGAGTTTGCTCTATGGACGCCGAGTCGACGCTCGCGCTCACGGACCCTGGGTGGGACTCGCGGCGTTGATTGCTTTGGCTCAAGCTCTCCGCCGCGGTGATCCGCTCTGCACGCCGGAGGAGTTGGGACAGGTCCTAGGGATTCCACCGCAAGTGCTCGACGACTCGATCGGTCCCCTCCTGAGCCATGGCCTGGTGGTGACTACCGGCGGCGACGGACTGATGCTCGGACGTGACGCTCACGAGCTTCGAGTGGAGGAGATCCTCAGTAGCTATAACGGCCCGGTCGACGCGATGCTGGAGCACAGCTCCGGCCCGGACTGGAGCCGGCTCGACGCTCTTCGCGACGACCTACGACGTGTCCGCGACGAAGAGCTTCATGATCTACGTCTGGTGGACCTGCTGCCCAATCGGGATTCTCCGACCTCACCGCCGGCGGACCTCGACTCGACCCCCAAAGAGCTTTCCGACGCTGATCCCACGGCATAGCCGCAGCCACTAGAAGCGGTATGCCTCATCGGTCGGTCGCATCGATCGGGGCAGCCAGAGCGGTCGCCGTAGTTCTCCCTCGGGCTTTCGCGTCATCGCCCGCCACTGTTGATACACCTGTTGAGCACGCCCGCGATCGACGAGGATGTCGCCGAAGCGATCCCCACTCTCGGCTGCGGAGACGCGCACTTTCTGATGCCAGCAATGCATGCCGCTCATCGGGTCGGGGTGGACGGGGAAGGTGATGTTCTGATGGACGCCGCTCTCGCGCCACCAGCCGGGTTCGTGCTCCTCGTCTCCCAAGCGTCTCCAGCGAGTGATGTCACCGTCGCGGGTCATCGCCACCGGAGCGCTGGCCCAGCGTGACGTCTTGTCTCCGTCACGGGGAACGTGCCAGCGGCCGAGGTGGTGGCTGCAGGCGACGATGCCGGGGAGCAGTCCCTCGGTGACGAAGGGGCGTAGCACGAAGTGCCCGATCGAGGTGGCGACTCGAACGAGACTCTGTTCGTCGACGCCCAGTCGAGCCGCGTCGGAGGGATGCATCCACAGCGGATTGTTGTGGCTGATTTCGTAGAGCCACTCGGAGTTCGCCGAGCGAGAGTGGATAAGGGTTGCGAGTCGGAAGGTCGGGATCAGGACCATCTCGTCCTCAGTGAGCTCCGACTTCGCGACGTGACTGGTGATCGATCCCGGCATCGAGTGTTCCGGCCAGCCCCAATCCTCGAGGGTCCGGGAGAAGATCTCGATTTTGCCGCTGGGAGTTCCGAAGCCCTTCTCGCGATGGACCTCGTAGACGTCCTTGGTGACTTCGAAGGCGCCGAAGCGTCGCATGTACTCGAGCGGCGTCATTCCCTTCGCTGCCGCCGCGGCGGGGAGGCCCGGGACCGAGTTCTCGAAGATCCAGCGGTAGCGTTCGTCGAGGGTCGTCTTCTCGCCGGGGCGGTACGGAGACTCGAAGTGGCGGCGGATTCCGAGACTACCGTCGGGGTCGATGCGCCAGGAGAGCTCGAGGAAGAACTCCTCCTCCTCCCACACCTCACCCGGATTGGTTTCCCACGTTGCCTCGACCGTCTCGCCGGCGCGCTCGGCGAGCACTCGGTGAATCGGTTGTCGGAAGCCGATCCAGGATCCGGCGTGGGTCTCCTGGCTGACGAGATCGTGGCGCTCGGCCGACAGTCCCATCGGCAGGACAAAGTCGGCGTAGCGTGCCGTCTCGTTCCAAGTTGGGGTCAGGGCGACATGGCATCCCATGCGCTCCTCGTCGCACAGCAGGTCGATCCACGCCGTGCCGTCGGGGTAGGTCCAGACCGGGTTGAAGACGCGGGTGAAATAGGTGTCGATTCGATGGTCGCTGTCGACGAGGTAGGGGAGCAGGATGCTCATCTCGTGAAAGGTCAGGGGGTAGTCCGCCGGGTAGAGGAGTTCGTTCCAGCGGTTCTGCTTACCCGGTGGGGTGGGCGCGTCGGGGACGAACTTGTTCCACCCTGCGAGGGAGGTGCCGCCCTTGGCGCCGACCGATCCCGTGAGCACGTTGATCAGTTGGACGGCGCGGGCGATCTGCCATCCCCCGAGGTTGCCGGTAGCAGGACCGCGCCAGACGTGGCTGGAGAAGGCCGAGCCGGCGTTGGCGATCCAGTCGGTGGTGCGTTCGAGGCGCTCGGCATCGACCCCGCTCTCCGCCGTCGCCCGCTCGAAGGTGTACTCGGCGTAGTGGGCGGTGAGTATGGCTAGGAACTCGTCGAAGCCGGCTGCGGAGGAGGTGTCGTTCCCGGCTTGTAGATGCTGCAGCGTGTCCTGCCAGTTGGTGTAGTCGCGCAGGAAGTCGAGATCGACCCGACCGCTGGTGAGCAGCCGATGGCCGATGGCGAGGAGCACCGTCGCCTCGGAGCCCGGCCAGGTTGGGAGCCACAGATCGGCCTTGGCCGCGGTGTTGGAGAGCCGCGGATCCATCACGATCAGCTTGCCACCCTTTTGCTGAGCCTCGATGATGCGCTGGGCGTGTGGGTTGAAGTAGTGCCCCGACTCGAGATGGGCCGAGAGCAGCAGAGTGGTCTTGGCGTTGGCGTAGTCGGGGGAGGGGCGATCTCCGCCGCACATCACGGTGTAGCCAAGCCGGGCCGCACTGGAGCAGACATTGGTGTGGCTGTTGTGTCCGTCGATCCCCCAGGCGCCGAGGACGTGGTGCATCATCTTGTCGTGTCCGGGGCGACCGACGTGGTACATCAACTCGTCGTGTCGGTTCTCCAGCAGAGCCTTACGAATACGAGATGCGAGGGTGTCGAGGACCTCTTCCCAGGAAACCCGTTCGAAACTGGCCTCGTCGCGGTTTCCGACCCGCTTTAACGGATAGAGAATACGGTCGGGATCGCGGATCTGGTTGATCGTTGCCGGTCCCTTGGCGCACACCCGGCCACGACTGCCGGGGTGCAGAGGATTACCCTCGAAACGGCGAATTTCGCCCGATTCCTGGTCCACGTAGGCGAGGAGGCCACAGCCCGACTCGCAGTTGAAACAGATGGTGGGTACCACGCTCAACTTACGTTCGACCCGTCTCGGCCAAGCCGAGGCGTCGAGTTCGGTCCAATCGTCCCAGCGTTCGGGAGGCGGAGCGGCGTTCATCCCTTCGAGGAGGTACTTCATGAGAGGGCGACCTCCTGGCCGGCCTTGACGAAGGCCCAGTCGAGGGCGCCGAAGGCGGCGACGACGAGCGGCGGCCACAGGAGGGATGCCAGGGCCAGTACGATGCCGATAGCGAACACCGGGTGACGGACCATCCAGCGGTGAGCCTGGCGCGATTGCTGGGTCGGCATGGGAACCACGAGAGTTGCCAGCGACAGTCCGACGAACAGAGCGATCGGGACCAGGGTCAGGATGGCTTCGAGGTGGAAGAACCAGGCTAGAGCGGCCGCAGCGGCGAGAGTCTGGGCGGCGAGAACCCAGGGCAGGAGGGGATCCTCACACCACAGTTCCCGCCCCCTCGCCTGACGGAAGAGGAAAGCAGTGTAGACCGACGTCGCCATCGCGACGGGTAGCGAGAGCGCCGCCAGCCAAGAGGCGTTCAGGCCGATGCCCCAGAGGAGGCTCAGCAGGCCGTGAGCGGTGAGGATCCAGCCGCCGCGGACCAGCCATGAACCGGGATTGGCCTTGGTGAGGAGGAAATAGAAGCGCTTGGGTTGGTGCAGATCGGAGATGAGGAGGACACAGGTGACGACGGTGAAGAGGAGGCTCAGCCAGCCGAGAAGGCGCCCGTCCAGCGCCGTCCACCATGGCGAGAGGGCAGCCGCGAAGAGGGCTCCGGCGGCGAGGGCTTTGGTCACCATGTAGGCGGCGATTTTGGATCCCCAGGGACGGGCCTTGGGAATGTCGTAGACGGCCCGTGCTTCGGCCGTACCTGCGGCCGGCATCGGATCGGGAACCTGTGCATGCGAGAGAGTTCGTGTGCCGTCGACGGCTAAGGGATCGAGAGCGGCTGGGTCGGCGCCCAGATAGAAGGTCTGGGGCTTCGTCTGACGTTCTGGTTTGCGAACCACGGCGCGCTTCCGGCCGAGTTCCTCGCGAGTACTGGGATCGTCCAGATCAACCACCCAGATGGCGTGCTCAGGGCAGACTGAAACGCAGGCGGGGGCCAGGTCGACCTCGACCCGATGGGCGCAGAAGTGACACTTGGCAGCGGTACCACTACGGTCGTCGATGTGGATCGCGTCGTAGGGACAGGCTTGGAGACAGGAGGCACAGCCGATGCAGCGATCGCGGTCGAGGTCGACGATCCCGTTGTCGCGCTTGAAGAGAGCCACGGTAGGGCAGATCTCGATACACGGAGCATCGGTACAGTGATTGCAGCGCAGAACGGCAGCGGACCGGGAGATCTCGGGAAAGGTGCCGTGCTCGATCCACTTGACCCAGGTACGGAAGCCGCCGAGGACAACATCATTCTCCGCCTTGCAGGCCACCGTACAGGCGTGGCAACCGATGCAGGCGTCCTGGTCGAGGACAAATCCGTAGCGCATGTGTGCCCGGAGCCTAGCCCGGATCTATCTCTGGAGTCTACTGCGGCCGCAGATAGGACGGAGCTGACACGCGTTTGCCGAGGCCCTGAGCCTGCGACGGACTCCCGAGTACGACTCGGCTCAGCTCCACGGCAAAAGCGCGCCAACCCCATCTTCTCCACGGCCTCGCGACGACACCAGAGACCGCTCCGGGCTAGCCCGGATCTATCTTCAGAGTCTACTGCGGCCGCACTCGAGAGATGCTGGACGGGATGCGAATCGGGGTTGTCACTCGGAGTCCACCGGGGCTGCGTCTGATCGTCCCTCGAGCCGAGCGGACTCGATGAGAACCGGAGTCAGCGGCTTGTGGAAGGCCACCTGGCCGTCATTCAGCCACTGCTCCTCCACTTCGACCGCAGCGATGGCGGCAAGGACGTCGAGACCCTCGACGACCCGTCCGAAGGTGGCGTACCGTCCGTCGAGATGGGGCCGCGGTGCAACGCAGATGTAGAACTCGGTACTGCCACTGTCCTCGGCCTCGCCCCGGGCCAGGCCGACCACTCCGTTGACGTGGGGGAGGACGCCGAACTCGCCGGGAACGGTGGGCTGATCGTTCTCGCCGCCGTCACCGGCTTGGACGACGTGGCCAGCCACGACGCGGTAGAAGGGGAGGCCATCGTAGAAGCCTTCGGCGACGAGTCGTTTGAAGTTGGCCACGGTTTGGGGCGCTCCTTCTTCGGCGAGCTCGATCACCAGGGTGCCGAGCGAGGTGTCGAGTACGACCACTTGTTGCTTCACCACGGCGGCTGCGGGACCCTCGGTCGTGGTCTCTGGATCCTGGGGACCGATCGCCTGGGAAGTGGAAACGCCGACGAGAAATAGGAGCGCGAGGGTGAGCGTCATGGACGTAGCGGATCGAGGCATTGGCAGGTTCTCCGAGGGTTCCGAATCGCTGGTCGAGGCGGTTATCCTGCATGATAACGGGCTAGTGCGATAGTGTGATGGTAGTGATGACCTCAGATCGCCAAGCCGGGCCTTCCCCCAGGGGAGGCCATCACCTCCGCACCGTGGGGTCGCCCGATGGTGCCGTAGGTCTCCTGAGTAAGGTGGCAGCCATCATGGCGGAGAGTGGCGAGTTGGAGGAGCGCCTCAGCCGAGTTGGGAAGAGCCTACGAGAGTACTTCCGAGCTGAGGCGGTGGAGATCCTCCGGTCGAGCGACAGACCGAGAGCGTCGCCAACCCTGATCGACCCGAAGTCTGCGCCGGTGGAGGCCCTCCCCCTCGGCGGGCTCGAGAGTACGACGGGACCTTACGATGGCACCGCCTGGCGACAGAGGATCGAGCGCGAGGGAGAGCTCCTGGGGCTGATCAATCTTAGGGAACTCGGTGAACCGGATCGCTCGCGACGGGATATTCTCGAAGCGGTAGCCAACCAACTCGCGGTCGCGATGGCGGCTCAACAGCGGTATCAGGATCTCGAGAACCACACCGTATTGGTCGAAATCCTGGGACAGGTCTCCAAGGTGGCACTCAGTGAGGATTCGCTCGACGACCTGCTGGACCGGGTCGTCGAGTTTCTGGCCGAGCGTCTTGGCGTCACCATTGTCAGTATCTTGCTCCTCAACGAGTCGAAGGAGAACTTCGAGTTTGAGGTCTATTCGGGCTCGATCGAGATGGAGGTTCCCTGTGGCGGGAATTGGCCAATAACGGTCGGCGTCTGCGGTAGAGCGATACGAACGGGGCAGTCTCAGTTGGTGTTGGATGTCGCCCAGGACCCCGACTACATTCCAGGCCATCCCGATGTCTGTGCCGAGTACATCGCCCTCATTCGGCACCGTGAGGAGATCCTCGGCCTGCTGAACCTCGAGAGCGATCGGTCCGATCTCTTCACACCGCAGGCCATGCGAGTGGTCGACCATATTGCCGATCAGGTGGCCGGAGCGATCCACTTGTCGAAGGTCAACCATGATCTCGAGGCGGCGAATCAGAAGTTGTCACGACTGTCCTCGGTGGATGGCCTGACGGGTCTTTCGAATCGCCGCAGTTTCGATGAGAGCTTGGCTGCGGCGTGGGGACGGTCGGGACGCAGTCGTCGATGGTTGACGGTGATCCTCGCCGATCTCGATTGCTTCAAGGCTTTAAATGATACTCATGGACACCAGTACGCGGACGACTCGTTGCGTAAGGTGGCGCGAGTGCTGATGGGCCTAAGTCGACGCAGTGGAGATACCGTGGCCCGCTACGGGGGCGAGGAGTTCGCCTTGATTCTCGAAGAATCGTCGGCGGCCAAGGGACGGGCCTTTGCCGAAGAGGTGCGCCGGCGCGTCGAAGCGCTTGCCATCCCTCATCATGGCTCACCGATAGCACCCGGTCTCACCATCAGCGTGGGAGTTGCGGGAATGCAGCCACGTGAAGGGATCGCGGCCCGGGTCCTGGTGGAGGCGGCCGACAAAGCACTGTACGAGGCCAAGCGGGGCGGAAGAAATCGGGTGTGTGAAGGACGACCCAAGGCTGATTCCTAGAGGGTCGCTGTGGTGACCTCGAGCGCTACCGGCTGACTCATCGCCAGAAGGGTAGATGAAAGATTCGATCCGACGGATCCTCGGCGAAAAGGAACGGCTCTTGGTCCTGGTCGGGCGCGAGTTGTGCCTCGTCTCGTGGATAGCGCACGACGAGGTTATGGCGGCCGGACGAGAGCCCGTCGGTCGCCAGGTAGGCCATCAGGCCCACTGAACGAGTCATGCCGGTCCGGGCTGGTATCCACTCGATGGGCGTCAGTGCCTTGCCGTCGAGAGTGACACGGAACAGGGAACTGAGGCACTCGATGTTGCGGCGAGTGAGCTCGATCGCTTCGGCGTCGGGCGTCCCGATATCGAGAAAGCGCAGCGGGGAGGCCTGAATCGCCGAAACCTTGGGACAGGCCCGTCGCAGCAAGTCGTTGTGGCGATTGGGATAGTAGGGGACCAACAGCTTGACGAAGGGATCCTTGATGACGTCAGACTGAATGGTGGGCTGGCGGACGCTGCGTCGTTCGGGCGGACTCTGATCCCGATAGTCCTCGGCCTCGAGACCGAAAGTATCCAGGTTGTCGGGGAACCGTTCCAGGTTGTCGAAGCGGATGACGCCGAAGCTGACGAACATCACAAGGATGAGCGTGACCGACAGGAGGGCGATGGTGATCAATGTCCAGAGTGTCGTTCGACCGGATTGAATGCGGCTCTGGAGGGTGAACTGAATCTGTCCAATGAGTCCGATGGGCGACATTGGGTAGGTCCACCGAAGGATGCGGTTGATCCAGCGTCCCGCCCGACCGTTCTCGTCGATCCGTTCTCCGAAGTGCTTGTCGACCAAGGTGACCAACATCTGAGGCACCATGAGCAAGGCCAACGAGCAGAAGAAGATCCAGACCAGGTTGACCCTCTGTCCGAGGGCCCGCGAAAGCGCAAAGCCGATGATTCCGGCGAGCAAGATCACCGCAATCGAGTAGAGAAACGAGAGGACGATGATGAAGGCGAAGGAGAAAGTCAGGCTGCAGAGATCGTCGAGACGCTCTATCTGTTGCCTCAGCGAGGGGAGCTTCGCACGGTGGTGTCGCCGGGCGAAGGGTCCCAGAGAGACCTTTTCCCAGTCGATTCCCTCGGGGAACACACTCTCCATCCCAACCAGGCCGATCCAGAAGGCTCGTAGGCCGAGATGCAGCACGAAGAAGACGATGAGGGTATACAGCATCAAGGCAGCGTAGGTGTATCCGTACACTCCAAAGAGTCGCAGGCTTCCCTCGGTGGCCATGTTGACGGACTCGAACCAGGACTGGAGCCGAGGGGGAATCTGAATCAGCGCGAAGACCACCGCTCCGGACACCAGGAGTTCCATCTCGAACGTGCGCGAGTGCAAATCCGAGAACCGACTCGCGGACTCGCGGGGTGCACCGTCGGTAGATTCGGCGACGGCGAGCGGGTCGGAGGTCGATTCAGATTCTTCGCTCATGAGCTGCTGAAGTCTACTTCGATGGCCTATTCGTGTCTTCAGTAGCCTCGTGCTCGGTCGAGTTCTCGTTGGCTCGACTACGCCCCGCCCGGACCATCGCCTCGCGCATGATGAACTCGATCTGACCATTGACGCTCCGAAGCTCATCCGCCGCCCAGCTTTCTAGGCGGCGGTAGAGCTCGGGGTCGAGTCGCAAGAGGAAGCGCTTCTTGGGCGCCAAGGACAGCTTCCTTTCCTACGAGTAGAGAGTTCCGGTGTTGAGTACCGGAGAACTGGCTTGCTCACTAGTGAGCACGACCAGCAGGTTGTTGACCATCGCCGCCTTGCGCTCCTCGTCGAGGGTGACGATTCCCTTCTCGGCCAAACCTCTCAGCGCGTCGTCGACCATTCCGACCGCGGCCTCGACGATGAGGCGCCGGGCGGAGATGACGGCCTGTGCCTGTTGGCGCCGCAGCATGGCCTGTGCGATCTCGGGAGCGTAGGCTAGATGAGTCAGGCGGGCTTCCTGGACCTCCACTCCGGCCACCGTCAGACGGTTCTGAAGTTCCACTCGGAGTTCTTCCGCGATGCGTTCCTGGTCACCGCGCAGGGAGGGCTCGTTGCCTTCGGCATCCGCCGGATCATAGGGATGTCGGGTGGCGAGCGAGCGTACTGCGGTCTCTACCTGAATCGATACGAACTGCTCGTAGCGATCGACGTCGAAGAGGGCCTTGGCGCTATCGACTACCCGCCATACGATGACGGCGGCGATCTCGATAGGACTACCAGACTCATCGTTCACCTTGATGGTTTCGCTGGTGAGGTTGCGGACTCGCAGGGATACCCGGCGTTTCTGGGCGAAGGGGTTGCCCCAGCGGAATCCCTCGGTCTGGCAGGACCCGATATAGCGACCGAAGAAGATCAGGACGCGGGATTCGTTGGGCTGTACGGTGAAGAAGCCGCTGAGCAGGAAGCAGAGGACGACGAAGCCCCCGACGGAAGCGAGGAGGGCGCCAATCTCCTGTTGCTGGAGGCTCTCGACAAACTGCCAGACGCAGGCGGCCATGAGGGCCAGGACCAGAAACAGGATGCCGAAGCCACTGGTGGTCTTCGCTTCACTCTCACGAACTGTACGGAATCTCTTGATGCTCATGTCGTAATCTCCTCAAAACGATGATATCACTATGATATTCGATCGCTATTGGATACTACGCAGGATCGAGAAACGGTATTCCACCCTCCAGGAACTGTCTGCGTTCGAAGTTGCAACCCTCGAGGGTTGCTGCCGTCTCAGGCCCGTCCGCAGACGACGCCGGTACAGAATCTCGGATAGACCTCACGAATGCGGTAGTGATCCGGGAGCACCTCGACGTCGACGAAGCCGTTCTCCTCGAAGAGACGAGTCCACTGCTCTGGAGTGAGGAACCCGGGGGTCGGCCGTCGTTCGGGATCGAGCTCGACGTCCCAGAAGTCCTCGAGGATCTGGAAGATCATCTCGGTCGAGATCGTACGACCGGCATGGGGACGAATCGACTCGGCCGCCACCAACCAGCCTCCCGGTCGCAACGCGGCGCGAAGCTGGGGCAGACTACGATCGAGATCTCGAGCCACGTGGATCACATTGACGGCATAGATGAGGTCGTAGCCCTCGCGTTCCACGGTGGGTGCAGGTATCTCCTCGTCGAGATCGAGTCCTCCGAACTGCCACGGCAGATCGGGATAGGCGGCTCGGAAGCCTCGTTCGGCTCGCCGACGGAAGAACGGACTTGGCTCGGTGAAGTGATAGAGCTCGATGTCCGAGAGTCTTCCTTGCGCGGTAAGGGCGGCGAGCAGAGCCTCACTGCCACTCCCGGCGCCGGCGCCGACTTCCAGGATACGGAGAGGTCCAGGGGCGAGGTGGAGTACCGCGACGTGGGCCGCTAGATGGTTGTTGACGGCGTAGATCGGATTGGCGTTGCTGAAGTAGTCGAGCCAAAGTTGAGTCTGTCCCAGGCCGAAGAGCGCCTCCTGTCCTTTGACCTCGCCCCGGGCGACGGCCGGGTAGGCCCTTGCGGCGGCGTCGAGCAGATCGAGAGTCGGCTGGTTTGCTGGATCGGTCTCCAGACAAGCTCGGCGGACCGCTTCGCGATGCGAGGGAGGGAGGGACCTCTGGAGCGCGTAGGTCGTGGAGTCGCCAGTACCGGCGGCGGCGACGTGCCCAGCTTCCTCGAGTCCTCGCACAATCCAACTCAAGGCGTGGCTGAAGGCGGGCACGAAGTTGAGCCGATCCTGCAGTGCCCCCAGAGTCACCGGTTCGCGAAGTGGGTCCTCGAGACCGAGATCGTGGGCTAGTTCGATCACCCACTCTCGACCGTAGCGGTCGATCAGCTCCCAGGAGTAGTAGAAGTTGTCGTTGAAGAGATCCGAGGGGAAATCTGCGAGGATCTCGGTCATCAGGGGGTCGACGGGGTCGACCGCGATCAGCGAAGAAGTCATGAGATGGACATTGTAGGATAGAAGGAAGGAAACTGACGATGAATGATCACACTGTGAATGACCCAAGTCCGGTGAACGACGCAAGTCCGGCGATCGACCTCAGCCCGCCCGGCGAGGTGCCGGAGCTGGACAATGTCAATTTCTCGCCCAGCCAGTTGGCGAACATCGCCGGACACGTCCGTGGAATTCTCACCGAACTAGGTCTCGATCTCAACGATCCGAACCTCGCCGAGACCGATCGACGAGTGGCCAAGATGTATGCCGAGATGTTCAGTGGCATCAAGTGTGGAACCCGTCCCAAGGTGACCACCTTCCCCAATGACGAAGGTTACAAGGCGATGGTCATCGAGATGCAGATTCCGTTCTACTCGATGTGTGCCCACCATCTCGTGCCGTTCCACGGGCACGCTCACATCGCATACATCCCCAACGATCGCATCCTCGGGTTGTCCAAGTTCGCACGCATCCTCGAGTTCTACGCCAAGCGGCCGCAGCTGCAGGAGCGCCTCACCGAGCAGGTGGTGGGCTTCCTCGAAAAGGAGCTCTCACCGCAAGGGGCGATGGTGGTCATCGAAGCACGTCATCTCTGCGTCGAGATGCGGGGGGTCAAGAAGTCCGGCGCGGTGACGGTGACCTCGGCCATTCGCGGCTCGTTTTACAAGAAGGAGGTCCGGGAGGAGTTCCTGGACCTGACCCGACGTCGATGAGTCGTCCTTTGCACTGTCTCTCGACGCGCGGTGTTGTTTGTCTGTCGCTCCTGGTATTTGTGGCTGGGGTGGCTGGAGCGGCCCGCAAGCGTGAACCCCTCGACCTGGTGAACGTTCATCTCAGTCCGACCTATTCGCAGTGGATGGTGGGAGCCGCAGGTGAGATGGCGACTGAAGACGAGATCCAGCAGTTCCTGGCCTTGACCGAGGATGCGGCGGCGGAACGCTTCGTCGAGCAGTTCTGGAAGACGCGCCAAGACGATGCTCCGGCGGGCGAGAAGACGTCCGTACGGGCCATGGTGGGACTCGCTGAGAATCCCATGCGAGACCTCTACGAGGAGCGGTCCCTCGAGGCGGACAAGCGCTTCTCCGAGGCGGGCTACCTCGGGCGCCGCACGGCCCGCGGGACGATCTATGTACTCTTTGGCGAACCCGAGGAGTCGGACTACGAGGTGAATCCCCAGCCGGGCGGAGAGCCGATCATCGCTTGGCACTACGATCGCAAGCACCGCGGGCTCGACGGGCGCAAAGCCGAGAGGCTCTACCGCTTCATCCGGCACCGTGACCTGACCGTGACCTACCGACCCTCCATCGGGCGTCGCCCGGGCGATCGGTCCCGTTTTTGATTCCTTCGAAGTTACCTTCGAGTGAGACGCGAGCCGTCCTGCTAGGCAGTGGTATCGCACTGCCTCCCTTGGTCGTCGACAACCATCGCCTGGCTCGGATCATGACCACGGATGATGCCTGGATCCAGGAGCGCAGCGGCATCGTCGAACGGCGCTACGTCAAGGCGGGGGTCGGCTCGGCGGATCTTGGAGCTCAGGCCGCCCAGGCCGCCCTCGACGATGCGGGGGTCGGGGTCGATGAGGTCGACTACCTGGTCTGTGCCACCATGACTCCCGATCACTACCTCCCCGGGTCCGGCACCTTGATCCAGGACCGGCTGGGCATGGCGCCCCTGCCTGCTCTCGACCTACGTCAGCAGTGCGCGGGCTTCGCTTACGGACTCCAGGTGGTCGATGCCCTGGTGCGTAGCGGGCTGGCGCGGACGGTGCTCCTAGTGGGGGCCGAGGTGCACTCATCGCTCATGCCCTACTCCGAGGCCACTTGGCGAGCCATCGAGGACGAGTCGGCTCCTCCCCCACCCGACGAGGACATCGCCTTCAACTCTCAGTTCCGACATCTTCTCGTACTCTTCGGCGACGGCGCCGGTGCGATGGTGTTTCGGGCCCACGAGGAGAACGATGGTCGGGGCATTCTCGCCAGCCGATTGCGTGGCGACGGTGCCGAGATGAAGATCCTCTACACCCCGGGGGTGGGATCGGGGCAGCGACCTTACGTCAGCCACGCCGGGATCAACGCTCTTCAGGCGGTCCCGGTGATGGAGGGGCGAGCCGTCTTCAAGCACGCCGTGACTCGCATGCCGGCCGCAACCCTCGAGGTCCTCGAGGCCGGAGGGTATGGCATCGACGATCTCGACCTTCTCGTCATGCACCAGGCGAATTTGCGCATCAACGAGGCAGCTCGCAAGCAGCTGGGCCTCCCGGAATCCAAGGTTCACAACAACATCCAGCGCTACGGCAACACCACGGCCGGCACCCTGCCGATCTGCTTTCACGAGGCGAGGGAGGCGGGCAAGGCCCCGAAGGGCTCCCTGGTGGCCTTCACGGCGTTGGGCGCGGGCCTTCATTGGGGGAGCGTGCTGCTCCGCGTGTGATGGCTCACGGTTCCGTATCGAGCCCGCAACGGAACGTCGTGTGAGCAGGTGGACCACGCCTCCTGATCGTTGCAGCGAGGGGTCTTGATCCGAGGACGAGATAGGGGCTTCTCGGGCTCCCTAGCTGTCAGCCACCATCTGGATTAGCTTCGAGACGGTGTTCAGGTTGCGCGCAGTACCGAGCTTGGCGACCGGAATCCTGAGCTTGGATTGCCCCATTCCCTTGGGGTAGTAGACGTAGATCTCGCGGTCTCCGAGGTGTATCTCTTCGTGATCGACACCCGACGCTTGGTCGCAAGCATCGGGCGTCGGAGCCTGGTCGAGGAAGACAACGGCCGTTTGGTTGGGTGGCGCGTCCGGGAATGGATTGTTGTCCAAGATGGCCCGCATCTGACTGGCGGTACGGACGAAGACTGCGACTGGCTTGCCGGCATAGTCGTGGAGTCGCCTCTGCAAGATTGACTGCACGGTCTCGGGAGCCTCGGGGCTGGTGAGGACGACGTTGCCGCTCGCGATGTAGGTGCGAACCTCCGAGAACCCGGCCTCGGTGCAGAGATCCCTCAGGTCGCTCATGGGGAGTTTGCCGGTGCCTCCGACATTGACCGCGCGGAGAAGAGCTACGTACCGTTGCATCGGGACTCTGCTCCCCTTCAGTTCAACGCGGCATCGACTTCGCCGGAGTCGAGAACGAGGGCATCGGAGGAGATCGAAGCCTCGGGGTCGATCTCCCATGGGCGAATGACCCGGCGGAAGACCTCTTTGAGGGCGCGGGCGCCGAGGCGGGGCTGTCGGGCTGCGGCTGCGGCGATACTCCGGGCGGCGGCGGGCGACAGCACCACCTTCTTGCCGTAGGTGGCGAAGTACTCCTTGGCTTGCTGCAAACCGGAATCGGGAGACTCCAGAAAGATGCGCACGAGCTCTTCCACCGTGAGGTCGGCGAGGAGCACGACGGCATCGAAGCGGGAGAGGAACTGAGGACTCATCCCGTAGTCGAAGAGGTCTTCGTTGCGTAGCCATTCGCGAAGGGAAAACTGCAGCTCTTCGCGGACCCGACCGTCCTCGACCACGGTGACGGACTGCAGGGATCCCTTGTCCTTGCCGACCGTGACGCGGTCGAAGACGCTGTCATAAAGTCCTTCGAAGGCGCCGGCGCAGACGAACAGGAGTCCACTGGAGTCGACGTTGGTGGTCCCACCCCCGGCCCATTCGGGGACGCGGAGGGGGATCGCCTCGTTCTCGATGAGAGTCAGCAGCGCTTCCTGAGCCCGGATACCGGACACGTTGGGGCGGTCCCCAACCTGCGAGCGGATCTTGTCGACCTCATCGACGAAAACCAATCCTTGGCGCGCGCGATCCAGGATCTGATCCCAGTTTGCAGCCTCACCGAGCTGCTCGCGACTGCGTTCGATCAGGCGATGGAGAATCGCCTCGCCGGGACGTCCACGCTCCGCCTCTTCGCCGAGGACGTTGGCGTGGAGCCGCACCACCGTCGAACGTTGGGCGAGGCGTGGGTCGCTGGCCAGGTACTCCTCGACCCCGCGCATCAGAGTCGTCTTTCCGGTCCCCGAAGACCCGATCATGAGGATGTTCCCGGTGCGGACCCCAGCGAGCTTCTTGGCCAGGGCAACTGACATCTCCTCGACCGCGTCGCGTTGCCCGATCACGCGAAGACTGAGAGCGCTCGCGATCTCTTTGGGGGTCGGGGTCCGGGGAGGCTTCGTATTGTGAGACATGACTAGATTCTATGCCGGGTCGCGGCGGGTTCTGAGCTAATCGATCTCGGAAGGACGCTGTACCGGAAAGAGCCTTGCCTGGAGTACCATTGAGCCTTGAGTCCCTACTATGGGTGACCCCGGAAGTTTCTTTGGTTCTTGGAGGTGTCATGAGTTGTTGCAGTGATCGTCGCGAGTTGAGTCCCCGTCTCTCTACTTCGGAAATCTGGAAGCCAAGAAGCTGGAACATTGGCCTCTTGGGAGTGACTTGGCTCGTCGCTAGCTTGTTTGCCGTGGATACGGCCGATGCCGGGGTAGTCAACGCGGTCATCGGTGCGGCGAAGCAGGCGACCATTTCGGGACGTGAGGTGACTTTCGATCTGTACCTTGAGAGCCTAGATACAGGGACCCTGACGAATGTGTCGCTCGTCGAGGACCTCGATACGGTGTTCGGCGCGGGCAACTACACCATGACATCGTCGCCGATCTTTATCGACGATCCCGGTACTCTGACCCTCGATCCTAGTTTTGATGGTAGTACGACGACGGAGATCATCTCCTCGGGAACCCTTGCCGGTGGCGATACGGCGCAGATCCGACTGGTCGTCGAGATCGATGTCATCAGCGACCAAGGGATGGGAGCCGGTGTCTACTCCAATCAGGTCATCGCAGCGGCCGACGGCACCTCGGACCTCTCGGATAGTGGCACGGACCCCGATCCAAACGGGAACGGTGATCCGACGGAAATGGGAGAGGACGATCCGACCGTAATCGACATCACGGCGTCCCCTCGCGTCGGTGTTGCCAAGAACGTGAGCCTGTTGGGCACGCTGGCGACGGTGGATCTCTACCTGGAAAACCTCGGCAATCGGTTGTTGAACTCGGTCTCGGTGACCGATGACCTCGATCTCGTACTGGGGGCGGGGAACTACAACATCAGCTCGCCGCCCACCCTGATCGATGATCCAGGAACGTTGACGCTGAATGGGAGCTTCGATGGCAGTGGGGATGACGAACTGATCGCGTCCGGAAGCCTTGCCGTCGCCGATACCGCTCAGATCCGATTCGTAGTGGATATCACGACGGTCAGCGACCAGGGCCTGGGCTTCGGCGTCTACTCCAATCAGGTAACGGCAGCCGCACAAGGAGCTACCGGGGGAATGGTCTCGGACCTCTCGGACGCCGGCACCAACCCCGATCCCAACGGCAACGGAGCACCGAACGATCCCGATGAGGACGATCCCACCCTGTTCGTGGTCGGAGAGGAGCCCGTGCTCGGGGTCGCCAAGGATGCTTCGGTCTCTGCGAGCGACGTCACTCTCGACTTCTATTTGGAGAACCTCGGCAACGTCGAGCTCGAGGCTGTGAGCCTAGGGGAAGACCTCGACGCGGTGTTCGGGGCCATGAACTACTCGGTCACCAGTGGTCCGGTCTTGATCGACGATCCCGGAACTCTTCTGGTCAATGGCTCATTCGACGGGTCTTCGGACCTTGCATTGGTCGCCAGTGGCACGTTGGCCGCCGGCGCTACCGCACAGATAAGAGTCGAAGTGAAAATCATCAGGCTAGTGGATCTCGGGAGTGGTCTCGGCAACTACTCCAACCAGGTCACCGCGAGCGCGATGACATCCTCGGGCACTCCGGCCTCAGATCTCTCGGACGACGGTACGGATCCCGATCCCAACGGCAATGGCGATCCCACGGAAGCGGGAGAGAACGATCCCACGCCGATCTCCGTCTCGGAGATCCCGGTCCTCGGAGTCGCCAAACGGGTCGTGGTTCTTCCCTCCACGGCGGCGAGCGTCGACGTTGGCGGAGTTCATTCCGTTCAAGCGGGGCCACGGGTTTCGATGTTCTTGTACCTCGAGAACTTGGGCAACGTGGAACTTTCCAGCCTCTCGTTGGTCGACGAACTCGACTCGGTCTTCGGAGCGGGGAACTACGGCACCTTTGTCAATTCTGGTTCCTTTCCCCATCCTGAGATCCTCGAGGACACGGGGGGTGGCTTGGTGCGCAATACCAACTACAACGGGTCGACCGATACCGAGGTCCTGGCGCCGGGAAGCACGATGGGTCCCGGAGACTCGGCGACGATTCGGATCGATGCCCTTGTCATAACGCTGAGCGATCAGGGTTCGGGAATCGGTGTCTACGCCAACCAGGCCACCGCGAGCGGGGAAGGTCCGTCCGCGGGCATGACCACGGACCTTTCCGATTCCGGTACGGACCCCGACCCCAACGACAACGGTGATCCGACCGATGCCGGGGAAGATGATCCCACCGAGTTCGTGGTGGGCTCGACTCTGGGAGTGGCCAAGGCTGCGTCGGTGGCGGGGTCCGAGGTGACCTTCGATCTCTATCTGGAGACATTCGGGGCTACGACCCTGTCCGATGTGAGCGTGCAGGACTCCCTGGACTCAGTCTTTGGCTCCGGTAACTACTCTGTGACCACGGCGCCATTCTTTGTCGATGACCCAGGTACTCTGGTCCTCGAACCCAGTTTCGATGGCAGCACGGTCACGGAACTTCTCGCAGCGGGTAGCTCCTTGAGCGGTGGCGATACTGCTCAGATCCAGTTTGTGGTGACGGTGACGGAACTGATCAATCCCGGCTTTGGTTTCGGTCTTGGCAACTACTCGAACCAGGCCAGCGTCGGGGCGGCGCAACCGGGTGGAACCACGGTAGGCGATCTCTCCGACGCTGGAACAGATCCCGACCCCAACGGCAATGACGACCCGCGAGAGGCGGGAGAGAACGATCCGACGACCTTCTCCATCACGACGGACGCTGTAGTCGGGGTAGCGAAAGACATCACCTTGAACGGCACCGAGGTCACGATCGACCTCTATCTCGAGAATCTCGGGACCGAGACGAGTACCGATCTCAGCCTGGTCGATGACCTCGACATGGTGTTCGGGGCCGGCAATTACACCCTGTCGACCGGGCCGACATTGATCGTGGATCCGGGGACCCTCGTTCTCGACGGAGCCTACGATGGCAGTGGATCGGTCGAAATGTTGGTGGCCTCTAGCAGCCTGGCCGCTGGAGCCACGGCTCAGATCCAGCTGATCGTCGACGTCACCCAGGTCGAGGACCAGGGGCTGGGACTCGGGATCTATTCGAATCAAGCGACCGTGGTGGGGACGGACAGTACGGGGCTGATCGTGTCGGACCTCTCCGACGACGGGACCGATCCTGATCCCGACGGGGATGGTGATCCCACCGAGCCTGGCTTGGCCAATCCGCCAAGCCCAGGTGAGAACGATCCTTCGTTGTTCTTCCTAGGCGACGCCTCGATTGGAGCCGCTCTCCACTCCTTCGTCAACGGCACCCAGATCACGTTGGACTACTACCTCGAGAATCTCGGCGATGTCGAGGCGACCGACCTTAGTGTCTCGCACAATCTGTTCTTGGTGTTCGGCTTCGGCAACTACGCCGTGGTAAGCTCGCCGGTTGTTATGGAGGGACCGGCTACCCTTTCTGTCAATGCATCCTTTGACGGGACCTTCAACACCTTCTTGGTGTTTGATGGTTCCCTGCAGCCCGGTGAGAAGACGCGGATTCGGCTTGTTCTGAATGTGACTAATGTGAGCAATCAGGGCGATGGATTTGGAGTCTACCCAACGGGATTTGCGGTCACCGGTCAGGATCCACTTGGGGATGTACTGACGGACACATCCGACGATGGAATTTTGACTGACCCGAACGGCAACGGTGTGGCCGACGAGGCCGGAGAGAATGACGAGACTCTGTCCATCATCGGAGAGGAGTCGATCCTCGGTGCGGCCAAGAGTGCGACTCTGAACGGAACCGAAGTCACCTTCGACCTGTACCTGGAGAACTTCGGCAACGTCCTCCTCAGTGACCTGTCTCTGGGAGAGGATCTCGATGAGGTCTTCGGGGCCGGCAACTACAGCGTGACCACTTCTCCAGCATGGATCGACGATCCGGGGACTGCGACCCTCAACCCAGTCTGGGACGGCAGTTCGACTACCGAGCTGTTCTTCGTGGGTAGCAGTCTGGGAGCCGGTGACACCGCTCAACTTCAGATCGTGGTCGACGTGACGACCCTGTCGGATCAGGGCATGGGGCTAGGCGTTTACTCCAACCAGGTGTTGGCTTCAGGAATCGGTCCGAACGCGACCGTGGCTCAGGATCTTTCGGACGCCGGTGCTGATCCCGATCCCAACGGTACCGGCAACCCCGCCGATATAGGTGAGGGTGACCCGACGGTCTTTTCGATTGACACGGCCTCGATCGGGGCGGCGAAGCGCGTATTCGAAGTCGTGGGCCGCGAGGTGACCTTCGAGTTTGCGGTCGAGAACCTCGGTCCGAGTGGTCTCCTGGCGGTGAGCTTGACCGATGATCTGGACGCCACCTTGGGCGCCGGCAACTACGCCATCACCTCCCCTCCGGCCCTAGTGGGAGTTCAGCATGCCCTGGATGCAAATAGTGGGTTCAATGGCAGCAGCGACACGGTCATCGCTTCGGGAACCCTGGCTCCGGGATTAACGGAGCGGTTCCGCTTCACGGTGCTGGTCACGACGGTGACCGACCAGGGCTTTGGACTGGGCACCTACTCGAATCAGGCTTCGGTCAGTGCGATGAGTGCAGGGGGAGCGATGACGTCCGACCTCTCCGAGGATGGCACGGATCCGGATCCCAACGGGAATGGTGATCCGACGGAGGCGGGGGAGGACGATCCCACGATCCTGACCCTGCAGCCAAGCGTCAGCGGCTCCGTGTGGAACGATCTCAACGGTGATGGGATCCGGGACGGCGGTGAACCGACCCTGAGCGGAGTTGACGTCTTCATCGACCTGAACACCAACGGACTCCGCGATGGAGGAGAGCCGTTTGCCACCAGCGGACTCATGGGGGCCTACTCCATCATTTCGCCGGTTTCGGGGAGCGTGACGGTGCGAGTGGATACCTCGACGGCTCCGACCGGTTTCGTGGCGACCAGCACCAATCCGCTGATGCTCTCGCTCTTCCCCGGTGAGCAGCGGATGGGGGTTGATTTCGGCTTCCAGCAACAGGACGCATCGATCGGTGACTTCGTGTGGAATGACTTGAACGGCGACGGTATCCTGGATGGTGGCGAGCCGGGTCTACCTGGGATCACCGTGTACCTCGACTTGAATACCAACGGTGTTCTCGACGGAGGCGAGCCTTTCGATACCACGATCGGATCGGGTTCCTACGACATTACCGACCTCGCCACCGGCAGCTACAGCGTTCGGGTCGACGCTTCGAGCCTTCCCGCTGGTTTCAATCTGACCTCCAGCAACCTGCCACTTTCGGTGCCCTTGGCGACTGGAGAGGATTTCAACAGTGCCGACTTTGGCTACCAGCAGCAGGATGCTTCGATCGGCGACTTTGTGTGGAATGACCTGGACGGCGACGGCGTCCAGGATGCGGGCGAGCCGGGTCTTGCCGGAATCGTTGTCTACCTCGATCTCAATACCAACGGTGTCCTCGATGGAGGCGAACCCTTCGATACCAGTGATGGACTCGGCGATTACGACATCGAAAATCTGGCCACCGGTACCTACAGCGTCCGGGTGGATCCGACCACCGTTCCGACGGGCTTCGTGCTGACCGGTGGAACGGTTCCACTGTCGGTGATCCTGCCAGCGGGAGATAACTACGATTTTGCCGACTTCGGCTATCAGCAACAGGACGCGACGATCGGCGACTTCGTCTGGAGCGACGAAAATGCTGATGGGGTCCAAGATGGAGGTGAGCCTGGTCTCCCCGGCGTGGTCGTCTATCTCGACCTCAACACCAATGGTGTTCTCGATGGTGGAGAACCCTCGGATACCACGGGTGCGGGTGGGGACTACGACATCGTGGACCTGGCGACTGGAACCTATGAAGTTCGGGTGGACTCCACCACGATCCCCGCTGGGTTCCTCCTGACCACGGCGAACATTCCGCTCGTCGTCAATCTCGCTGCGGGTGAAAATTTCGACTCTGCCGACTTCGGCTACCAAGGGACCTTCGACCTGTCGATCGTGAAGACTGACTCGGTGGATCCGGTGGCTCCCTCGGCCCCGCTGATCTACACCATCGAAGTAACCAATGCCGGACCCTCGGCCGCCGCTTCGGTCGAGGTCACGGAGACCCTTCCGGTCGGTGTGACATTCGTTGCCACGACGGGATGCGCCAACGACCCGGTTGGAGTACCGGTCTGCGAGCTAGGCGATCTTGCCGTGGGGGCGATGGCGCAGTACACCGTCGAAGTGATGGTGAACTCGAACGTCGGCGCCGGGCCCATCACCAACTCGGTCACGGTCAGTGCCAGCGGCGCGGAAATAATGCCCGGCAACAACGACACTTCGGAAGACACCTCGATCGACGACAGCGCGCCGACGGTGGAAAGCGTCGACTCCAACGCTTCGACCACGGACGGCGAAGTCACCGAGTGCGAAGAGGTTCGAGTGCGCGTCGACGAACTGCTCATCAGCTTCAGCGAAGCTCTCTACGATCCCGCGGGAGATACCGATCCCGAGGATGTGACCAATCCCGGCAACTACCTCTTGGTGGCGGCAGGTGCCGATCGCGATATCTCGACGACGAGCTGCAGTGGGGCGATGGGCGACGATATTCAGGTAGCGGTCGACGGAGTCACTTTCAACTCGAACACGAACACCGCGACCCTGTCGGTCAACGGCGGAGTTCCCCTTGGGAATTCTCCGCATCGACTGTTCGCTTGCGGGTCGGGTGCCCTGCGCGACGAGGCCGGCAACGACCTCGACGGTGACGACGATGGTTCGAGTGGTGGAGACTTCGTGCTCGGCTACCGTATCGAGAGAAACAATCGCTTCATCAACGGATCGTTCGACTGTGATCTGCAGGCCTGGACGGCGGTGAGTACGCTACCGGAGGAGGTTGCTTATGGCAGTGACGATGTCGATGCAGCCACGGTTTCGGGATCGGCCGAGGTCGTCAATCTCAGTGCGAGTACCGACTTTTCACTGGGACAGTGTATCGACCTCAATCCGAGCTTGTCGTGCACCTTCGATCTACGGCAACGCGTCGAGATTGCGGCACCGCAGATCCTCAATTCGACCCAGATCTGTCAGTACTTCTCCCAGGCGGGATGTACCGGCGGTTCGCTCGGCACGAGCATCAACACTTCGGTGGTCGGAAACACCGGCGGAGTGTGGATCTCGCAGCAGTTGGCCACTGGGTCTCCGTTGGGTACAGCGTCGGCGATGTGTGCCGTTTCCCTGCGGACCGCGAACGGGTCGAGCTTCGACGCCAACGTCGATTCGATGAGGCTCACCTGCACCGGTCCGATCTTCGCGGATGGTTTCGAATCGGGGACGACGTCGGCGTGGTCCGTCGTTTCACCTTGAAGAAGCCGCCTCGTCTTGAAGAATTGGGCCCTTGTAAAATGATGCAGCCGCCTGGTCGATTGTGCGCAACTAGACCGAACGCTTTGAATAGACATGGAATGAGGCAAGCTATGGACCCCTTTCGATTTCGACCCAATCATTTCTCGCGCTTGGTGCTGTCCTTGGCAGTGATCGCGTGCGTCGCGCTCGCACAGGTGGACGCCCGAGCGGAGATCGATGCCACCGGTGATTGGCTGATGGATGCCCATGCTCCGATCGAACTGAACTCGGTCATAGACGGTGGCTTTGGGGTGTCGCTGGTCCTCGACGATGGGTCGACCGAAGGCTCACTCGGCGTTTCGGCCGCCGCCACTGCCCAGCAGTTCCTCTGGTTCAATCGATTTCAGAGTCCAGGACCGATGGTGTTGCAGGAGATTCAGGTTCTCTTTCCCTCTGGTCCCAACATGACGGTGGGTGCGGCCGTCGACCTAGTGGTCTATCGCGACCCGGACGGTGACCCGACCAACGGGGCGAATCTGTTGCTCACCGTGGCGGAGACGATTCAGGCGGTAGATGGTGCGACGCTGTCGGTCTATCCACTGGCAGTTCCGCTGCCTCTGGACGGAGGAGGCGATATTCTGATCGGCGTCATCCCCCGGTTTATCGTCAGTGGTGTCACCTCGCCAACGACCCCTGCCGCGCTCGACACAACCTCCAGCAACGCTCGATCATGGGTCGCGGTGTGGACGGGCGATCCACCGAACCCGGCCGTCCTGCCTCCCGATGGGAGTCTCGACCTGGTCGATGTCTTCCAGCCTGGCAATTGGATCATCCGGGGCTTTGGCGATCCTGTGCCGATCATCGAGGTTCCGACGCTCGGCGCGGCCGCGCAGGGACTCCTGATCCTCCTCTGTGTCGCTGCCGCCGGTTGGGGCCTTCGGAGGCTCCGGCTCGCCGAGCCGAGCGTCGATTGAGAACGAACCCTTCAGTTCCACGGTAGTTTCTCACTGAGTACCGTTGAAGTTGCATGAGGAGTGATCTGGGCCGCAGTCTCGGAGTTCATCGTCGAGTAGACTTGGTGATCGATGCAACAACCAACCAAGTTCCCTCGGACCAAGTCTGTTAAGACCAAGTTTGTTAGAACCAAGTCCCTTCGAAATCAGGACTCTCCAAGCCAGGCTCGTCTGAGCGCCTTCGCTCTCCTTCTCTGGGGCGTGTTTCTGGTCGGAGGGGCGACGCTAGCGGCCGGCGCCATCGATCTCGGGTCCGCCCAAGCTGCGCTCGATCGTGGCGACCCTGCCACGGCTCTGAAGGAGGCAGCTGAACTGCTGAGTCAGGATCCGAAGTCAGCGCCGGCTCTGCTGATACAAAGCTCGGCCCACTTCATGTTGGGAGAGATAGACAAGGGACGTTTGGAACTCGATCGCTCCCTTGCACTCGATCCGACCCAGCGACAGGGCTGGCTCAACCGAGCTGGTTTGGCGATGGCGGAGGAGGACTTCTCCGCGGCCTTGAGCGCCTTCGAGAAGGCTCGGGATCTCGATCCTGGGGCGCTCGACAACGAATTGAACCTCGGCGCCACTCGACTCCTGCTAGGGCAACTCGACCAGGCGTCGGCTCACTTCGAGAAGTATCTAGCTCGGTCCCCGCAGCGTGCCGAGTCCTTCTATCTCGTGGCTTCGAACTACGCCATGGGTGGCTATGTCGCTTTTGCGCTCCGTCACCTTCACCAGGCCATCCTGCTCGACGAACGGGTCCGCATGCAGGCGAGACGTGATCCGAATTTTGTTCAGGTCGAGGAACATCCGAGATTCCTCGATCTAATGCGGACCGATATCTTCGCCATGCCGTCCGATGCTCATCGAACCGCTCGCGCTTTCGAGGGCGGCTATCTCGAAGGGAACGGCCCGCTCCTTCAAAGCGTCCTGGATGCGCTCTACGGCCTCGGCGAGTCGTTCGACCGGAACGTCGAGGTGACCCCCGAGTGGGCCCTGATTTGGGGCCGCATGCGGATCAAGCTGCGGCAGGAGGGGGACCGCGGTGTAGTCGAACTCTCCGCTCCAGCCGGGAACCTCACATCCCTGGAATGGGAACGTTTGACGAAGAGTCTCTTCGACTCGATTTTCGTCCAACTCCAGAAGCGAAAGTAGATCCTCCGGGCATGGGTGGCTGAACCGGAGCTTGGCGCTCGACGAGGCGCCTACGGATTCGGAGGGGCGCGTCGAGTCGGTCGCCGTTGACGGCGGCGGCGGATCTTCCGATACCGTAGCTGTCGTTTGCGGCGAAGGAGAAGAGTCGGCGTTAGTCCTACGAGGGAGAAGAGGAGGATGGCGACGACGACCTCCAGCGCTCGGGCCCCTCCGTTCTCGCTCGATCCCTCGGCCGCCGCCGCGAGAACCGTTGCCAGGTAGGTGTACATCAAGACGCCGGGAGTCAGGCCGACGGCCGTCGAGGCGACGAAGGTGGGGAGTCGAACGCCGGCCAGAGCCATGCCGAAATTGGCGACGGGGAAGGGGATCGGCATGAGGCGGATGCCGGCAAGCGACCAGAACCCGTAACGCGACACCATCGTTTCGACTCGCTTCAGTCTCTTGCCGGCGATCTGCACGACGAAGTCACGACCGAGATATCGCGCCAGTTGGTAGCTCAACCCGGCGCCCAGAACTGAGCCTACGTAGTTGAAGAGGGAGCCCTTGGCGGTGCCGAAGACGACTCCACCCGCCATGATCAGGGGAGATATGGGAAGTCCGAGAGGGGCCAGGAGGATGAACGATGCCATAAGGGCTACCGGGGCCCAGACCGAGTCTCGCACGGCGGCAAGAACGCGGATGATCTCTTGACGGTCGAGGTACTGGTGAAGTGCGGTGAAGCGGAAGATCAGCGCAGTGGCGATGAGGAGGGCGATGAACGCAGCGAAACGTAACGTTCCGGGCGGGAATCGTGTGGCAGCGAGGATGGGAGGAGGCGATTCCGCGAGTTCATCGGCGGGCACCCTCAGGGTAACGCGAAGGAGGTCGATGTCCACCCCGAGCACGCTTCGCGGAAGGGCTTGCAGCTTGGAGCGGGTTTGATCGAAGGATTCCTCGGCGTCCTCGAGATGGCCCTGGCGAGCCTGTTCGATCCCGGTAGCGAGTGCGGTCAGGGCAGCGAGCAGGTTAGCTTCGCCCTCCTCGTCGAAGTGGCACTCCCGCCATTTCTCCCGGGCGGTGTCGTAGTCGTCCCGCTGGTAGGCCTCCAGGCCGGGGACAAGACTGGGAGCCAAGGCCATGAGGAGGACGGATCAGTCCTTCGTATCGTGACTAGAGGGGGACGTCTGGACCACATCGGGAAGGGCGAGAAACTCTCGCATTTGCAGAAGAAGAGTCTTCTGGGCTTCGGGATCCATGAAGTTGAGCCGGAGCTCGTTGATCACCATGACCTCCATCTTCTCCCACTCCGACCAACAATCGCGGCAGACGGCGGCGACTATCTCGTTGCCCAGAGCTCCAGGAATGGGGGGAGGGCTCAAACGGGGCTTCTCTTCTCCGCAGCGGCTACAGTTGAGGGTCGAAGTCATGGGGCTCCTACCGGGTGAGCGCCGGGTATCGATGTGGGCTCTCCCTTGAAATATCGGATGGTTTCGGAGAGCCCGGCATCGAGGTCGACGCTTGGCTCCCAACCGAGTTCCCGTCGTGCCTTGGTGATGTCGGGCTGACGGATCTTTGGGTCATCGACCGGAAGATCTCGGTAGGCTATTACGCTCTCGCTCTCCGTGAGTTCCAGGATCTTCTCGGCGAACTGGAGGACCGTCATCTCGCGTGGATTGCCGATGTTGACCGGCGTGGTGACGTCGCTCTTCAGGAGTCGGAAGATTCCCTCGACGAGGTCGGCGACATAGCAGAACGACCGAGTTTGCGAGCCGTCGCCGAAGACGGTGAGAGGTTCCCCCGCCAAGGCCTGTTGAATGAAGCTCGGTACCACCCGCCCGTCGTGTCCTCTCATCCGGGGACCGTAGGTGTTGAAGATCCTGACGATGCGGGTGTCGAGACCGTGGTAGCGATGGTAGGCCATGGTCATCGCCTCCGCAAAGCGCTTGGCCTCGTCATAGACGCCCCGAGGTCCCACCGGATTGACGTTGCCCCAGTACTCCTCGGATTGGGGGTGGACGAGCGGGTCCCCGTAAGTCTCGGAGGTCGAGGCGAGAAGAAAACGAGCGCCCTTCGCCATGGCCAGACCGAGACTGTTGTGGGTGCCGAGTGATCCCACTTTGAGAGTTTGAATCGGCAGTTCGAGGTAGTCCCGAGGGCTGGCCGGGGAAGCAAAGTGCAGAACGCAGTCCACGTCCTGGTCGAGGTGCAGGTCGCGAGTGATGTCGTGACGAACAAAATCGAAGTCTGGGTTGTCAGTCAGGTGTTCGATGTTCGACAACCGTCCCGTGATGAGATTATCGACACAGACGACGCTGTAGCCCTCGCTCAAGAGACGATCACAGAGATGGGATCCTAAGAATCCAGCACCGCCGGTGATCACTGCCGTGGGTCGATTCAATGGGCGCTCCTTGGGTTGGTGGTGGCGTGGTCGCGGTACCAGGTGACAAAGCGCCGGATGCCATCTCGTATCGAGACCTTGGGAGAATACCCCAGGAGACGATGTGCCTTGCTAACGTCAGCGTAGGTGATCGGCACATCTCCCGGCTGGAGAGGACGCCGGTCGATGAGAAGTTCGACACCGAGATCCTCGGCGATCCAGGTTACGAGTTCCTGGAGAGACGTGGTCTCGGCCCCTCCGAGGTTGAGGATCTCGAAGCTCGGTGACCGTTCCATGGCAGCGACGATCCCGTCGACGATGTCATCGACGTAGGTGTAGTCGCGCCGGCTGGTGCCATCTCCGAAGAGGGGAATCGCTTCGCCTCGTGCCAGCAGGTCCGTGAACTTGTGGATCGCCATCTCCGGCCGTTGGGCGGGTCCATAGACGGTAAAGAAGCGCAGGCAGGAGACTTCGAGGCCATACAGGTGGTGGTAGTTGTAACAGAGGAGTTCACCACTCCGCTTGGTCGTCGCGTACGGGCTGATGGGTTGGTTGACCTCGTCGCTCTCGGCGAACGGCGTCTTCGAATTGATGCCGTAGACGGAGGATGAGGACCCGAAGATAAAGGTCTTGGGGCCGTGGGCGCGGGCCGCTTCGAGGAGGCGAAGAGTCCCGATGCAGTTGACGTCCTCGTAGAGGATCGGCTGTTGAAGACTGGGCCGAACCCCGGCGCGAGCGGCTAAATGGACGACGCGATCGAACTCGCCTTCGGCGAAGAGTCGGTCGACGAGCTCCGCGTCCCGAATATCGCCCTCGACCAACGTGTAGTTGGGGAGTTCGACAAAGTCGGCGACGTTGCGACGCTTGATCGCTGGGTCGTAAAAGTCATTGAAGTCATCGAGAACCGTTACCTGATCGTTGCGGTCGAGCAGGTAGCGGGTCAAGTGGGAGCCGATGAAGCCGGCCCCGCCAGTTATCAGAACGTGTTGCCCCATGATCTCCTCGGAATTGGGTCTCTGTCGGGCTCGCGAGTGTCTCGCGAGACAGCGCCTACCCTAGCCCGGACTCTAGATCAGTGTCTACTGCGTCCGCTCTCTCGGTCGGCCAGTCGGTCGGTCAGTGAGTCGGTCAACCTGCCATCAACGGCCCATTCGATGAGGAGGTCGGTTCCCAAACCGTGGTGATCCTTCCGCGACTCTGTCTGCGTATTCGACTACTGTGTCGGCGACTTCTTGGAATCTTCGTCCGCAGTCTCCTGGACTTCCTCATGCTGGACGTCCTCGTGCCGAGCTTCCTCGTACCGAACTTCGATCCCCTTCTTTTGTCGGTTGCGGATCAGCCAACTGAGGAACTTTGATTCTTCGACGCCGACCAGGATGTCGTCGACGGCTTCGTAGATGCGGGGATCGCTAAGGAGCAGGGCCGCGGTGCCGTCGCCCCGGTTGAGCTTCTCGGCGGCCTCCGACAGGTTGCGCAGGGTGGTTTCGAGGTGCTTGGCGGTCTCCGCTCCGTATTCCTCGTCGGTGAGTAGCTTGCCGAGCAGTCCCTCGGAAGACTCGACGGAGTCGGCTAGCTTCCGCAGACTGTTGGAGGTTTCTCGGAGGTGGGCGAGGGTGTCGCCCACGTCCGTCTTGAGGGCCGGGTCCTCGAGGAGGGCAGGAAGCAGGCCCTCTCCGGTCTCGAACTCGGTGAGGATTGCGTCGAGTCTCTCCATCGACGAGGCCAGGCTCTGGCCCATCTTCTCGTCGTTGATCAAGCGGGCCAGCGGACCTTGTCCGGTTTCCAGGGTGGCGGCCATCGCCTGGACCGAATCGAGAGTCTCGTAGAGGGCGTCGGTCAGCTTACGACCGCCTTCCTCCTGCTGGGTGGTCAGCTCACCGACCACGCCCTCTCCGCGGTCCACCCGTTCGAGGACGTTGCGCAGGGAGTGGGAGATGGCCGATACGTTGTCGACCACATCCTCACCGGAGGAAATCAACTTCTCGACGTCGGTGGCTTCGGCGACTGGGATCTCACCTCCGGGCTCGATACGGGGAAGGTCTGCCTTTCCTGAGGTGACCTCGACGTACTTGTCTCCGAGGAGGCCCAGAGTTCGTATTCGAGCTCGGGAATCCTGACGAATTCGCTCGCTGTAGCGTCGCTCGATGCTGAACTTGACGGTCAGACGTACCTGGTCGGCGGCGTTGGGTAGGATGATTCGTTCGACCACGCCGACGGTCACGCCGTTCAGGCGCACGGGATTGCCCTCGTTCAACCCTTGGGCGGAGAGGACCGTCATGGTGTAGCGGCTCTTGCTCGAGAAGATCCGGTTTTGATCGCCGATGAGGAAGACCCCAGCCGCCAGCGCGCCGAGCGCGGCCAGCACGAGGACCCCGACTCGGGTCGTACTGCGTTGTCCTGCCATCTAGTCTTCCTCGCGTCTTCCGTTCAGAAAGCGGTGTAGTAAATCGTCGGAACTCGCCTCCGCCTCGTCCCAGGTGCCTACGAAGCGGAACTTCCCATCGTAGAGGAAGGCGATGCGGGTGGCGACGGTTCGAGTCAGCATCAGGTCGTGGGTGACGACTACCGCCGTCGTTCCCAATTGCCGTCTTGCGTTGAGAATGAGGTGACCGATGGAGTCCGAAGTCATCGGGTCGAGCCCGGTGGTCGGCTCGTCGAAGAGTATCACCTCGGGATCCAGAGCCAGGGAACGGGCGAGGGCGACGCGCTTGCGCATTCCTCCCGACAACTCGCTGGGCAGCGTCTCCTCGATTCCGGGGAGTTCGACCATCTCGAGTTTGGTGGCGACCCGCTGGCGAATCTCCTCCTCTTCGAAGTCCGAGTGTTGCCGCATCGGAAAGGCAATGTTCTCGAAGACATTCATCGAGTCAAAGAGCGCTCCCGATTGGAACAGCATCGCCACTCGATGGCGCACCGGATAGAGCTCGCGCTCGCTCAGGACAGTGATGTCGTCACCTTCAAAGATGATGGTCCCTGCGGTGGGTTTCTCGAGACCGTTGAGCTGCCGGAGGGTGACGCTCTTACCGGTTCCCGAGCGGCCAAGGATCACTAGTGACTCACCACGCTCGATATCGAAGTCTAGGCCATCGAGGATCACTTGGTCGCCGTACGATTTTCTGAGTCCACGGATCTCGAAGAGAGCGCTCATATCGATGTCGCCGTTTCGCTCACGAGAAGAGGAAGAAAGCCTTGGTCAGGAAGAAGTCGGAGATCAGGACCATGATGGAAGCGAAGACCACGGTCTGGGTTGTGGCCCGGCCCACCCCGTCGGCGCCACCCTGGACGGTCAGACCCTGATGGCAGCCGATCATGCAGATGAAGTAGGCGAAGAAGAACGATTTGCCGACACCGCTGCCAACGTCCTGCAGCGTCAGAGACGAGAGAACATCGTTGATATAGAAGCCAGGCGAGAGGTCGAGTTGCCACACCGCGATGGCGAGTCCGCCGAGAATGCCGAAGAGATCTCCAAGGATGGTCAGCGCGGGGATCATGACCAGGCAAGCAACGAGTTTGGGGACGACGAGGCGCTTGACGGGGTCCACCGCCATCGAGCGCAGGGCATCGATCTGCTCGGTGACCTTCATGGTGCCGATCTCGGCTGTCATTCCGGCTCCGATGCGACCGCCTACGACCAGGGCGACGAGGATGGGTCCGAGTTCACGCACCAACGACTTGGCGACGACCGTTCCGATGTAGTACTTCACGCCCAGGGCGGGCAGGCTGTAGGCGGTCTGAAGGGCCAAAACCATGCCGGTGAAGAAGGTCGTGATGAAGGCTACGCCGAGGGAGCGAACCCCGATCTGCTCCATCTGCTCGAGCCACAAGCGGATCTGGAAGGGGCGCGAGAACATGGCGCGAAAGGACTGCGCGGTGAGGATGGCAAGTTCACCCGCGGTGCTGCCAAACGGAGGTGGAGTGGGACTGCTCATCGGCGGATTGGCCACCAGAAACCGGCGTGCGCTAGGCCGAAGGTGAGATCGCAAGCGGCCAGGATCCAGAGTCCCCAAAGGTCAGTTCGATTGATGGCGAGGGCGGCGAAGGCGAGTGCGCCGAGCGTGCGCCCGGCGATCGCTACCGCGATGACCCCGCTGTAGCGCCGAGGGTTGCGGGCGGCGAGGAGATACAGCGTACCGAGCATGGCGAGGAG
>JAIOJS010000251.1 GCA_019911795.1 Thermoanaerobaculia bacterium | reverse complement strand
CCGCGCAGGTTGCAGGCCATGGCCAGCCCGACGCCGGTGTTGCCGGAGGTCGGTTCGACTACCTTGCCGCCGGGCTTCAGGAGGCCGGCCTTCTCCGCCGCCTCGAGCATGGCGATGCCGATGCGATCTTTGACGCTGTTTCCAGGGTTGAAATACTCGATCTTGGCGGCCAGTCGTCCGCCTTCCGGGCAGAAGCGATCCAGCGCTACGAGCGGCGTATTGCCGAGCGTCTCCAGTATGTTGGCGTAGATTTCCATCATCATTCCTTTGTTGCTTGGGGAGGATGCCACGGGGGCAGCGGGGCGGCGTCGACTCTACCCGATGCCGAGGACAGGTGCCACCTTCCGAGGATGGACATCGAGCCCGGGGATCGTGCGCGGCCGCAGTCGGCTCCCTGATACACTGCCGCGCCCATGACGCAGTCCGGCGGCCGCAGGCCCTACCCCAAGTTCATCCTCTTCCTGACGGTCTTTCTCGACCTCGCCGGCTTCGGCATGATCCTGCCGCTGCTGCCGTTTTACGCCGAGACGTACGGCGCCGGCGCCTTTCAGGTTGGGATCCTCTTCGCCGCCTACAGCCTGGCCCAGGCGATCGGTGCGCCGCTCCTCGGGCGGCTCTCCGATCTCAAGGGGCGGCGTCCCGTCCTGATCGGGTCGCTTCTGGTCAACGTGGGAGCCCTCATTCTCTTCGCCCTCGGTCGGGACTTCACCACCCTCCTCATCGCCCGCTCGATCTCCGGGCTCTCGGCCGCCAACTTCACCATCGCTCAGGCCTACATCGCCGACGTGACCGCCCCCGAGGAGCGCGCGAAGGGACTCGGCATGATCGGCGCAGCCCTGGGGCTCGGCTTCGTCCTGGGACCGGCTATCGGGGGGATCCTCTCGCTCTACAGCCACGTCGCGGTCCCGTTGGGTGCCGCCGGGTTGGTCCTCCTCGATGTCGGACTGGTGGCGACCCGCCTTCCCGAGAGTCGCCCGCCGGAAGCACGCGCTCGGCTCGATCGCCGGTTTGATCCACCGTGGAGCGGCCTTGCTCGGGCTCCCCGTCCCGTCGCCGGACTCCTCGCGCTCTACTTCCTGGTGATCTTTGCCTTCGCCGGGATGGAGACGACGCTCGCGCTCTACTGCGAGGGGGCCTTCGGATTCGGGGTGGCCGAGATCTCCGCTCTGATGGTGCTCATCGGCATCGTCATCGTCATCGTTCAGGGTGGTCTCGTCGGTCGCCTCGCCAAGCGCTACGGGGAGACTCGACTGGTGCTCTGGGGTTTGCTGGCGATGGTGGTGGGGATGTTCACCCTGCCTCTCGCCCCCACCGTCGCCTTGCTCGCCTTGACCACGGTGTTCCTGGCCCTGGGATCGGGACTCCACAACCCTTCGCTGTTGAGTCTGGTCAGTCGGCTCACCCCCAAGGATGATCAGGGCGCAACGCTGGGGCTGACCCGGTCGTCGGGGTCGCTCGCGCGCGCCTTCGGCCCCCTACTCGGCGGCTGGCTCTTCGAGACACAGTCACCCCAGAGTCCATTCTTCGCCGCGGGAGCGCTCCTCGTTCTCAGTCTGATGGCGGCGGTGCCGCTGATGCGGCGCCTCGGCGCCCTCCTCCCGCCGCGGGGATCGGCGGATCCAGCTCCGGTTCCCGCCGAAACCGTTTAGTCCCTTCGTTCCAGAGTCCTTCGTTCCAGAATCCTTCGTTCCAGAGTCCTCAGTTCCAGCCGTCACGCCATGCTCGTCAGCGACTTCGATTTCGATCTGCCCGGCAGCTCCATCGCGCAGGAGGCCCTGCCCCGCGGGACGAGCCGGCTGTTCTGCCTCGACGAGGAGGGCGACGCGAGACACCGAACGGTCGCCGACCTTCCCGACCTCCTGCGCCGCGGCGATCTCCTGGTAGTCAATGACACCCGGGTCATTCCGGCACGGCTCTTTGGGCAACGGCGTCCCGGGGGAGGGCGGATCGAGTTGCTTCTCGCCGAGCCCCGCCCGGACCTCGATCCGCTGACCTGGGACGTCCTCCTCAAGCCCGGCCGTCGCAGTCGGCCTGGAACCCTCTTCGATCTCGCCCCCGACCTTTGGGCAGAGGTCCTGGGCCCGGCTGCGGATGGCCGTTTCACCGTCCGTTTCTCGGAACCGATCGAACCGCGCCTCGAAGAGTTGGGACACGTCCCGCTGCCCCCTTACATCAAGCGCTCGGACACCGAGGAGGACCGGCGGCGCTACCAGACCATCTACGCCGATGCGCCCGGCGCCATCGCTGCTCCCACCGCCGGATTGCACTTTGATGACGCAATCCTGGCCAACCTGGAGGCGGCTGGTATTCGCAAGGCGACGGTCACGCTGCACGTGGGAATAGGTACCTTCAAACCGGTCATCGTCGACCTGGTCCACGAGCATGTGATGGATCGCGAGCGCTACGAGATCCCGGCCGCGACGGTGGCCGCGATCGAGGAGACACGGCGTCGCGGGGGTCGGGTCGTGGCGGTCGGCACCACGGTCGTGCGCACCCTGGAGAGTGCCGCCGCCGGACAAGCGACGGCGGGGCAATTGATGCCCGGTTCAGGCTCGACGGAACTCTTCGTCTACCCGGGCTTCCGCTTCCAGGTCGTCGACACCCTGTTGACCAACTTCCACCTACCGGCGTCTACCTTGTTGATGATGGTCTGCGCCTTCGCCGGCCAAGATCGAGTCCTCGCTGCCTACCGCGAGGCGGTGGCGGCGGGCTACCGCTTCTACTCTTACGGCGACGCCATGCTCGTCGACCGCCTGCGATCGACCGCTAGCAACCCCTGAGGGTTCGCCCCTCACGGGTCGCCCCAAGTATCTCTACTTCTTGAACTGGGCTACTTCTTGAATTTAGCCAGGGCCGCCGCCATGGCATTGAAGCCTTCGCCCACGTCGGCCTGCTTCTTGAAGTTCATGAAGTCGGAGCGACTGCCGCCCACCGCCGCGCCTTCGGGGGCCAGCGCGATACGGCGACGTCGAACATCGACCTGGGCGATCATCACCTTGACCTCGCGGCCGGGTGGGTAGAGCCGCGCGGCAATGGCGTCGCGGGGGAGGTTCATCTCCGACGTGGGGAGAAGACCGGTGAGTCCGGGCTCGAGTTCGATGAAAGCACCGGGGCGCCCGGTGCGCTCGACGCGTCCGACGACGATCGATCCCTCTTCGAAGCGGTCCTTGATGTCGCGCCACGGATCGGGCAGCAGCGCCTTCATCGAGAGGGAGATGCGCTTGCCACCCTTCTCGATCTTGAGGATCTTGACCTCGACCTCTTGCCCCATCTCGAGAACGTCGGCGGGATTCTCGACCCGCTGACGGCTGATCTCAGAGATGTGGACGAGGCCTTCGAGTCCACCGCCAAGGTCGACGAAGGCGCCGAAGTCGGCGATCGACGTAACCTTGCCGCTGACGGTAGCGCCGGCCTCCAGGGACTTCATGGTCTCCGACCGTTGAGCCTGCTGCTCCTCCCGCTCGATCACCGATCGGGAGACGACGATGCGCTTGCCGTGACTCTGGATCTTGAGGACTCGGAACTCAAAGGTCTTGTCGACGTACGACTCGGGATCGCCGATCGACTGACTGGCCTTGATCTCCGACCGTGGGCAGAAGGCGGGGATGGCGCCGATGACGACGTGGAACCCACCGTTGTTGAAGCCGAACACCCGACCCTCGACCGGAGTCTTCTCCTCTTTGGCCTTGCGCAGGGCGATCAAAGCCTCGCTCTCGGGCTGGGGCTCGACCGGAGGCTTGACCTTCGGCTTGCGCTTGCGGGGACGCTTCTTCTTGGGCTTGGGCGCTGCCGCCTCGCCAGCGGACGCCTGGCTCTCGGTCCCGGCTTCGGCGGAAGCCTCTGCCCCAGCTTCGGCCTTAGCTTCAGCCAAAGGCTCAGCCGCAGACTCAGCCGCAGTTTCAGCCGCAGACTCGGGCGCGGCTTCAGTCTTGGCCTCTACGGGCTTGGCCTCATCGGACTTGACCTCAACGGACTTGGCGTCGGCTGGCTTGGCGTCGGCTGGCTTGTCGTCGGCTGGCTTGGCGTCGGTTGCGACCGTTGCCGCCCCTGAAAGCACTGACTCCATCTCGACCTTCGACTCAGGCTTCACCTCGAGCTCAGCCTCCTGCGCAGGCGTCGCGTCAGCGGCCGCCTCCGTCTCAGGACGAGCCACCGTCTCCTCGACGACCGGCGGTTCGGGGGTCGAAACCTCCGCCACGGTCTCCGGTGAGGGGCTCTCGCTACTGTTGCCAGGCTCCTCAGGCAAACGGGTCTCCGACTGACTGTCCGACATGTGCTGCTCCGATCGATTGGTCTGGGGGTTTCTCGGACGAACGATCCGAGGTGCCGATAAGCATACCCTATGCCTCCTTACGCCAAAAGGGGCAAGCTGGCCCTCGGACCGCGTGAACCTTCTCGGCTCGCTCCCGACTCCAACTTGTAGAGACGGCATCGCGGCGAGGGATCTCCTCACCGCGTAGCGCTCAGAAACTACAAGGAGAACCCGACATGAACCGAAATTTCGCGAACAGGACCAACGCCCCATTCCCCTCGACGCCTTCGCAGGAGCCTAGCTCCTGCGAAGGACCCGGCCGGCCCAGGTGGTCGTTCGCGGCCATAATCGCTGTCGTCTTCGCCAGCCTGGCCGTTAGTCTCGCTGCACCGAGCTGCTCCCAACTCCTGACTCCCGCGCCGATCGAGCTCCGAGTCCTGACCGCCCCAACCGCTCTACCTGCAATCGGCCGACAGCACCTCGTCTACGAAGTCGTGCTGACCAACTTTGGACCCGAACCGCGGGTCTTGCAATCCCTCGCCGTGCTCGACGGTCGCTCCGATCGGGTGCTCACGGAGTGGTCAGGAGACGAGTTGCCGCAACGGCTGTCGAGGATCGGCTCCGGCGGCCCCACCGCAGAAGCTCCTTGGACGCTCGGCCCCGGAGAGTCCGCCCTCGCCTTTCTCTGGATCACGCTGTCTGCCGCCGACGTCCCGGATTCGCTGCGCCATCGTCTGACGACCACCGACCTCACGGGGATGCAGGGGGACTCTTTCTCGACGGAGACGCTCGCGCTGCAGCGGGCGCAACCCATCACCGTCGAGCCACCGGTTCCCGCCGGTCGTTGGGTGGCCCTACGGGGCCCCTCCAACACCTCGGGCCACCGTCGATCGGTCGTCACGCTCGACGGCGCTGCCCACAATGCTCAACGCTACGCCATCGACTGGGCTCGACTCGGAGAGGACGGTCAGCTCTTCCGCGCCCGTGGCCAGAGCAACGAAGACTGGTACGGCTACGGGCAATCGGTCACTGCGGTGCAGGGCGGCACGGTGGCCCGGGTGATCGACGGAATCCCCGACCACGCTCCCCTCTCCCCCGAAGCAGCTCGGTTCGCGAACCGGGCTCAGGCCACCGGCAACACGGTCATCGTGGACCAGGGATCCGGGCGGTTCGCGGTCTACGCCCACCTCCGCCCCGGCACCCTCGCGGTACAGGAAGGCGACCGGGTCGAGACCGGGGAAGTACTTGGCGAGATCGGAAACAGCGGACACAGCCTGGCCCCGCATCTCCACTTTCACATCGCCGACCGCGTCGATCCCTTGGCGAGCGACGGGATCCCCTACGTGGTTTCCCGCTTCGTCCTCGAGGGGCGGTTGGAGTCGCTGCGAGCGGCGGTCTCCGGGACACCGTGGCATCCCGAGACGTCGCGCCCCGCTCGCGAAGTCGTCGAAGAACTGCCTCTCGAGAACATGGTCTTGAGCTTCGACGGCGGCGCGAGGTCGGAGTCCGGTGAGTCTCGGCGGTAGGCTGAACGGCCGCGGGGGCGCGCTGCCCCGGGGGGCGCGTGGTGGGGCTCCTTTCTCAGCGGACGAGCCAGGCTCGTTCTCTAGTTGACAGCCACCGGGCGGAACAGCGAGACTCGGCTGGCGCTAGCGGTCCCATGAACGGAGTTCGTTCGCATCGCTATCCCGCTTCGACCATCCGCTTTCACTCGACTCGCTCCGGAGGCAAGGACCCGATGACCACGAACCGGCCGCTCGACCCGACTGATACTTTTGCCCGCCGCCATCTCGGCCCCCGTTCGGCCGACATCGACGCCATGCTGGAAACCCTGGGTTTCTCGACCCTCGACGCCCTGATCGACGCGGCGGTTCCGGCCAAGATCCGTCTCGAGGAGCCACTCCGTCTCCCGGCCGGACGCGGGGAGCGAGAGTTGATCGAGGATCTGCGAGTCCTCGCCGAGAAGAACAAGGTTTTTCGGTCTTTCATCGGTATGGGATACCACGGCTGCGTGTCGCCGCCCGTCATCCAACGCAATATCCTCGAGAATCCGGGTTGGTACACGCAGTACACCCCCTACCAGTCCGAGATCTCCCAAGGACGCATGGAAGCGCTGATCAACTTCCAGACCCTGATCGTCGACCTCACCGGTCTGCCCCTCTCCAACTCCTCTCTCCTCGACGAAGCGACGGCCGCCGCCGAAGCGATGGCGATGTGCCACGCGGTGCTGCGCAAGAAGCGAAACCGCTTCTACGCCGCCTCGGACTGTCATCCTCAGACTCTCGCCGTCCTCGAGACCCGAGCCGAGCCGTTGGGGATCGAGCTGGTGGTCGGTGCGGCCGAGGACTTCGAGCCGGGCGAAGACTACTGCGGTCTGCTCCTGCAATACCCGACCACCGACGGGCGGATCGAGGACTATCGAGACCTGATCGCCCGCACTTCCGAAACGGGTGCACTGGTCGTCATGGCCACGGATCTACTCGCTCTCACCGTGCTCACCCCGCCGGGAGAGTTGGGAGCCCACATTGCGGTGGGATCGAGTCAGCGCTTCGGTGTTCCGATGGGCTTCGGCGGACCTCACGCTGCCTTCCTCTCGACGTCGGAGGAACACGCGCGCCAGATGGCGGGACGCATCATCGGCATCTCGAAGGATGCCCAGGGCAACCCGGCCTATCGCCTCGCCCTGCAGACCCGCGAGCAGCACATCCGTCGTGAGAAGGCGACATCGAACATCTGCACCGCTCAGGTGTTGCTCGCCGTGATCGCCGGAATGTACGCGGTCTACCATGGTCCCGAGGGCCTTCGAGCCATCGCCACC
The DNA here is from genome assembly GCA_019911795.1 of Thermoanaerobaculia bacterium. Taxonomy (GTDB): domain Bacteria; phylum Acidobacteriota; class Thermoanaerobaculia; order Multivoradales; family JAIOJS01; genus JAIOJS01. The sequence continues at coordinate 9,497 of JAIOJS010000251.1, read as the reverse complement.
CGCGTGCGCAACGCTACCGGCATCCTCGCCACGGGTCTGGCCCGTCTCGGCGTCGACCTCCCAACCGCTCCCTTCTTCGATACTCTTCGGGTCACCCCGAGCGACGCGGACATCGTCTACGGCGCCGCCCTCCAACGCGGCATCAACCTTCGCAACTACGGCGACGGTAGTCTCGGCATCGCCCTCGACGAGACGGTGACCCGTCATGACCTGTTCGCGATCCTCGAGTGCTTCGCCGGTGGAACCCTGGACTTCTCGGTCAACGAACTCGAGAACGAGTCGGTCGCCCCTCTGCCCGCACCCTTCCATCGCACCAGCGAGTACCTCACCCAGCCGGTCTTTCATCAGTACCGGTCGGAGCACGAGATGCTGCGCTACCTGTTCCGGCTCCAGAATCGGGATCTCTCGCTCACCCACTCGATGATCCCCCTCGGATCCTGCACCATGAAGCTCAACGCCACCTCGGAGATGCTGCCGATCTCGTGGCCCGAGTTCGCCGATCTGCATCCCTTCGCCCCCGCCGACCAGAGTCAGGGCTACCGCGAACTGTTCACCAGCCTCGAGGGCTGGCTGGCCGAGATTACCGGCTTCGATGCGGTGTCCCTGCAGCCCAACGCGGGGTCGCAGGGGGAGTACTCCGGCTTGCTGGTGATCCGCGCCTACCACCACCACCGCGGTGATCGCGACCGAACCGTCTGCCTCATCCCCACTTCTGCCCACGGGACCAACCCCGCGAGCGCCTTCATGGCGGGCTTCCGGGTCGTGGCGGTTCAGTGCGACGCCAAGGGCAACATCGACATCACCGACCTGCGCGCCAAGGCCGAACAGCACCGGGACCACCTTGGCGCCCTGATGGTGACCTATCCGTCGACCCATGGAGTGTTCGAGGAGACCATCAAGAACGTCTGCAACATCGTCCACGAGAACGGTGGCCAGGTCTACCTCGATGGCGCCAACCTCAACGCCCTGGTGGGACTGGCCCGCCTCGGCGAATTCGGGGCCGACGTTTGCCACCTCAACCTCCACAAGACCTTCTGCATCCCGCACGGAGGTGGTGGTCCGGGAATGGGTCCGATCGGAGTTGCGGCCCACCTCGCACCGTACCTGCCCGGCCATCCGGTCGTCGAAGGCGTCGGGGGCGCTCAGGCCATTGGGGCGGTGGCAGCCGCTCCGTGGGGAAGCCCCCTGATCCTTCCCATCTCCTGGGCCTACATCGCGATGATGGGCGGCGAAGGTCTCACCCGCGCCACCCAGGTCGCCATCCTCAATGCCAACTACATGGCGCACCGCCTCGCCGACCACTACGACATTCTGTACACCGGTCCCGGGGACCGAGTGGCCCACGAGTTCATCATCGACCTACGGGACTTCAAGGAGGTCGGAATCACCGTCGACGACATAGCCAAGCGATTGATGGACTACGGATTCCACGCCCCGACCATGTCCTGGCCGGTAGCCGGGACGATGATGATCGAGCCGACCGAGAGTGAATCCCGCGAAGAGCTCGACCGCTTCTGCGACAGCATGATCGCCATCCGGGAGGAGATTCGTCGCATCGAGAGCGGCGAGGCAGACCGCGAGTCCAATGCGCTCAAGGGCGCCCCCCACACCGCCGCCGTCGTCACCGCCGACGCTTGGGATCGCGCCTACAGCCGCGAAGAGGCAGCTTTCCCCACTCCCTGGGTAAGGGCGGCCAAGTTCTGGCCGGCGGTGGGTCGGGTCGACAACGCCTACGGTGACCGCAATCTCGTCTGCACCTGCGATCCGCTCGAGTCGTTCACCGAGTAGCTCGCAGGCCTACCCACTAGCGGAGCGTAGACCTTCGGTCGCACTCCCGTCTACCCATGGCAGTCGTCGCGTGACGGCGGCGTCACCGTGCGCTCGGACCCGAGACTAGCCGACGTCACAGAGCCGCCGAGGTATGCAACGAAACCACGGAGCGAATCCCTGATCTAGAACGGTACAATTCCAACCATGTCTATTCGAGAAAAACTCCGCGTCAGCCCCGGCCAGAAGATCCACCTCGACGATATCGACCCCGACCAGGTGGACGGCATCGACGACAAGAGCGATGCCAAGCGCGATTTACGCGAGGAGGTCGAGAAGATCTCCGATCTGCAAGAGGCCCTCTATGCCGAGTCGAAGCAGGCACTGCTGGTGGTCTTCCAAGCGCTGGACGCGGGTGGCAAGGACGGCACCATCCGCAGTGTCTTCTCGGGCATCAATCCGCAAGGGTGTCACGTCACCTCGTTCAAGGCGCCCTCGACTCTCGAACGCTCCCACGACTTTCTCTGGCGTATCCACCAGGCGGTGCCCCGCCACGGGACGATCGGCGTCTTCAATCGCTCGCAGTACGAGGACGTCCTCATCGTGCGCGTCGACAACCTGGCCCCGAAGAGCGTGTGGAAACCGCGCTACGAGCAGATCAACCACTTCGAGGCCTTGCTCACCTCCGCCCGCACCCGCGTGATCAAGTTCTATCTGCACATCAGCCGCGACGAACAGAAGGAACGCTTCCAGGAGCGCCTCGACATGCCGGAAAAGCACTGGAAGTTCTCCGCCGAGGACCTCGAGAAGCGTAAGCAGTGGAACGACTATCGCAAGGCTTTCGAAGATGTCCTCGAGCGCTGCAGCACGGAGGAAGCGCCCTGGTACATCATCCCCGCGAACCGCAATTGGGTCCGCAACCTCGCCGTGGCCCGAGTCCTTCGGGAGACCCTGGAAGAGATGGATCCTCAGTATCCGACTCTGGAGAACTTCGACCCCAGTAGCTACGTCATCGATTAGCGACTCCGCAATCGTCTCTGCAGACTGCTACCTCTAGCTAACCATGAAACGAGGCTGACTGTGACGGCTCCCAGGCAACGACTTAGCGTCCTCATTCTCTGTACCGGCAACTCCGCTCGCAGCGTGCTGGGCGAGTACCTGCTCCGAGATCTCTCGGACGGGGAGGTCGTCACCGCGAGTGCCGGATCGCAGCCCACCGGGCGCGTCCACCCTCTCGCCCTCGAAGTGCTCTCTCAGGACTACGGGATCGATGCCAGCGACGCCACCAGCAAGGGCCTCGATGCGGTGGCGGACCGGGACTTCGACCTCGTCCTGACGGTGTGTGACCAGGCTCGCGACCGCTGTCCGATCTGGCTCGCCAAGGGGCAGAAGGCCCACTGGGGACTCGCCGACCCCGCCGGCATCGTCGGTGATCGCGCCACCCAGCGCCGGGCCTTTGAGCGCACTGCCGAGATCCTCAGCGAGCGCTTTCGGCGTTGGCTGGAGCTCGACCTCGAAGAACGACTGGATCCGGAGCGACTCGCCGACCTCGCGACCGTCTCGCCGTCCACCGAAGCTTCGCGGTAGGTTCAACTGAATCGTAGTTTGTAGCCGACGCTCTTGAGGTACTTCGCCTCCTGACCGAGGTCCTCTCGGGTCAAGGGATGACGGGCCAGCCACCCCTTGGGAAAGGTCACTTCGAGTTCCCGGTCAGAGGTCGCCAGCGAAAACTCCGGGAGCGGCCGGCTACTGCGGCTGCGATTGAGCAGGACGGCGAGCCGAAAGAGTAGACAGAGTCGGAGCACCGGTTCGCGGATGGCCTCGGGCAATCCCGTCAACTGATCGCGACGGATCTTTCGGCGATGCCCTCGGATCAATACCGAGAGGAAGCTCTGATTCTGCCGCGAGAAGCCGGGGAGGTCGGAGTTCTCCACCAGGTAAGCGCCGTGGCGGTGGTAGCCACTGTGTCCGACCACGATCCCGATCTCGTGGAGCCGGGCGGCCCAGCCGATGAACTTGGACCACTGCTCTTCGGAGAGTCCCCACGAGGAGGCGGCGCGTCCGAAGGCGTAGCGGAACGTGTCCTCGACGCGATCGGCCTGGTCGAGGTCCACGAGATAGCGTTCGACGAAGCGGGAGATCGTCTCGTCCCGAACGTCGAGTTTCTGCAAGCGACCCTGGAGGTCGTAAAGCAGTCCCTCTCGCAGAGCCCCGGGCGACCACGCCATCTGTTCGATACCGAGGCTACGGAAGATCCCCATGAGGATCGCCAGCCCACCGGGGAGCACCCGAGATCGGTCCGAGGACAGGCCAGGCAGGCTCAGGTCGTCCATGTTCTTGCCGGCGAGCAGGGCCTTGCGAAGCTCCTTAAGGCCAGCGAGGGTGATGCCACCCTGGCTCCACCCCGAATCCACCAGGACGGTCTCGATCGCCTTGACCGTCCCCGAAGATCCGTAGCAATGGGTCCAGCCCGAGCGCCGGAAGGCCTTGGCCCCCGGCTGTACTTCGAGGCGTGCGGCAAGGTCGGCGCGTTTCATTCCCGCCTTGGTGATCTTCCCCTTGGGAAAGTACTTCTGGCTCCAACTCACGCAGCCCATGAAGAGGCTCTCGGCGAGGAGCAACCGGTGCTTCTTGCCGATGACGATCTCGGTACTGCCACCGCCGATGTCGACCACCAGGCGTCGTCCTGAGGCCGGCGGAACCGAATGGCCGACCCCCAAGTAGATGAGTCGAGCCTCCTCCTGCCCCGAGACCACCTCGATCGGATGTCCCAGTGCCGCCTCGGCCCGCTCCAGAAACGCCGCGGCGTTCTTCGCCTTGCGCAGGGTGTTGGTCCCTACCGCCCGCACGTTCGAAGCGCTGAAGTCGCGAATCCTCTGACCGAAGCGCGAGAGGGCAGCGAGAGCCCGCTCCTGCCCCTCCTCAGATAGTTCACGCGCGGAGTTGAGACTCGCGGCGAGGCGAACACCTTCCCACAGCTGGTCGATCGGTTCGAGGCCCGCCGCGGTGGAGCGAGCGATCACCATTCGGAAACTGTTCGAACCGAGGTCGACGGCGGCGAGATGGCTACCCTCGGGAGGGCTCTCGACGGCTTCCATCAAACTTCTTCCATCAAACTTCCTCGAGTCGGGACAAGGCATCGGCCAGAACCCGCCGGTCGAGGTCGTAGGTCAACAGACTCGACGCCTCCGCGAAGGACATCCACTGCACCACGTCGACTTCGTCGTCCCCCGGCCGAACCTCGACCGCGCCGACCGGCTGCATGAGCCAGTAGCGAACGCGCTTGGGCCGGCCGCGTTGGTCGGTGTACTCGACGGGTTCGAGTTCCGTTCCCGCCCGGCAGGAGAGCGAGGTCTCCTCGAGGATCTCACGCAACGCGGTCTCGGCCTCCTCTTCACCGGGATCGACCTTCCCCTTGGGGAGGCTCCAGTCGTCGTAGCGAGGGCGGTGCACGACCACGACCTCAAGGCCCTTGGCAGCCCTTCGATAGACCACCCCACCGGCTGCCCGTACCCATTGTTTCGTCACGGGGTAAGCGTATCAGGAGGGGGCGGTGGGTCTACTCCCTATCGGCTTAGAAACCTCAACTCAGTTTGACTCTGAGAGATTCCGCGGGGCTTCCGTCGGACTCGGAGTGTTGCGCGCAGCAAGCCAATCCAATGTTGGGCTGCACGGTCAGCGCAGCGTTGACCTGGGAGGTCCTGCCTGGCATTTCGTGTGGTAAGTTGATGTCATGACGAGGGTTGAGCAGATTGAAGAACAGGTTAAGTCACTTGCCCCGGAAGATCTACGGTCGTTTCGTGAGTGGTTCCTCGACTTCGACGCCGAGGTCTGGGATCGTGAGCTCCAACGCGATGCCGAGGGCGGGCGTCTCGAAGCGCTGGCTAAGGAAGCCGTTGCTGACCACGCCGCGAGCCGAACTAGACATCTGTGACGCACTCTGCGACGCCGAGGTTCTAGCGGCTCTATGAAGCGCTTCCGGGATCCGTCCAAACACTCGCTGATAAGAACTTCGAGCTTCTCAAGGCTGACAGCCAGCATCCTTCTCTCCACTTCAAGAGGGTCGGCAGATTCTGGTCGGCACGGGTTGGTCGGGGCTATCGAGTTCTGGCCGTTCAAGAGAGCGACGATCTCATCTGGTTCTGGATCGGAAATCACGACGTACGACCGACTCCTCGGGTAGTGCCTTGGCGTGCCAGCCCAGCCACCCGCTGAACTGGACCCCACACGGCTAGCTCCCATCTCTTGTGGGAAGATGGAGAGGTGCCGATGAAGAGGAGAGCACTCGGCTTCGTTTTTCCTATTTTCATCAAGCTACCAAAGGCGAAGATATGGATACAGATTTCTGGCATCAGAAGTGGAAGGCAAGGGAAATTGGCTTCCATCAAACCGAAGCGAATCCACTACTCATCAAGTGGTTCAAGGAGCTTGCCCTGGAGCAGGGCAATCGCGTCTTTCTCCCGCTGTGTGGAAAAACACTCGACATCGCTTGGCTGCTTTCCAATGGCTACCGGGTGGCTGGGGCTGAACTAAGCGAAACCGCCATTGAAGAGCTATTCCTCGACCTTGGCCTTGAGTTCGAGATCACCATAGTCGGTAACTTGAAGCACTACGTTGGGCAAGATATCGACATTTTTGTCGGTGACATCTTTGATTTGTCAGCCTCGATCCTTGGGACAGTCGACGCTATCTACGACCGGGCAGCCCTGGTAGCCCTTCCCGAAGTCATGCGACGACAGTATTCGAGCCACTTGATGCAGATTACGAATAGGGCGCCGCAGCTAGTCATCTGTTTGGAGTACGACCAAGACTTGATGGCAGGTCCTCCTTTCTCAATCAGCGCCACGGAATTCAGTCGTCACTACAGAGGCGTGTACCAGTTGAGTCTTCTCGAGAGCGTGGGTGTAGCGGGCGGCCTGAAGGGCTGTGCAGCAACAGAGAATGCTTGGCTGCTACTAGAAGGCCAGGAAATCTAGGCAGTGACTGAGATCCAAGTGAGTGCTCAGGAGGCGGGGCCGAAGGCCTGACCAACGGCTCCACTCCTCAGGAAGCCAGGAACGCCCGGAGAGTCTCCTGGTTCGAAGGCAGGCTGCCGACTCGGGTCGTCGATGCCACGTTCCAGCTCGTGAGGTGAGCCAGGAGGTTGACCTGGTGATTGTTCAGGTGGAGCTGCTCGACGGTTAGGTAGTTGGGGAAGTAGAGGTAGTTCCAAGGCTCGACGTCGACCGCGGCCTTGACCCAGTCGCTGAGATCGTCCCACCAGGCCGTCACCGGGTGGAGATAGCCCCAGAGAAGATCGACTTCGCCTTCCGACACGCCATAGTGGGGGTTCTTGTAGACCTTGACCTTTTTCTGGATGGCCCAGGCGGTGCCGCCGACCTGGGCCCGGGCCCAGAGCTGGTTGCGGAGGTCGTCGAACGTCTCTTCGTCGAAGACTCTATTGAAGCGGAAGGGTGAACTGGTGGAGATCGGGACGTAGGAGCCCTTCGCGCTATCCCACTCGAGCCCAAAGAGCGCCGCAAGGTCCGAGTCGACGACCACCTCCTGGTTAGGGCCCTGCTGCGAAAGCTGGGTCTCGGTATTGACGAAGGCGACGACCTTCTTCAGTCGCCGTCGCAGGAGCGGCATGATCCCCTGGTTCTCGAGATTGCCGCCGTCGCCGAACAGATAGCGGCGAGCGGCGTTTCTCGGTAGCTGGGCGGCGTTGAGGACCGGCCAGACCTGGACGGTCGGGACCATGTCGTCGAGATAGTGGATACCGATCCGGTGCGCGGCGTCGATCACGTCGTAGGCAAAGGCGAGGCTGGAGAGACCCGCGGCGTCGGAGAGACGGAAGCGGCTCGGCGGCACCGGGACCGTGAAGCGTCGGTTCTTGTCGACCTCCTGCGGCGCGACCGAGCCCATCGCGAACGCATCGATCCAGCCCCCACCGAGATCCGAGCTGCCCGGCTCTCCCGGTCGGGGTGGGCCAGCGAGCGGAAAGCCGGGCGGGATTCCGACCCCGATGGGCGTCGACTCCACCTCGTAGCCGACCTCCCAACCGGTGGCCATGGCGCCAGGGCGGATCGCGCGGGCGGGCGGATCGGGTGGATAGAACAGCGTCGAGTTCGTGATCAGGTACGGACGGTTCGGGCGCGTCGTGACAAAGTCACTCGTCCCGAGTCCGCGGTTGTACTTCAGGACCGCGTTCTTCAGCCACCAGGGCGTCCAGGTGAAGTAGCGGGAGGGAGAGTCGCCCAGCCCGAACGGCGCTAGGACCAGCTCTCCGATCGCGCGCGGCCAGAGCTCGCCCACCGACGTGCCGGAGAGATAGAGATCGATCGCCGTCGCGAGCATCTCCTCGATTCCAACCCGCGTCGCCGCGCTGCCGATCGCGTGCCCGTCGAGGATCGAGAGATTCCGTGCCGGGACCCCCGACTCCCATTCGAGCTTCGACGGGTCCAGCTCGAGCGGGCCGAGGAGGGTCTCTTCGGTGATCGACTCCGGCGCCCAGTTGAACAGCGAGCTCGCCCAGGTGCCACCCGAGACGGTCGACAGCCAGCCGAACTGATCGAGCAGGCCGATCGAGGAGAGACCGCGCAGCTGCCCCATCGCGGCGGAGAGCGAGCGTGAACCACCGCCCGAGATGCACAGCCCCGCCCAGGGCGGTCCGAACCTGCCCGGCTCCGACCCGATTTCCGGAAAGTCGTCCAACGTGCCGGACGTTGGCAGTAGCGAGGCGTTCAGGGTCGTCGGTTCCATCGCGCGGTTCCTTTCGTCGGGCGCTGCCGGTTTTAGTGCTTGCAATGAGCAGAGGGAGCCCTTGCCGTTTCTAGGGAATGGTCAAAGGAAGACTATAGCTTAATCACTAAAGAATCATAGCGACAGTTATTACGACAATTAAACATCTTCAGAGGAGCTTAGTAGATAGGTTCTCGAGTCGAGAGGAATCCCCCGTTCTCTTGCCCCGTCTCACCTGGAAGCCGCAACACGCTCCAAGTCGACTGAGACAAGATTGTCGTAGGATGACTCTATGAAGGAGCGCGACATGAAGGAGAATGACCTGCCCTGCCTCGACCAGCTGGAGGCCACTCCGGGGATTCTCCGCGGCCTGATGACGGCGCTAACCGAGGAGGAAGCGCGATGGAAGCCGGCGCCGGACCGCTTCTCCGTCGCCGAAGTGCTGGCCCACCTGTCGCACTCAGAGGGCCACTGCTACCGCCTGCGCCTCGATGGCTTCCTGGGGGAGACCCGGCCCGAGTTCGAGCCCGACGACGCGCAGATGTACCTCCACCTCTATCGCGATGCCGACCCCGACGATGCGTTCGATTACTTCGAAGAGCAGCGCGAGGACAACATCGAGGTCCTCCGCCGTCTCCCCGACGGCGCGGGCGATCGCCTGGCCCTGCACAAGGAGTACGGCGAGATCACCCTGTCGCAGATGCTGCACGAATGGACGCTCCACGACCTCGGCCACATCCGCCAGATCGCCGAACTGGTCCGCGCCCGCAAGTACCTGGCCGGCGCCGGCCCGATGGCTGTCTGCTACAACCTGAGACCCTGACCAACACTGAAGCGGTCTTCTTTGGGGACACCTCGACAGGACTGAGACCCAAGCTCCCTAGCCGAAGCGCCCCGTGATGTAGTCCTCGGTCTGCTGCTCCTGCGGCTTGATGAAGAGTTGGTCGGTGTCGCCGAACTCGATCAGCTCACCGAGGTAGAGGAAGGCCGTCTGATCCGAGATTCTCGCC
>JAIOJS010000250.1 GCA_019911795.1 Thermoanaerobaculia bacterium | reverse complement strand
GAGCAGACGTCGCTACTACCCTCCACCGTCGGATCTCCCCGATCTTCTCCCTCGGAACGCAGGACTCCCGTCCTGCTCTTCGCTGCCATCGGAACACCGCGCACCGGCCAACGAGACCGAGCGAGGCCCGACGGCGCGGTCCTGGTCTCTTGCGAATCCTCACCCCGTAGTGAGGGGAGCAGGATGGGAATCCTGCGTTCCCAGGACGGCGGGCGGCTGTTACCTACGGAGTCCCGGCACTGCTCTTCTGTGGCCAGTCTGCGGGGAGCAGACGTCGCTACTACCCTCCACCGTCGGATCTCCCCGATCTTCTCCCTCGGAACGCAGGACTCCCGTCCTGCTCTTCGCTGCCATCGGAATACCGCGCACCGGCCAACGAGACCGAGCGAGGCCCGACGGCGCGGTCCTGGTCTCTTGCGAATCCTCGCCCCGTAGTGAAGGGGAGCAGGATGGGAATCCTGCGTTCCCAGGACGGCGGGCGGCTGTACCTACGGAGTCCCGGCACTGCTCTTCTGTGGCCAGTCTGAGGGGAGCAGACGTCGCTACTAACCTTCACCGTCGGATCTCCCCGATCTTCTCCCTCGGAACGCAGGACTCCCGTCCTGCTCTTCTGTGGCCATCAACGAAGCCCTGCCTCTACTCGTGAACGTGGCAACCACGACATCGAAGACGCCAGGTGCCAGTGGGCCCTAGGACCCCGTCAAGACCTAAGCCTCGAAGGCGAGCTGCAAGAGTGCCGCCTGTTCGAAGGCGTGGGCCTTCGGTGATCCGGTGGCGGGGCTGGCGCTCTCACGCCGTTTGATGGTGCGCAAGGGACGGCCGCCCGAGACCTGTTCGAGCAACGGGCGGATGTAGGAGAGCGCTCCCTGATTCGCGGGCTCGTCCTGGACCCAGAGGAGCTTGCGCGCTTCGGCGTAGCGGTCGAAGACCCCGGAGAGACTTGCGCGGGGGAAGGGGTAGAGCTGATCGATGGCGATGATGGCGGTATCGGTGACGCCCCGCTTCTCTCGCTCGGCCCGCAGGTCGTGGACGATCTTGCCGGAACAGAAGAGAACCCGTTGACAGTTCTCGACACCAGGGTCGTCGACGATCTCGTGGAACCGCGGCTGAGCTAGCTCGGCCAGCTCCGACGTCGCCGCCTTGTGGCGCAGCATGCTCTTGGGCGTCATGACGATCAACGGCTTGCGCCAGGAACGGAGGGCTTGTCGGCGCAGAAGGTGGAAGTACTGGCCGGCCGTCGAGGGCTGGCAGATCTGCATGTTGTCTTCGGCCGCGAGCTGCAGGAAGCGCTCGAGACGGGCCGAGGAATGCTCCGGACCCTGACCCTCGTAGCCGTGGGGGAGGAGGAGAACCAGACCGGAGAGGAGTCCCCATTTATCTTCGCCGGCGGCGAGGAACTGGTCGATCGGTACCTGGGCGCCGTTGACGAAGTCACCGAACTGCGCTTCCCAGAGGACCAAGGCCTCCGGGTAGTCGCGCGAGAATCCATACTCGTAGGCGAGGCAGGACGCCTCGGAGAGGGGCGAGTCGTAGACCTCGAAGTAGGCATCACCCTTGGCCGCGGCGATCAGGGGAGTGTGCTCCGCCACCGTCTCGGTGTCGATGAGGACGGAGTGGCGGTGGTTGAAGGTTCCACGGCGAGTGTCCTGTCCGGTGAGGCGGATGGGCGTTCCCTCGTCGAGCAGGGAAGCAAAGGCGAGAGCCTCGGCGGCGCCGAAGTCGATCGGCCGCTCTCCGCGCGCCATCTCGAGGCGCTGTTCGAGAAGCTTCTCGGCCTTGGGGTGGACGTGGAAGCCTTCGGGGGTTTTGACGATGACCTCACCGAGTTGGGCTAGCCGCTCGGCGGGAACCCCCGTGTCTACCTCCATCGAGGGATCGTAGAGTCCACCCTTGTACTCTTGCCAATAGGCAGGGAGGTTGGAGAGCGCCGGCTTCTTCTCGAGACTGGCGCCCTGCTGCTGGGCCTCGTCGAGATCCTCCTGGACCTTCGAGGTGAAGGTTTTGACCCACTCGGGGTCGGCGCCGGAGGTCTTGGCGTAGGACTCCCACAGCGACGGCATCTCGCGAATCTTGGCGTAGAGAAGCGGCTGGGTCAGGGTGGGATCGTCGATCTCGGAGTGACCGTGACGCCGGTAGCCGATGAGGTCGACGACCACGTCGGTCGCGAACTCGGCGCGATATTCACTCGCCATGCGGGCGACCCGAACCACCGCGTCGGGGTCTTCACCGTTGACGTGAAAGATCGGGCTCGGCAGGCGCTTGGCGACGTCGGTGCCGAAGCGCGTCGAGGAATAGGCCTTGGGCTCGGTGGTGAAACCGATCCAGTTGTTGGCGACGACGTGAATCGTTCCGCCGACCTCATACCCTTCGAGGTCGGCGAGGTTGAGGGTCTCGGCGAGGATCCCCTGTCCCGCGAATGCGGAGTCACCATGGACCATGACCGGGAGCACTCGAAGACGTGGTTCGTCGGGCTGACGTTGCTGTTTGGCTCGTACCCGTCCCATCACCACCGGATCGACGGCGTCGAGGTGGGAGGGATTCGAGGCGAGGTGGATCTTGACCTCTCGACCTTCCCCGGTATCGTAGAACCCGGTGGCTCCCATGTGGTACTTGACGTCGCCGCCGCCGAGCACGCTCTTAGGGTCGACATCCTCGAAGCCGGCGAAGAGGTCTCGGGCGGGGGTGCCGACAATGTTGGCCATGGCGGAAAGGCGACCACGGTGGCTCATCGCCAGCATCATCCGTTCGGTGCCGCGGGCCGAGGCATCGATGAGGATCGCGTCGAGCAGCGGAAGGAGCGCCACCACTCCCTCGATCGAGAAACGCTTGTTGCCGAGGTAGCGGGACTGCAGGAACTGCTCGAAGTGCTCACCACGGACGAGCAGTTCCAGCACGCGGCGAGAGTCGACGGGCTCAGCCTCGGCCTCCATGCGCTGTTGCACCCAACGACGGATCGCCGGATCGGGGATATGCATGAACTCGACACCGATCGAACCGCAGTAGATCTGGCGTCCGCGCTCGGCTGCCTCACCCTCGAATTCGAGGTCGGGGAGGGTCTCCGGTTGCAGTCGCCCGAGTGGGTCGAGGTCCGCAGCGAGGTAGCCCCAGCGGCGGAAGGCGTCGAGAACGAGTTCGTCGTGGGTCGGCGTCTCCATACCCTCGGCAGCATACCCCGTCGCTACCGGTACGTCGAGGTGCGGCAACGAGATTGGAGGGGCGAGATGGGCGGTCGCCGGGCGATGGCGTCCGGTCGAGACGATATGATGCAGGACTCCATGCGAACCCTCTTCGATTCGTCCACCTCAATCCCGTCGCAACGTACCTCTCGCTCGGCAGTTCGCCCGGGCGGGCTGGTCCTGCTGCTCCTCGCCTTTCTGTCCACCGGCCTACTGGCGAGTACGGATCCCTTCGAACCGGCCGGAACCGGCGGCGCGGTCTACCTCGATCGCGCCTTGGCCAGAATCGAGAACCACAAGCGGGTGCTCGTAATCGGTGCGCATCCCGACGACGAGGACACCGCCCTCCTGACCTTGGTATCGCGAGGCCTCGGGGGGGAGGCTGCCTACCTGTCGCTCAGCCGGGGTGACGGGGGGCAGAACCTGATCGGGTCCGAACTGGGCGAGAGCTTGGGGGTTTTGCGGACCGAAGAACTCCTCGCCGCGCGGCGGATCGACGGTGCGCGCCAGTACTTTTCGCGAGCCTACGATTTCGGCTACAGCAAGTCGTTGGAGGAGGCGCTGACCCAGTGGCCGAAGGAGATGCTTCTCGAGGATGCGGTGCGGGTCATTCGACGTTTTCGTCCGCAGGTCGTGGTGGCGATCTTTCCCCCCGACGAGCGGGCCGGACACGGCCAGCACCAGGCTTCCGGACTGATCGCCGAACTGGCTATCGAGGCGGCGGCTTCGGAGAGTGCCTTCCCCGAGATGGCGGACGAAGGGCTCGAGCCCTGGAGGACCGAGCGCTTCTTTCGCGAGGCTTGGTTCGATCCCGAGTCGGCCGACACCTTTCTCCCGGTTGGCATCCTCGATCCCTTGACCGGACGCACGCTCTATCAGATCGCGATGGAGAGCCGCAGTCAGCATCGGTGCCAGAGCTTTGGGAGTTTGCAGCCGCTCGGTCCTCGCGACGTCCGACTGGCACGTCAGGGACTCGCTGAGGGTGAGACCACTGATGGAACGCTCTTCGGCGACCTCGAAACGCGCTTGCGCGGAGTCGCCGATCTCGTTGCCGAGGAGCATCGTTCGGCCATGCTGGGTCACTTGATGGCGGTGGAGAACCTTGTTGGAGCGGCGCGGTCCGTCGCCAACTCTTCCGACTACGGGCTGGTAGTGCCGCCGCTTCGCGATCTCCTCCTCGAGTTGCGGGCGGCGCGGTCGCTGGCAGAGAGCGGGGGCGCCGCCCACGCGGCCGCGATCCTCGTCGAGAAGGAGCGCTGGGCCAACGAGGTGCTGGCGACGGCCCTGGGCCTGGTGGTGGATGCGACCACGGAATCCGACTTGGTGATCCCGGGGGAGGACCTCGCCGTGACCGTCCGGGTCTCCAACGG
>JAIOJS010000024.1 GCA_019911795.1 Thermoanaerobaculia bacterium | reverse complement strand
GCAACAGGCTGATCTGTTCATCTCGATCCACCTGAACTCTTCCGTCGGGAGCCGGGCGCAAGGGGCGGAAACCTACTTCTCCAGCCTGGAGGCGACCGACGCGGCGGCGGCTGCCTCCGCGCAGAGTGAGAATCGCTCGGGCCTCGAATCCGACGAGGCCCTCGCCGACCTGCAGCTGATCCTCTGGGACCTCTCTCAGAGTCGCTACTTGACCCAGAGCCAACGGTTGGGGACTCTGGTTCAGGGCGAGCTGAACCAGGCCCTTGGGCTCAAGGATCGGGGCGTCAAGCAGGCTCCATTCCGGGTGCTACTGGGGGCGGCGATGCCGGCCGTCCTGGTGGAACTCGGTTTCATCAGTAACCCAGAAGAGGAGACCAAATTGCGTCGGGTCTCCTACCAAGCGGACCTCGTCGATGCCCTGGTGCGGGCGGTGAGTCGTTTCTACGGAGAGGAGGAGGCTGGGTTGGGGAGTCCGAGTGCGGCCTCGACATCCTCCGCGGAGGTTCCTTGAGATCGCACGTCGATCGACGCCGCGGCTTCACCCTGATCCTGTTGTTGCTCTCGGGGTGGGTGGGAGCCTGCGGAGGACAGCCCGACGACAATCCGGTCGTTGACGACTCGGTCGAGCAGGAGTCGCTCCCGACCGAGAGGGAGTCGACCGAGGTCACTCTCTACTTTCCCGGCGAATCGGGTCGTCTCTACCCCGAGGTCCGGTCGCTGCAGCTCATGGATGGGGCCGAAGGCCGGACCACCGCGCTGGTGCAGGCTTTCCTCGATGGACCTCGCTCAGAGGCACTGGCGCGACCGTTCGACGAGACCATCCGGCTCGGTAGCGTCTACGTCGCCGCGGACGGAGTCGCTTTCGTCGATCTCGTCTCGGCCGAATCTCCCAATCCACCTCCTTCGGGATCACGGCTCGAACTGCAGCGAGTTTTTGGCCTGGTCAACTCCGTCGTCGACAATTCAGAGGTGGTTCGAGGCGTGGTGCTCCTGTGGAACGGGCGCCAGCGTCCTGCCTTCTCTGGACACGTCGACACCGGACACGTCTTGACGATGAATCACGGCTTGGTGTCTAAGACGCCTTGAGCGACTCGCGGCCGATTGGAGTCTTTGATTCAGGGGTCGGGGGGCTCACGGTGGTGGCGGCCCTGCGACGAAGACTGCCCCAGGAGTCCGTCCTCTACCTCGGAGACACGGCGCGTCTTCCCTACGGCACCAAGTCACCCGAAACGGTCCGCCGTTACAGTCAGCGCAATGTCGAGTTCCTCGCCTCCCGTGGAGTGAAAGGGGTGGTGATTGCCTGCAACACGGCTTCGGCGGTGGCGCTCGATTCTCTGGTCGAAGAGGTCCCTATCTGGGGCGTGATCGCCCCTGGTGCCGAGTGCGCCGCGAACCTCACCCACGGACGTGTCGGGATCCTGGCCACCGAGTCGACCATCACGTCCGACGCCTACGGTCGGGCCCTACGGAGCCTCGACAAGGGCTTGGAGATCTTTAGTCAGGCTTGTCCCCTCTTCGTGCCGCTGATCGAGGAGGGGTGGTTGGAGGATGCAGTGACCGAGGCCGTGGCCCAGCGCTACTTGGCGCCTCTGGTCGCCGCGCAGGTCGACACCGTGGTTCTCGGTTGCACTCACTATCCTCTGTTGGCTCCCCTGATCGGGCGCCTCATGGGTCCTCGAGTGCAGCTGGTGGACTCCGCCGTGGCGGTGGTCGATCGGCTGGCCGAGGACCTCGAGCGGTCCCAGAAGCTGGCGGGTGGGGAGAGTGACAGCTCGGCCGACAACCACTACTGCGTCACGGACGGCGGAGAGCGCTTCCGTCGCATCGCCGGAGAGTTTCTCGGCGATCCGGGAATCTCACTCGAGTGGGTGGAAGTCCTCTAGAGTGGAAGTCCTCTAGAGTTGAAGTCCTCTAGAGTTGACGTCCCTTAGAGGGCCCTAAGGCGCTCCCCACATCGCTTTCTCGGCCTTCGGCGGGACCCTGGTGCGGGACTTGCCGAGAGTGGCATCGATCTCGGCTTGGATCGGCGCCAACACCGCATTTTGAATCGCCGTGAGCTTTTCGATTCCCTGGAGTCCCAGGTCGACCATCACGTCGAGTTCGGAGCGGCTGTACGTCGTACCTTCGCCGGTGCCCTGAACTTCGATCAGCTGCCCACTTCCCGTCGCCACAATATTCATGTCGACGTCGGCACCTTGATCCTCGACGTATTCGAGGTCCAGTCGAGATTCGCCACCGAGTAGTCCGACCGAGACCGCGGCCACCGAGGACTTCAGTGGCCAACGGTTGATATCTCCGGTGAGGAGAATCTTGGCCAGCGCCTGGACCATCGCCACGTAGGCGGCGGTGATCGACGCGGTGCGTGTGCCCCCATCGGCCTGCAGGACGTCACAGTCGATGGTGAGAGTACGCTCCCCCAACGCCGAGAAGTCGACAATTCCGCGTAGGCTGCGTCCGATGAGTCGCTGGATCTCGCTCGAGCGGCCGGCCGGTCGACCGCGGGTGACCTCACGCTGGGATCGCGTGTGGGTTGCGGCGGGGAGCATGGCGTACTCGGCGGTGACCCAGCCTTTGCCGCTACCCGAGACGAAGTGGGGTACTCGGTCCTCGAGACTCGCCGCGGCCAAGACCCTGGTATCGCCCATTTCGAGAAGGGCCGAGCCGGCGGCAAACTTGAGAGCGCCGACTTCGATGGAGACGGGACGAAGTTCGTCGAGCTGACGCCCGTGGGGTCTGGGACGGCTCACTGGAGGACGCCCTGAATGGGCACCGAGGTGACGGGTTGTCTTGGATTGTCGGTGTGGATAGTGAGGTTTCCTTTGATGGGCCCGGGGTTGGCCTTGCTCTCGAGATTCAGATGTATTGCGAACTTGCGACCCTCGAGTTGCTCTTCCACCGTAGCCTCCAGTCCCTCGATGTCGGTCTCGACGCTAGTGATGGCGAGAGGGCCCATCGCGTAGTTGGTCACTAGGACGCTGGCTTTGCGGGGTTGGTGAGCGGGGAAGGTTCCGAAATCGAGTTTCGCGGGGGTGGTTAGGACCTGTGGCCGAACGTAGCCTCCCAGCGGGACTTCGAGCGTCTTGAAGTCCGGATGGTTGGTCTCGATGGTGATCGTGCCGGTGAGAGCCCCTTCAGGGGCGTCCGACGCCAGGGTTCCGGTCACTACCCACTGACGGTCCGGTCCTTCGGCGACTCGCTCTTCTGGCGTCGCCAGATGGTGTTCGACGGCGAGGAAGGGGAGACTCGAACGGCTAGAGACCACCTCCAGCTTGGTTCCGTCGGTGGACCAAAGAGTCTGGGTCTGGACCTTGGGGTCGGTGCCCTGAACATGGAGATACCGCCCGTAGCCCGGAAGGATGTCGATGGTGGGTCGAATATCGGCTCGGATGGTGAGTCGAAACCGTGGTGTCTCTCGGTCGTTGGTGAAGACGGTGACGTATTTTGCGACCGGGCCTCGAAAGTCCTCGGTGCTCACCTCGGCGGTGATCTTGCCGGTTCCTCCCGGGGTGATTGTCGCGTCATATTTGGCGACGGTGCAGCCGCAAGCGGGCCGCACTTCACGGATCTCGAGGGGGGCTGCGCCCTTGTTCTCGATCTCGAAGGTGTGACTGACGACCTTGCCCTTGACGACGGTGCCGGCGTCGAACACGGGTTCCGGTACTACCGCCTTGGGCTCCGCCTGAGCCCAGCCCTGGGATGAAACTGACAGGACGAGCGCGGTGCTGAGGGCAAGAGTTTTCGAAAAAGAAACATTGGCCATAGGGGACTCCTCGAGTTTCGGATTGTCGGGGTGGCCCCGAGCTCACTCTATCGGCGGCCCTTGGGCATCTCCGACGCCGACCTCGATGCTATACTGCGCCGCCTTGCGACTCAATGAAAACCAAGCTCGGAGTCCGCTGGTTGGGCAGAGCACAAGCCAAGCGCTGGACATCTACTGCATCGCTCTCGGTGGTACCGGAATGGCACCCCTGGCCTGCCTCCTAAAGGAGATGGGCCACCGGGTTCGAGGTTCCGACAATCCTCTCTACCCTCCGATGAGCACCCTTCTCGCCGACGCGGGGATCACCCCCGAGGTGGGGTTCGACGTTGCCCATCTCGAGGTCGAGCCGGATCTGGTGATCGTGGGCAATGCCGTTCCGCGGTCCAATCCCGAAGCGGTAGCGGTCGAGGAGCGAGGCTGGCCGCGGATCTCGATGCCGCAAGCGCTGGCTCGCTTTATTCTCGCCGGCCGTCGTCCTCTAGTGGTTTCGGGCACCCACGGGAAGACCACCACGACATCGATGGCGGCTTGGACCCTCGAACAGCTCGGTGCAGACCCCGGATACCTGATCGGCGGGGTGCCTCTCGACGTCGGTCGTAGCTTCCACCTTGGAACGGGAAGTCGCTTTGTCATCGAGGGTGATGAGTACAACGCGGCGTACTTCGACCGAGGACCGAAGTTCCTGCACTACCTGGCCGAGACTTTGATCGTCACCAGTGTCGAGCATGATCACGTCGACCTCTACCCGACACCCGCTTCGCTCCGGGCTGCTTTCGCCGAGTTGGTTGCGGGCCTGCCCGCGAGCGGACACCTGATCGCCTGTGGGGATTCGCCCGAGGTCCGGGAGTTGACTGCCTTGGCGCCCTGTCGGGTGACCCTCTACGGACTCGGTCCAGGAAACACGGTGCGCGCCTTTTCTGGGGCGGCGGGTGGAGCGGCAAGACTCCAGGGATCCGACGGATTGGAGGTAGACCTCACTTTGCAGGTGCCCGGGCAGCACAACTTGAGCAATGCTCTGGCGGTGTGGGCGGCGGTCTGCGCCGAGGGTTACGATCCTCAACTGGCGGCGGATGCGCTTGGTCGTTTCCGAGGGGTTCAAAGGAGGTTGCAGGAGCTTGGCACCGAGGGTGGGGTCACCATCGTGGATGATTTCGCCCATCATCCGACGGCGGTTGCCGCCTCCCTGCAGGGGCTCCGCGAGGGCTACGTAAATCGACGGTTGGTCGTCTTGTTCGAGCCTCGCTCTTTGACCGCGGGCCGGGAGTTCTTTCAGCAGGCGTACTGCGAGGCCTTCTCGGGAGCGGACGAGGTGATCGTCGCTCCCATCTTCTACGCTGAGCGCCTCGCCGACCACGAGCGGCTCGATGTCGAGTTGCTGCGATCGGATCTTGCATCCCGGGGGGTTCGGCTGTCGACTCCAGAAAGCCTCGACGACCTCGTCGAGGCCGGTCTCGAGGTCGCCGCATCGGGCGATGTTCTGGTGTGTATGTCCTCCGGTTCGTTTGGGAACGTCCCTCGCCGATTGTTGGATGGCCTCCGACGGCGGTGCTAACATCAGTCGGACCGCGATTCCATAGCAAAGACCCCGTCCATCGCTGCTGGTGAGGATCTATGACTTATCCTGGCAATCTCTCTCTCGACATCGAAGTTCGCGAGCGCATCCTCGAAACCTATGAGCACGCACTGCGAGTGGCGGCTACGGGAGGAGTCGAAGAGGCGCGCCTGGGCTGCGACTTCATCCTGAGGCTCGATCCCCTGTTTAGTCCGGCGCAGACTCTGGCGAGTCGCTTGGAGGGGACGGTGGGTCCGGTCGAGGTCGGTGATCTCGCCCTAGCTGGGGGCGATGGCGTGGGCGCCGATGCCCCCGGGTTCTCTACCGAGGATCTCGACGATTCTGACGATCTAGGTGATCTCGAGAGTCTCGACGACGACTGGGGTGAAGGCGCGGACACGATGACGTCGGAGAGCCTTGCGGTGGAGCTCAGCCAGCTACTAGCAGAACGACGGTTCGCGGAGCTCGCAGCCCGCGCCCAGGCCGAGTCCGCGGCGATCGCGACCGATCCGTCTTTGCAGCAGATCATGGCGGCGGCGCAGGAGAGGATGGAGGCGGCGCCCTACGTCGAGAGCTTCCTCGCACAGGCACGGACGGCGGTCGAAGATGGCGAGCCGGTGGCGGCGGCGGGTTTGGTCGAAAAGGCGAGAGCCCTCGACGCTTCGCATCCAGAGATCGGGAACATCCAAAAACTTTTGGTGGCGGACGGATCCCATCGAGACGAGAACGACTTGGATGCTGACCTCTCGGGTCCATCGGAACCGCCGGACCTGGAGAGTCTCGAAGCTCCGCTGCCCGAGTGGTCGCCCGAGTCCGATGGCTTGGAGACGTCCGATGGCTTGGAGACGTCCGCTGGTTTCGCGGGGTCCGATGGCCCAGAGGTATCCGATAACCTCGAGCTGGGGGATGACCTTGGCCTCGACGAGGTTAGCTTCGGGGGCGCCGAGTTCTCATTGGATGATGACGAGTCCTCTCTGGAGGATCCAACGTCGCTCTCCTCGGAACCGACCCTCGAAGTGGCCTCTAGCGACGACTTCGCGGTAAGCAGTCCCGACGAGGACACGGGGTCCCTGAGCCTCGGCGGCGTCGAAGAGGTTTCGCTCGAAGACGAGGATTCCTTGGACGATCTCGAGTTGCTGGAGGAGGAGCTTGTACCCGTTGACGCGGACGACCTGTCCCTCGACGGTTTCGAGGATCTCCCAGAGCTCGAGCCCTTGGAGGAAGAGGCGCTCGACTCCGATCCGTTGGCCGCGTCGAGTTCGGTTTCGAGCGGCCCTTCCGACGCCGACCCGCGCATCGCCGAACTGTTGGATGAAGGTCAGTCCGCCTTTGACGATGGTGAGTTCCAGACCGCGATCGACGCCTGGTCTCGAATCTTCCTCATCGACATCGACCACCGAGAGGCGGCTCGCCGCATCGACGAAGCACGGGGACAGAAGGCTGAGGAGGATCGACTCGTGGAAGAGGCCTTCCACGAGGGCACGATGAGCCTCGAGAGCGGCGACCTGGTGGCAGCGGAGGCGAGTTTTCGGAAGGTCCTCGAACTCCAGCCCAATCATGCCACTGCCGCCGAGTACATTGCCAAGATCGACAGCGGAGAGGGCGAGGACTTACTACCCTCCGACTCCCTCGACGATCTGCCGGTGGTCTCAGCGCAGCCGGACGACGATGCCGCGATGGGTGGTGGAGAACTCGAGGCACCGTCGGCCCCGCGCGCTCGACCGAGGTCCGCGCCCCCGGTGGTGGTGGCTCCGCCAGCACCGAGCAAGAGTCGGTTCCTGACCATCGCCGGCGGCGTGCTGCTCCTTCTCCTCATCGTTAGCGGCGTCGTCTGGTGGAAGTGGGGAAGCCTCTTCCCCAACACCGAGGAACCACTCCAGACCGCTCCGGTCGTCGAGGTAACTCCTTTGGAACGGGCGACGGCTCAATACGCAGACGGTAAGCGAGCGGCGGCGATCTCTCAACTCAAGCGCCTTCCTCCGGCCAGTCCGCACTATCAGGAGGCGCAGGCTCTGATCGCCGAGTGGGAGGCAGAGGCGGCGGCGGAGGCCGGACCTTCGGCGGCAGAGCTGGCCGAGCGCTCGAGTCTCATCGAGACGGCGCGGCGCCTCAACGAGGAGCAGCGTTACTGGGAGGCTGTCCCCCTTCTCGACAAGGCGGCCCTTATTTCGCCCCTGGTCGACGACGAGATTGAAGCCCGTCGCTCAGCTTCTGCCATGCTCGAGCCCTTCCACGAGCAGATCGTGCTGCTACGTGACTCGGAGTACGATCGGGTCCTTCGTGACTTATGGATCGCGCGGGAGAAAGATCCGACGAATCCCGTGGTGCAACACCTTTTGCTGTCGTCCTACTACAACCTTGGAGTTCGGGGACTGCAGCAAGGGCGCTTAGACTCGGCGAAAGAGAACTTGACTGAGGCGTTTCGCCTTGCTCCTGACGACGAAGAGATCAAGCGCTTGGTCTCCTTTGTCGATGCCTACGAGAGTCGGGATCAGGATTTGCTGTTCCGCATCTACGCGAAATATTTGGCGCTGCGCCCGATATGACCCGAAGCCGGGGACCGCTCGAGCAGTCGAGCCTCTTCGACCTGGAGCTCGACTCGGCGGAGACGGTGGATGAGACGTCGGAGGCGGAGGAGTGGGTCGACGCGGCGGAAGCTGACACCCTCTCGACCTCTGCGGCGATCGAGGAGGCAGTCGGACCTTTCCGGGCCTCGGGGGTTAGCCTGCTCTACGCTGCTTGTGTCGACGGCACGGTGAATCTCGCCGTCCTGCTCGTTGCGGTCGTTGGCTTGCGGTTGCTTCAGGTTCCGGTCGGCCTTGGGGCGTTGCCGGGCCTGGCGCTGATGATTCTCGTCTTTTCGTTCTTCTATTTCGTTATTCCCCTGGCCTTCTGGGGAAATACCCTGGGCATGAGATTGGCCGGCCTCATTTCGCGCGGCGACGAGGGTCAGGCCCTGTCGTTGGGGCAGGCGTTCAGCCGCTGGCTCGGCGCCTTGATCACAGTGGCTTGCGCCACCTTGCCCCTGTTGTTGCTCGTCACCGAGCGGTCGCTGGCCGATCGACTGTCGGCCTCGACAACCTGGGAGCGGCCGCCCCAGGCCGGTTAGTGACACTAGTGGACAGTGCCCCCCAGCGACTAGCGCCTGGCCGGCCCTCAGGGCCGAGCTCCGCGTTGCCCCTCCTCGACATAGGCCCCGCTCTATGCCCGCGTCGGGGCGCCTTGCCTGCGTCGGGGCCTTGCCTGTGTCGGGGCGCCTTGATTTAGCCCCTGATGACACGCCCAACCACTAACCGTTCGAG
>JAIOJS010000249.1 GCA_019911795.1 Thermoanaerobaculia bacterium | reverse complement strand
CGCTTCGACCCGGCCGACGAGCAGACCTGGGGATTGCAGGTTCAACGACGCATCTACCGGCTCGAGGAGCGGTCGACCTGGCAGCCTATTCCCACCGATGTCGAGGGTTGGGTCAGCAATTTCGGAGATCTGACGGGTCTTCAGGACCTGAAACCCAAGCGGCGCTTCGAGATCGTCCCCTATCTGGTGGGTCGCGCCGAGAGTTCACCGGAGGTCGCCGGCAACCCGTTCCGTACCGGTAGCGACGAGGATCTGGATGGCGGGGTGGACGGCAAGATTGGCATCACCTCCAACCTGACGGTGGACTTCACGCTGAACCCAGACTTCGGCCAGGTCGAGGCTGATCCCTCCGAGGTCAATCTCTCGGCTTTCGAATCCTTCTTCGAGGAGCGTCGCCCCTTCTTCATCGAGCGGCAGGACATCTTCGACCGTCCGGTGTCACCCGCCTACACCGGCGGATCGTTCACCCGAGACAACCTCTTCTATTCGCGCCGAGTGGGTCGGCCACCGAGGTACTCTCCCGACCTACCGCCGGGGGCGACGAGCGATCAGCCTCACGCGACCACCATCCTCGGCGCCTTCAAGCTCACCGGCAAGACCCCCGGGGGGCTCTCGATTGGCATCCTCGATGCTGTGACCGACGAGGAGAAGGCTGACATCGACCTCTACGGGCAACGCAGTTCGACGACGGTGGAGCCCCTGACCAACTTCTTCGTTGGTCGTCTATTGCAGGACTTTCGCGACGGTGACACGCAGTTCGGCGGCATTGTCACCGCTGCGAATCGCGATCTCGACGACCATCTCGAGGATGTCTTCCGTCGCGAGGCCTATTCCGGGGGCCTCGACTTTTCGACCCTGTTTCACGATCGAGACTACCGCTTCGAGGCGAGTGTCTTCGGCAGTGAGATTCGCGGGAGCGAGGCGGTCATCGCGGCGGCCCAACGCTCTCCGGCGCGTTACTTCCAGCGACCGGACAACGAGTCCGCGACCTACGATCCGACCCGCACCGCGCTGTCGGGTCACGCGGGGTCGATGCGACTGGAGCGGACCAACAACCACGACCTGCGCTTCCAAACCGGGGTTGCCTGGCGCTCGCCTGGCTTCGAGATCAACGACGTCGGTTTCCTTCGTAACGCTGACCAGATCAATCAGTTCACCTGGGTGGGCTACCGCAAGCGCAACTTCAGCAAGATCGATCAGTGGAACCTGAACTTCAATCAGTGGTTGGACTGGGATACCAGCGGCGAGTTCCTCGGCGCGCGCTTCAATACCAACACCAACGTGAACTTCACCAACAAGGTGAACGCCGGCATCTCGCTGGGGCGGGCCATGGAGAGCGTCTCCAACACCCAACTTCGCGGCGGTCCTGCGTCGAAGTGGCCGGGGTCGTGGGACAGCGAGGTCTGGGTCAACACCGACTCGCGTAAAAAGCTGTCGTTCGGAACCGGCTACTACGTCGAGGAACAGGATTCCGGGTCGGGCCGCTTCTCGAGCGCCTGGTTCGAGGTGCGATACCGCCCGACGACCTCGCTGTGGATTACCTTGGAGCCGGTCCTGCAGGAGAGCGACCGGGAGATGCAGTACATCCGGACTCTCGACGTCGAGGGTCAGGACCGCTTTCTCTTCGGCAGCATCGATCAGGAGACCCTCTCCCTCGAGTTGCGAGTGGACTATGCCATCACCCCGAACCTGACCATCCAGCTCTACGGTCAACCCTTCGCGTCGACGGGGCGCTACTCCGAGTTCAAACGCATTACGGATCCGTTGGCCGGCAGCTATCACGACCGCTGGTCGCCCTACTCGGACCAGCAGGTGGCGTTGAATCCGGGTACGGGAGCCTACGAAGTGGACGAAGATCTCGACGGCAACGTGGATGGCATCTTCTCGCGGCCAGACTTCGACTTCCGGGAACTCAACTCGAATCTAGTGGTCCGGTGGGAGTTCACCCCTGGTTCGACCCTCTTCGTGGTGTGGTCGGAGTCACGCTTTGACAACGAGGCGCTCCCCGGAGGCCTCGGCTTCCAACGGGATATCGATCAGATCTTCAACGCGGAGCCCACCGATGTGTTTCTGGTCAAGATTCGAAAGTGGTTCTCGCCTTGACTCGGGTACTTGATGGGGAGCTGGTTCTCCGATGAGGGTTCTTCGATGAGGGAGTGCGTTATGAGTAGACGCTTGACGCCGTGGATTCTGGTTCGACCGAGTTTCTTGGTTCGGTCTCTTGCCGCGATTTTCCTTCTAGGGGCGGTTGCGACGGTTTCCTTGGCTGCCCCCGAGGACTACACCCGCAACGTGGCCATCGTGGTGTGGAATGGAGCGGAGGTCCTCGACTGGGCTGGACCGGCCGAGATCTTCTCGTCGGCCGCTGGTTTCGGACGTCAAGGAGACGTTCCCGCGTTCAACGTTTACACCGTCTCCAAGACCACCGACGCCATCACTAGTCAGGGCTTCGTGAGTGTCAATCCACAGTATTCGATCGATGCCGCGCCTCGTCCCGACATCATTGTGCTTCCCGGCGGGGGGACAAAGTCGGTACTCGACGATCCAGAGTTTCTCGCCTGGGCGGCCAAGGCGTCCAAGGAAGCGGAGGTCGCGTTGTCGGTGTGTACGGG
The DNA here is from genome assembly GCA_019911795.1 of Thermoanaerobaculia bacterium. GTDB lineage: Bacteria > Acidobacteriota > Thermoanaerobaculia > Multivoradales > JAIOJS01 > JAIOJS01. Next base: position 17,918 of record JAIOJS010000249.1, on the reverse strand, counting down.
GGCGTTCGTCCTTGGTCGCGCTGGACTTCTCGACGGCGAGCAGGTGACGACTTGGTACGGCGCCACCGATCGACTGGAGCGCGAATTCCCGGCGGCCACCGTGATTCGGGGCAAGCGCTTCGTCGACAACGGCAACGTGATCACGACGGCCGGCATTTCGGCCGGCATGGACGGATCGTTGCACCTCGTCGCACGGCTCCTCGGTCGTGCCGTCGCTGACGAGACCGCAGAGTACATGGAGTATCGGTGGACGCCCGAGCCCTACCTCGCCAAGTCCTACTCGATTCTCAATCCGTCGCTCGACGAGCGCGGACGCCGCATTCAGCAGGCCGAACTCGATGTCCGCGCCGGAAGTACCGGGGCCGCGATAGTTAGCTACCAGACGCTGCTCCAGGAGGATCCTTCCGACACTCAGGTGTGGATGAGCCTGGGCGCGGCCTACTACTCCTCCAAGGAGTTCGAGTTGGCCGGCGATGCCTACAACAAGGCTTCGGGGAGCGGCCCACTCGGTCTGCGCGCTTCCTTCAACGGAGCCTGCAGCTACGCACTTTCCGGTCAGAGCGATTCCGCCTTCGGCTTGCTCGAAAGAGTCGTCGATTCGGGACTGGCCACCCGTGATTTGCTTACGGGAGACCCCGACCTCGAGAGCCTGCGCTCCGACCCGCGCTTCGCTGTTCTCTTGGCTCGCCTCCCCTAGTCTCGAAGGGCAGGTGCGGATCGGCAAGCGTCGCTTGGCGACGGTGCTGCTAAGCTTCGTCAGGCATGTACAAGTCGTCGCCCTTCCCCCGCATTGAGCGCCTCGACCCTGCGATGGTTGCGGTTTGGCGTGAGAAGACGGGGGGACAGCGGTTGGCGATTGCGGCTGGGATGTTTCGATCGGCGCGTCGAATGCTGGAGAACCATCTGCGGAATAGCCATCCTTCATGGGATGACACGCAACTAGAAGTCGAGATTGCGAGACGACTTGGGAACGGGGACGGGTATGGAGCAGGATGAACTGCTGCGTCACCTGGTGGACTCCTTGGAGCGGTTGGGGATTCCCTATCTCGTCACGGGCTCTGTCGCTACCATCTTCTATGGCGAGCCACGATTCACCAGCGATATCGATGTCGTTGTTCAGATGGGCGTCGAGGCTATTGACGGCCTGGTCGACGTCTTTCCTCCCGCGGACTTCTACCTCTCCCGAGAGTCCGCTCGCAGTGCAGTGCTGAGGAGCGGTCAGTTCAACGTCATCCATCCGCGCTCGGGACTGAAGGTCGACCTCATGGTCGCTGCAATGGATGACTTCGATCGCAGTCGCTTCTCGAGGGTGCGAAGGGTTCATCCTTCAGCCGACTACAGCGCGTCCTTTGCCAGTCCGGAGGACGTGATCCTGAAGAAACTCGAGTTCTACCGTGACGGGGGCTCGGATAAGCATCTCCGCGATTCGGCTAGCGTTGTCGCGGTGACTACGGACCTTGACCGACAGTACATCGTAGAGTGGGCCGAGCGGCTCGGGGTAGGTGACGTCTGGCAACGAGTCTTGGAGGCCGTGGACCGCACCGACGGAGTCTGACGATCCACCGCTCTACGACGGCGATCTGAAAGGCCCACGTTTCAGATAGGCTGCTCGACGAGGATTGGGTGGCCTATCGGATCGACTTCCATCAAGCCGGCCCTCCATCGAGCCGACCACCCATCGAGCCGACCCCAGCGTCGTCGACCCGTTCCGACCGGCAACTACTTACCGACGTTGTTTAGGAAGAGGTAGCTCATGTCCACCGCCGACGAACCGGAGTGGCACCCCATGCAGCTGCTCGCATTGACCTGCACGCCCCCCGACCACTGGGTGAAGTAGGTCTCGATGACGCTGTTGCGTGCGTGAGTGGGTGTGACGGTCGCCGGATAGGGACCGTCGCTGAGCTTGGGCCACTGGGTGACGACCAGCGAGTAGCTATCGAAGACGCCCTTGTCGAGTGGGTTGTAGACCGCGTTGCAGGCCTGCGTCAGCGGCGGCGAGTCGTCGATCCGGGTTACCTGATCCGGAGTCGGATGGGAGGGAACGGTCCCGCCCGCAAAGCGATAGAGATTCTCGCAGCACTGGTAGGCAGGATCGTCGTTGGGAGCGGTGACCGCGGCGCAGGTTGCGGCATCGACCGCCGGCGTGCAATTGGCGTTGAAGAAGGAGTAGGTACTGCCAGCTTCAGCTCCGCCGACCGGGGGTACGTTGTCGTTGTGTTCGAACGTGGCCCAGGCCCAGGAGTTCTGGCGCCCATTGTCGTCGCCGCTGATCGAGTGCGACACCTTGCGAGCAATGTGCATCCCGACGAGGCCCATCGGCTGTACCGAACAGCTTTCGGTCGCGGGATCGACGACCTGAAGCTCTTGATAGAAGAATCGGTCCGAGCTGATCTCGTCGCTGCTCAGGACTTTCCAGGCGGCTTTGACCTCGGTCGACTCGAGTGGGAAGGTGAAGGGAATACACGTGGGATCCTGGTACTTCCCTGCACAGTTCAACTCGTCGGGAGACTTGCTCTGGGCCTGAGCCGTGACGATGGCATCGAACTCTACCTCGTTGATGCGAATCTCGTAGAACACCGGCATGAGGGGCTCGGGTCCCTGAGGGTAGAGCGGACCTCGGAAGGCCTGGTCGATACCCGAAAGCGCTGCGTCGTCCGACTGAGACAGCACCGCACGGATGGCGTCTCCATGGACCTTGGATGTCATCGTGAGAACGCGAGGTCCGGCTGGATCGCAGGCCGCGGGAAGGGCACTCGGCTTCGTGTAGTCATCGCGGGTCAAGCTCTCGGCTCCGGTAGCGTAGAGGTCCTCGACGCTCTTGTAACCCTCCCAGACGGTGCTCGAGTACACGCCATTCACTTCGGTTCCGAGCGATTGACTGGTGTCGGGCTGGCCGTCGGGCAGTGCGGGCCAGTTGGCATTGAGGAAGGAGCGCCACGAGAGCTGGTCGAAGCTGCTCTGGGTTGGGGTCCAACCGGCCGAACTGGTAGGAGTGCAGACGTCGGGCCAGTAGATCGGGGTGATTGGTGGTGGGTTGCCGTCGACGAGAAGGCAGCCATCGGACTGGAAGCCGGCCGCCCAGGTCTGCTTTGCCTCGCAGGGGTTGGGTCCCATGGTCTCTGGGGTGCTTCCCGAGTCGACGGTCTCGGGGCTGGGCGTTGCGTCCGGGGCCTGGTTGCAGGCCGAAAGGAGGAGGCCGGCGATAAGAACGAGCAGGGCAGCCGTTGTCCCCGCGAGGTGGCGGACAAGATCGGTGGGCGCGAGGTCTCGAAGTGTGGAGGTAGTTTTGGATGTCGAGAGGTCGAGGGTCCAGCGGGGCATGGGAACTCCTTTTCGTTAGTGGCAGAGAGTTGGAGACTCCGCCGACAGGAACACAGCTGATTCGGTCTGATGACCTCAGGAGTCTATCAAGAGGGTCTTGCAAGTCAATACTCTCTTCTTTCGAGGAAAATGCCTCGCAATACGACTGTACTGGCGCAAGCGGGTGATCAGGGACGATCTCGAGTTCTGCTCGGGTTGGCCCAAGGTCGCGTCGAGACCCTGGGGCGTTGTATTCTCGTCGCTGGAATGCCTGCCCAAAGTACCAAGCGTCGTCAAGAAGAGCTGAAGTCCTTACCGCCTGGTGTGGCCCTCATGGAGTGGTCGAGGGAGCGCCAGGAGTGGCAGAACCCCCGGATTCGCACCCTGCTCGGTTGCATCAACCTGATCGGTGGAGTTCTCGAGAGCAACTACGCCATTCTTCACTGCTCGCCTGATCGGCTGCGCGATATCTGGAAGCGGGTTTGTAGGGTCTCCAAGTCGATGACGGAGACGTTGCGGCCCTTGCTCGCTGAGGAGTCCGTGATTCCTGCGATCGAGGAGGAGCGCGCGGTCGCCTCCGCCGGACTCGACATGCTCAGCTGGAACGTTCTCGAAGGCCTTGATCACTCGCTCGTACCCGGCGAGCCCGAGGAACTCCTGGAGGTGCGAAAGCAGTTGTGCGTGGCAATCGGCCAGATCAACGGCTACTTGCAGGACACCTTCGGCCGTTTGATGGCCGCCGATCCCCGCAGTCAGCATGACTCGGACTACTACCTCTCCAACCGGTTTCCGCGAGACATCGAGGAGGCGGAGTGGTTGTACTCGTCGGTCACCGGGTTGCAGCTCTTCATCCGAGATGTCATCAAGCCTCTGTGTACTACTGAGCTGCCCCGGTTCGTCACCCTTCTCAGCACCCGGACCGAACCGGGAGCGATCGATTCGTGGAGCGAGCTGCTGCGTCATCTGGGCACGATCATGGAGGGACTCGTCGCCAAGCTGAGGGAGATTCTCGCCTTGCGGGGGATTCGCTTTGGGGAGATGGAAGCCCTCGACCGCTACACCGAGGAGATACCGCGCACGATGGCCGTCCTCAACGCTTTGCACGAACTCCTGATCGAAACCGACTCCGATACAACCGGAAGGGTCCGTAGGGCGGTGCTGCGACGTATCATTGGTCTTTTGCAGGAACTCGATACCGTGCTTCTCGACCTCAGTTCCTTCGTGCCCCTCTGGCTGGCAAGTATCGAGGAGCGTCGCGCCTTGCTTTTGAAACCAACCTGAGCTCTGTCGAAATCCTGAAGCCGGTGGCGATCGCGTCAGCCTAGGGCCGTAACCAGTCAGGTCACCGGTGGCAGGTCCTGCCCGATTCCACAATTCTCTCATCGGAGCTCTCTACGTGACCTTCTGGACCCTCGTCGGAATCCCTCTACTGATCTTCTCGGCTCGTCTCATCGACGTGACCTTGAGCACGATCCGCATCATCTTCATTTCCAGGGGCTTGCGACGTCTTGCGCCCTTCATTGGCTTCGTCGAGATCTTGGTGTGGCTGGTGGCGATCGGCCAAGTGATGCAACACCTCGATCGGCCGCTCAACTACTTCGCCTACGCCGGCGGCTTCGCAGCCGGAACTTGGATCGGTCTTCTGGTCGAGAGCAAGCTTGCCATCGGCCTGGTGGCCGTACGAATCATCGCCCGGGACGACGCGACTGCCCTGATGGAGAGTCTCCAAGAGGAGAGCTTTGGAGTCACCAGTTTCGCCGCTCGTGGGGTGAAGGGACGTGTCCGGCTTCTCCTGACCGTCGTTCCCCGTCGCGACCTCGGGCGAGTGCAGAAGCTGGTTTCCGAACTCAATCCGGGCGCGTTCCTCTCGGTAGAGGACGTTAGAGAGGCCAGTCAGGGCTTCTTCCCCGATGCCACGCCGCGCTTCGGCGGATTCTTTGGCCGACACTGAGGCGTCTTTCGGGCGCCTTCCGGTGACGCTAGTTCATCTTGCGACGCATGGCGGCTGCGATGTCGGGCCGAGCTTCGGCCTCCGGTAGGTACTGCGGCTCAACCCGGCGATTGGACCTCTGTTCATAGGAATAGCCGAGGGCGAGGATCTGGGCGTCGGTGTTTTTTCCGCCGAGGATGGAGAAGCCGATCGGCAGACCGTCGACGCTCCCCATAGGAACCGTGAGGTGCGGATAGCCGGCGATCGCCGCCATCCATCCGGCACCGGCCCATTCCGGCCACACGTCGCCGTTGATGGCGTCGACGCGAGGGGCAAGCGGCCCGGAGGGCGATACGAGGGCCACGACGTCGTTGTCGGCAAGGAGCTTGTCAATCCCATCGGTCCGGGTCGCCTGCTGGACCGCGTCGCGCGCCTTGATGTATTCCTCGTTCTCGAGACCGGCCATCTCGACCGATTCCTCGAAGAGGCTCTGATCGAAGAGGGCCAACTCGATGTCGGCGTGAGCCTCGTTGAAGGCGATCAGTGACGCGAGGTTCCGCGGCTCCACCGCCGACGCGGCATTCGCGAGGTAGTTGTCGAGCGTCGCTTTGAACTCGTACTCGAGGACCTTGAGGCTGTTGGACCTGAAGTCTTCCGGCGCTTCGAACTCAGAGACTTCGACGAGGATCGCACCGGCCGCGGTGAGGTCTTGCAACGCTCGGTCAAAGAGGGCCACGACGTCGGCGTTGGATCCTTGGGCGAAGCGGGCAACCCCGATTCTCTTGCCGGCGAGCGCCTCGGCGTTCAACGCCGCAACGTAGTCGGTCTTCGCATCGCCAGTCGCCATCGCTTCCAGCATCATCGCCGCGCCTCGGACCGTCTTGGTCATGGGTCCCGCCGTGTCCTGGGAGGAGGAGATCGGCACAATGTACTGCTGAGAGACCAGTCCCACGGTCGGTTTGAAGCCGACGACGCCATTCACCGTCGAGGGACAGATGATCGATCCGTTGGTCTCGGTACCGACCGCTCCGGTGGCCAGAGAGGCAGCCACGGCGGCAGCGGATCCTGAACTCGACCCGCACGGCGAACGGTCGAGCATGTGGGGATTGCGCACCTGACCGCCGAGAGCCGACCAACCGCTGATCGAGTCGTTGGAACGGAAGTTCGCCCACTGGCTCAGGTTGGTCTTACCGAGAATGATCGCTCCCTGGGCTCGAAGTCCGGCGACGAGAGGCGAGTCCCGCTCGGTGATGTTCTGGGCCAGGGCCAGCGCTCCGGCCGTCGTCGGCATTGCGTCGATGGTCTCGATATTGTCCTTCAGGAGGATCGGCACTCCGTCGAGCGGACCGAGCGCTTCGCCTGCAGCGCGGCGCGCGTCCGAGGCCCGGGCGGCATCGAGAGCGGCGGGATTGACGGAGAGCACACTCTGCAACGTCGGCCCCGATCGGTCGATGGTATCGATGCGCGCCAAGTAGTCGGTGACGAGCGCCTCGGACGTGACTTCGCCGCTGGCTAGGGCGGCGGCGATCTCGGGCAGGCTACGTTCGAAGATCGGCGTCGTGGTCGGTCGTTTTTCGCCCGACGGCTCGTCTGCGTTGGCGTTTGCCTCCGCACTCGCGGCTGTTGCAGCGTCTGAATCCTGCCCCGAACTCTGAGGCTCGGCCGCGCCGAGCCACGGAACCGAACAGAGTTGGAGGGCTACGATCAAGGAACCTGTCTTCAGAAGTTGTCTCATGGTCGCCCATTGTAATCCCAGGGGCTCCTAGCTGCCGGCTCCAAGTTTGAAGTGGAGGGTGAGCCTCATCCGCACCCGAGGGTGAGCGACTTTCGCTGTCGTGTTTCAATCAGCGACCGGCGGAGACTGTATGCTCAGGCCTCCATGAGCATCCACCTAGGGCCACAGCCCAGGACGCCGGCTACCGGCTTCTCCCCGTGACTCGAATCAGCTGCGTTGGCCCCTGGTGGCTTAGCCTGTCCCTGGTCCTAATGGCTGCTTTGGCGGTTCCGGCCGAGGGACAACGCATCTTGCGTTTCGAGCACCTTACGGTCGTGGATGGCCTTCCCGACGATACGGTCAACAGCCTCGCTCAGGACGGGACGGGCTTCGTATGGATTGCCACACCGGATGGACTAGCCCGCTACGACGGTTACACGGTGCGTCGCTACGTTCACGACTCGGACGATCCCTTCAGCCTGCCCCACGACGATGTGCGGACCCTGGCCGTCGACCCCGAAGGGCGGCTATGGCTTGGAACCCGCGGAGGAGGGCTTGCGCGTTACGATGAGGAGCTCGATCGCTTCACTGTTTGGCGCCGCCGAGAGGGCGATCCCACCGCGATGCCCAGCGACTACGTCTCGAGCCTCGCCTTTGACGGTGCCGGTGGACTATGGATCGGAACTCGAACCGATGCCATGGTCTTCATGGATCTCGCAACGGAGTCCTTCGTGGCGTATCCGCCCGATGACGAAGCGCCCGGAGCAGTCCGGGGCAGCCGTATCGGCGACGTCTTGGTGACCCGGGACGGTCAGGTTTGGGTCGGTGGGATGGGACATGGTCTCTACCGCTTCGACAAGGAGGCGGCTCGCTTCGAACAGTTCCTGCCGATCGAGGGGGATCCGACCTCGCTTCCCGACCCGCGCGTCACCCTCCTGATGGAAGACGACGACGGTCGCGTTTGGGTAGGTACCCGGGGTGGACTCCTGCGGCTGGATACGAAAACGGGTCATGGTCGGCGCTTCGAGACGGGCAAGTCCGCCGGCCAGGGTCTGGCACCGAACAGCATCGGCGGCATCGTCAGCGATGGCGAGGGGGGACTGTGGCTCAGCCTACCTGGCACTGGCCTCCAGCATTTCGACCCTGAACGAGGAACAGGCCAGCTTTTCCGACACCAACCGACGCGACGGGACAGTCTGGCGACCGACGGTACTTCGAGGCTGTTGATGGACCGTACTGGGGTGCTCTGGGTCGGTACCGACGCGGGGGTCGACCGTCACGATCCGGCGACCCAGCCTTTCGAGAGCTATCGAGCCGATCCCGAGCATCCGGAGGTCTTGCCGGGTGATGATTTCTGGGGGGTGGGTGAGACCCGCGACGGCAGCCTTTGGTTGGCGGTGGACGAGGGTGGAGTAGTGCGCTATCACCCGACCCAAGGGACGTGGAAGCAGTATCGGCACGATCCAGAGGATCCTCACAGCCTCGGCAGCGACGAAACCTTCTGTCTTCTCGTCGACTCGTCGGATCGGGTGTGGGTTGGAACCGCCGACGCCGGACTCCAACTGTACGATCCCGAGATCGACGGCTGGATTCACTACCGCCACGATCCTGGCGATTCGGAGAGTCTGTCCCGAGACCTAGTCTATTCCCTGACCGAAGGGAGCGACGGGCGGTTGTGGATCGGTCTCAACCGGGGCTTCGATCTCTTCGACCCAGTTACAGGAACGGCTTCCCACCCAGCTGCTATCGAGGATGACCCCGATGGCGGCATGATGGCCTCCACCTTTGATGTCGTGGAGGACTCCGAGGGGGGGGTCTGGGCGGCGACCTTTCTAAACGGGCTGTATCGGTTGGATCGCGAGACGCGGGAGTTCGTTCCTTTTCGTCCCGACCCCGAGATCCCCGACAGCCTCGGCAGCATGCGCATCAATGCCTTGCTCATCGACCGGCAAGGCACGCTGTGGGCCGGCACCAACGTAGGACTCTTTCGTCATCTACGCGAGGGCAATCACTGGCAGCTCTACGGTCGAAAGCAGGGCTTCGGCAACGCCAACGTCTCCGCCCTCGTCGAAGGTCCGGACGGGAACCTCTGGGTCGGGACCAGCCACGGTCTGCACCGTCTCGACCCCAAGAGCGGCCGGGTCCGCACCTTCCTTGCCGAGGATGGATTGCCGAATTCCGAGATCGCTTGGCATTCGCTCTCTGTGTTGCGCGACGAGCGTCTTTTCATCGGCACGGCGGCCGGCTTCGCACTTCTCGACCTCGACGATCTGGAGGTCTTCGGCGATCCACCGGTCGTGGTTCTCACCGGACTCGAACTGTTCAACGATCCGGTGCTTATCGCGCGACCCGAAGATCCCACGGTCGGGGACGCTGCGGGCGACGATCTGGGAGACGCTAGAAGCGCTCGATTGAACGATCGTCGGGAAGACCGCACTGTTCTTCTCGACCGGGCTCTCCACCTCACGTCACAGATCACCCTCAATCATCGACAGAGTGTCTTGACGCTGGAGTTCGCAGCGCTCGACTACCACCGGCCGGAGTCCATTCGCTATGCCTACCAACTCGAAGGCTGGGATGATGACTGGCTCGAAACCGATGCGCGGCGGCGCTTCGCGACGTACACCAACCTTCCGGCCGGTGACTACCGCTTTCTGGTTCGAGCGGCGAGACCGGGGGGACAATGGTCGGAGCCTGGCCCCGGCCTCGTCCTGAACGTCTTGCCACCCCCGTGGAGGACATGGTGGGCCTATACGCTCTATACCGCGGCCGGCCTTTCTCTCCTGTGGGGGTTGATCTGGAGTCTCCAGCGGCGCACTGAGCAGCAGCGACAGCGGGCCGAGCGTGAAGAGGCGATCAATGAGCAGCTGCGGCGGGTCGACAAACTGAAAGACGAGTTTCTCGCCAACACCTCGCACGAGTTGCGCACTCCCTTGCACGGCATCATCGGTATTGCCGAATCCTTGATCGACGGAGCGACGGGTGAATTGCCCGAGCCGACCGATCGCAATTTGGCGATGATCGTGTCGAGCGGACGCCGACTGGGGACCCTGATCGACGACCTCCTGGACTTCTCGAAGCTCCAGCACGAAACGCTTCGCCTGCAGCCACGTCCCGTCGACCTGCGGGCGCTCACCGACCTTGTTCTTTCGCTTCAGCGTCCGCTCGTAGGAGACAGAGACCTCATCTTGGTCCATCAGATTCCTACCGAACTACCCCTCGCTTTCGCTGATGAAGCTCGGGTCGAGCAGATCCTCCACAACCTGGTCGGCAACGCCATCAAATTCACGCCCAGCGGCAGCGTGGAGGTGTCGGCGGAGGAGTGCGACGGGCGACTGGCGATCACCGTTGCCGACACCGGCATCGGCATCGACGCCAGTGACCAGGAGCTTATCTTCGCGTCCTTCGAGCAGGTCGAGGGCGACGACACTCGAACCTACGCCGGCACCGGACTGGGCCTCGCCATCAGCCGCCAGTTGGTCGAGAGGCACGGTGGTGACCTGACGGTCGAGTCGGTTCCGGGAGAGGGCTCGCGGTTCACCTTCACGTTGCCGGTGGCCTCTCCCGACGAGATTGCCGCCGCGGGTGAGGTCGGGTCCGTGGACGTCGGTGGCGACAGCGCGGGGGTTTCCGTATCCCGAGTACAAAGCTCGGCGCCGCCGCTGATTGAGTACAACGGTCCCGTCGCTCCAGTGGGTGACGGGAACAAGCGCTTCACGGTCCTGGTCGTCGACGACGAGCCCGTCAACCGCCAGGTGTTGGTCAACCAACTCGCCATGCACGACTATCGGATCGTCGAGGCCACGGGGGGAGAGGAGGCGCTCGCCGCCTTTGAGGAGAACGCGCCCGACCTCGTTCTGCTCGACATCATGATGCCGCGGATGTCGGGCTACGACGTCTGTCGCCAGTTGCGCTTGCGTTACCAGCCTGCGGACATGCCCGTCATCTACCTGTCGGCCAAGAATCAGGTTCCCGACCTAGTGGCCGGCTTCGAGTCGGGTGCCAACGACTACCTCACCAAGCCGATCACCAAGGCCGAACTCCTCGCTCGGGTACGAACACACCTCGAGATCCTCGATGTCCATCGCAATCTAGAACAGCGAGTCCGCGAGCGGACCGAGGACCTCCACGTCGCTCATCTCGAACTCGAACGGCTCGCCTCCCTCGACGGCTTGACTCGCATCGCCAACCGCCGCATCTTCGAGGAGTCGCTGACTCGAGCCTGGGCAGACCATCAACGACGGGGCTCGGAACTCTCGGTCATTCTTCTCGACATCGACTACTTCAAGTACTACAACGATCACTATGGGCATCAGGCTGGCGACGAAGCCCTTCGTGCCGTCGCCGCTGCTCTCTCCGGAGCGCTCAAGCGGACCACCGACCTGCCGGCGCGCTACGGTGGAGAGGAGTTCGGCGTCGTTCTGCCCGACACTTCGAGCGCTGGTGCAGCCGCGATCGCGGCCGCCATTCGACAGGCGGTGCTGGAGCTTCGGATTCCCCACGAGCAGAGCCAGGTTGACGAGTTTGTGAGCATCAGTGTTGGCGTCGCCAGCCTGATACCCCGTCCGCAACAGAGCTCAGCCGACCTCGTTCGGCGTGCTGATCTAGCGCTCTACCGAGCCAAGGAAGCAGGGAGAAATCGCGTCGAGGTTTCGAAGGCGGAAGACGAAGGGTTGTAGCCTCGCGTCTAGCCCCGGTAGCTACTTCGAATGGTTCCGGATTCCCTAGGCCCGGACTACCCCAGTTGGTCGAGCCCGTCTTGGAGCGAGTCCGCCACCCAAGTCGCCCCGGCGGCTGCGAGCTGATCGCAGCTGTTCCATCCCGTCGAGACACCGAGCACCGGCACCGCGTGGGCTAGTCCACAGGAAACGTCGTGGAGACTGTCGCCGATGATCACGGTCTGCTCGGGACCGAAGTGATGTCCGGTGGACTCTCTTGCACGCTCGAGGGCGACAGGCAGGAGATGGGGGCGCTGCGTACCGTCATCGCCAAACGCTCCCGTCGCGAAGTAGGTGTCGAGCCCCAGGCGCGCGAGTTTGGTGTAGGCGCCGCGCTGCCAATTCCCGGTTAGGAGGCCGAGCGTGGTGTTGCTATCCGTCGCAAGACTCGTCAGCGCACTCTCCACACCCGGCAGGGTGACCATCTCGGTGGCGTCGAGTTCTCTCTCCAAGCGGGTGAGGTAGCGCTCCTGCATGGACATGAGGCCCTGTTCGATCTGAGGCTGAGGAACGCCGGCACCGCTGAGCAGCTCGAAGACGATCTGTGGATCGATCTTGCCCGCGAAGCTGTATCCGTCCAGGTCCCCGGTCGTGCCGTAGGTCTCCTGTAACGCTGTCGCGAAGATCCGTCGAACCTGGCGCCCGCAGCGCAGCAGGGTGCCGTCGATGTCGAAGAGGAGGAGTCGTCGCATGGGAGCAGATCATAGTGGCAAGGACATGGCTTCACACCTGCTCCCAGATCTGCCCCCGATTCTGCTTCAGACCTTCTTCAGATAGTCCCGCACCATCAACGCGACCGCGGCGCCCTCTCCGGCGGCCGAGGCGACCTGCTTGGTGCTGTCGGCGCGGACATCCCCGGCGGCGAAGACGCCGGGGACACTGGTGCCCAGGATCGGGGGCTCGCTCGTAGCGAAACCATGGGGGCGGCTGCCGTCGTGGACGAGGGCGTGCCCGGTGACGATGAAGCCCCACTCGTCGAGTTGGACCTCGCTGTCGGCGAGGAACGAGCTGTTCGGGTCGAGTCCGATGAAGACGAAGGCGCCGGGAACCTCGAGCGCTTCCTCAGATCCACTCTCAGTGTTGCGGATGCAGAGTCTCGCCAGCTTCGACTTGGCGCCCTCGAAGCGCTCGACCACGGTGTGGAAGCGGACGTCGATGCCAGGATGATCGAGGACCTTCTCGCGGATGATCTGGCTCGCGCTCAGCTCCGCGCCGCGAACGAGCAAGGTCACATGGGAGGCGAATCGGGTGAGGAATAGACTCTCCTCCGCGGCGCTGTTACCGCCGCCGATCACCGCGACTTCACGCTCTTTGTAGAACGGGCCGTCGCAGGTAGCACAGAAGTGGACTCCAGCTCCCAGATACTCTTCCTCACCATCCACTCCGAGGCGCCGATAGCGGCTGCCGGTAGCGATCACCAACGCCAGGGAGGTGTAGCGGCTGCCATCGGCGGTGGTTACGGCCTGGCAGTAGTCATCGTGCTCGATTCCGGTGACCTCCTGAGCTTGTAACAACTCGACCCCGAAGCGTTCGGCCTGAGCGCGCAGCCGCTGGGAGAGGTCGGAACCCTCGATTCCGTCCGGGAAACCGGGGACGTTGTCGAGATGCATCGTCGCTGCCGCCTGACCGCCGAGAGCGGCGCGCTCGATGACGAGGGTATCGACCCCCTCACGAGCCGAGTAGAGGGCGGTCGTCAACCCCGCTGGTCCTCCGCCCAGGATGATGAGGTCGTAGTGATGCCGCTCGGCCGTTGTCTTGAGCCCGAGACGCTCCGCGAGTTCGGCGTTCGACGGGTTCGAGAGGATCGACCCATCACCGAAAGTGAGCGTGGGAATCCGCCGCTTGCCCTCGTTGGCCGCGATGACGAACTGCTCACCCCCCTCATCCTCCTCGATATCGACCCAGTGGTATGGAACCTGGTTCTCGCCGAGGAACTGCTTGCTGCGGTGGCAGTCTGGACACCAGTAGGCGCCGTAGACAGTGATCTTGGGATCGTTCATGAGACTCCTCGTGGGGGAAGCGGCTGGATGTGAATGAAACTAGGGAGTATAGGGTCGACGGCGGTCTACATTTCGTACCTTGGACCTCAATGCCTGTCGATCTGCGCCAATAGGTCGAAGTCCTTCTCCGTCACCCCGCCCGCCGAATGGGTGGACAGGGTCAGCGTCACCTTCGAGTAGCGGATGTCGATATCCGGGTGGTGGTCCGCGGTTTCGGAAAGTTCGGCGACAAAGCCCACGAAGGCGATCGCAGCGCGGAAGTTGGGGAGGCAATAGGTCCGCCGCAGCGCGTTGGCGTCCTCCATGTACTTCCAGTCTTCGTGGGCTTTGTCGAGGCTGGTCTGGATGTGACTAGCTTCCATCATGGCGGTATCTCCTTCGTAGAGGTGCCTCTTTAGAGTATCGCGATTGCCGTGCACGCATCCTTGGTCATCTCGGGGGGCCGGCTTAGGGTGTCGTCAGACTCCAGTGAACGGTGTTGCCGGTTTCGAAGCCATCGGAAAAGAGACCGCCGACGCGAAAGGACTGGGTGGCACCGGTCCCCAGATTGCCGGCCCAGTCGAGGGCGGTGACGAAGAGCTCGACTTCGGCGCCAAGCTCTTGGCTGGGGACGAGGCCGCGGTAGACCTGGCCTCCGCTGTACGTCATGGCGGACTCTTGAAGGGGTCCGCCATCAACAGAGAAGTGAAGGGTCACTCCACGGGTGAAGAAGTTCCGGTCCGAGGTCAGGTCGTCGAGAATGAGGGCTCGCACGATGTAGGAGGGATCTTCGGGCTGGGGAGACACGGGTGTGTCCGTGGCGAGGATGCGAGGGGGGCGTTGATCCTGGGGGCCATTGCCGATATAGATCCGGTTGACGAAGCTTCCCGACTCGCCCTGGGCGGTCACGATGTCCACCCGGCCGTCTCCGTTCAGATCACCTACCGCGATGTCGAGCGACGAATCTCCGATCGGATCGATAGCGCCGCTGACCGCCGTGAAGCTCCCGCTACCGTCGTTCTCGTAGATCTTCTCCGCCGTGCCGCCGAGCCGAGCGATGACGAGATCGAGGTCGCCGTCGCTATCGAAGTCGAAGAACTTCGAGTCGTTGTCGTCCTCGGACGGATTCGGTGTGAGGCGGCTGCTGACGTCCGAGAACCCTCCTTCGCCGTCGTTCAACAGGAGGAACTCGCCGAGCGAGCTGGGGTTGGCGTTGGCCCCCAGCAGGTCCAGGTCGCCGTCGCCGTCGATATCCCCAAAGTCGTAGGAGTAGGCATTGTTGTCGGCCGGAAGGCCCAGCGAACGCACGAACACGCCCTGGCCGTCGTTAGTGAACAGTCGGCTGTTAGCAGAACCCGTACTGGCGGTGATCACATCCAGATCGAAGTCTCCGTCGATGTCCCCGAAGAGACAGTCCATGTTGTTGCAGACGTCCTCGAGCGGGTGCCGCAGGAGGGTCTCGTCGGTGAAGGTCCCGCTCCCGTCGTTGACGTAGATCCGGTACTGCCCGCAGCCGAACCGGTTTCCATCGCCGTCGGTTAGGTAGAGGTCGAGGTCACCGTCGTTGTCGATATCGCCGAACTGAGCGCGGGAGCTGGAGAGCACCTGAGCCGGCAGTTGAGTGACGGTCACATTGGTGAAGAAGCCGTTGGAGTCGTTCACGAAAAGCGCGGGCTGGCGCTCGAAGTCCTGAGCGACGATGAGGTCGAGGTCGCCGTCCCCGTCGATGTCACCAAGCTCCACCCCCCGGGCCAGACCCTCGAAGTTCAACCGTGTGGCCGATTCATCGGCAAAGACTCCGGTTCCATCATTGATGTAGACCCGCTGTGGTTGCGGAGTCCCAGCGGCGTTGAAGTCGCCGCCGTTGGCGATAACGATGTCGAGATCGAAGTCGCCGTCGAGATCGCCCAGCGTTAGCTGATTGCTGAAGTCGGCTGCGGCGGGGGTCGGAAAACGACTGGCGGTCTCGTCGACGAACTGCTGTGCCGAGGCAGCGGGGAGCAGGGAGACGAGGGGCAGCATCAGCATGGCGAGGATGGGGATCTGGTTCATGGTTCGCTATCCAGCTACGGAGAGGGAGAGATCACGTAGACCAAAGAGGGTGACGACCAACAGGGCCTGGAGATAGAGCCAAAAGCCAAACTGGAGGGCGAGGCCCAGCCAGATGGTAAAGAGGACGGTGATGCCACGGCGTTTGAAACCATGAAACGACTTCGCGCTTCGGTAGACGGCAAACCAGACCCAGACCATCCAGGTGAAAAGCGGTACGAGCACCAGCAAGAACCATCGCGAATCCCTGTCGACCACGGCTGCAACCAGTCTCCCCGAGAGGCCGACCGCCATTAGGGAGACCAAGAAGAAGGACACGAGATTTGTGGCGAAAACGAAGTGCTCCACCAGATACCCTCTTCGGCGTCTCGCCACGGCGAAGCTAGCGAGTCCGAGGACCGGGATCAGCATCCAAACTAGGGCACCCTGTTGCGCACTTAGCCGTTCGTTGAGTATCGCTTGGAACAACTTGGGGTCTTCCGCTCCTGAATGGGTGATGGCGCTTTCGACCATGCCGTTTAGGGCCGGTTGGAGCTCCACAATGGCCTGGTACTGAACCTGCCAAACGCTGATGTTGGAAGAGTTGACCCACGGTGCCAGAAGGAAGAACAGCAGGTTGATTGTCAAGTAGAGCCGAATCGGATGGACGTGGCGCGTGCCGCCGCCGAGGTCTCCATCCAGATGCTGAACGGTTAGCTCTCCCGGTGACACCAGCAGCCTGCGGAAGGACTTTCGGGTGGGACCGTCCAACTGCACCATCTCCTTCCACCAACTGGAGAGATAGGCACCCAACGCGAGATCAACGTCTCGGGGCGTAGTTGGCGATGTGTCGCTCGACCTGCCGACTCTGCGGGCTGTTGCCGCAGCCTCGACTTCCAGGTCGGTGGGTGGTTCAGGGTTATCGGAGGGTTCTGTCACTGAAGTTACGCCAGCATCGGGGACATAGCGGTAGCAGTCAAGAGAGGGGACACTAGCATGGCAGGAAGGCTGGCCTGCCGATCCGCACGGTCGTGCCGTCGAGCGAGGGGTGCGGCTGGAGCCATCTGAGATGTACCATTCTCCTGTGCAAACCAGCCCTTCAGGTCTTGATGACAAGTCTCCGTGGACGCCCCTTGGCGTTCCCACCTTTCGAGCTCTCTGGATCGCCGGCTTGGCTTCTAATGTGGGGACCTGGGTACATGAAGTGGCGGCAGCCTGGATGATGACCTCTCTGACCAGTTCGGCGACTTGGATCGCCCTGGTCCAGGTCTCGGCCACCCTGCCGATGTTTGTCTTCTCCCTGCCGGCGGGCGTCATCACCGACCTGGTCGATCGGCGCCGGGTCCTGCTCGTGGCCCAAGGATGGATGGCTATCGTTGCGGGAGGCCTGGCCCTGGCGGCTGCGCTCGACAAGGTGACGCCGTCGGTGTTGCTCTTCTTTACCGCTGCGCTCGGTTGCGGCCTGGCCTTTTCGGCGCCGACCTGGCAGGCGATCGTGCCGGAGCTGGTCGGACCAGGTCTCCTGGCCAAGGCGGTAGCGCTCAACAGCATGGGCTTCAATGTGGCGCGGGCTCTGGGTCCAGCCCTCGGCGGTGTCCTCCTCGCCTTCATGGGGCCCGCCGCCAACTTCGCTCTCAATACGGTGTCTTTCGCCGGCGTTCTGGTGGTCGTAGCGCGTTGGAAACGTGAACCCGAAGAGTACAGCGTGCTGCCGGCCGAACGATTCGTCGCCGCCTTCCGAGGGGGAGCGCGCTATGTCCGTCACTCGCCCCGCTTCCAGGCGGTCCTGGTGCGTGGAAGTCTCTTCGTCGCCGCGGCCAGTGCCTGGTGGGCTCTTCTTCCCACGGTGGTTCGCTTCCAACTCGAAACCGGTCCCGGTGGTTACGGTTTGGTGGTGGGCTCCTTTGGCGTGGGAGCGGTGGCCGCCGCTTGGTCGTTGCCGCCAATCCGCGAGAGGATTTCCGCCGATCGACTAGCGGTCCTCGCCACCATCGCCTTCTCCGGGGCGCTGGGAGGCTTGGCATTGGCTCCCAACATCTACTTTGCCGGACTGTCGGCCGCAGTCGGCGGGGGTGCATGGCTCACCGTCCTCTCCGGATACAACGTGGCCGCTCAGAGCTCGCTGCCCGGCTGGGTGCGGGGTCGAGCGCTTTCGATCTACATGCTTGTCTTCTTCGGCGGGTTGGCTGGGGGAGCGATCGTCTGGGGAAGCCTCGCCGACCTGATCGGGACTCGTTGGACGCTGCTGG
>JAIOJS010000248.1 GCA_019911795.1 Thermoanaerobaculia bacterium | reverse complement strand
AAGTAGAACTTGGAGTCGTCATTGGAGATGAAGAAGGCCTGGCGTTGCTGGCCCTGGATGATCAGCATGCCGATGTCGAGACCTTCGAACCCAGAGGGCTCGAGGCTCTCGAAGGTTACGCTCATCGTGGCGAGTTGGGGGAACTCGAAGCGAAGGTTGTCGAGAATCTTCGCCCGGCGGACGGTATCGACGGTGGGAGCGGTGGCGGCGGCCTCCTGAGCCAAGACAGCGGTGCCACTCAGGCCGGTAAGGCCGAGTATCAACAGGCAGGTGGTGAGGGTGATCTTCTTCATCTGGGACTCCTTGAAAGCTTAGAGCGATCGGTAGTTTGAGATCGGTCGCCGCGCTCTATCTCTAGGCCGCGGTTTAGTCTTGGTCGTGGTTTCGTTCAGTTTCGACTCAGTTTCGACCCAGAATTCGGACTCGATCCTGATTCGGCTCTGATTTGATCCAGAGGACTCGGACTTGATTTCGACGGTGATCTTGGCTGCGGTCGTGATTCATGCCCTTCAAGCTAAGGACAGCATCGGATGACTGCATCGTAAGGGCCAAGGTTTGTGGGCGCCAAGGATTGGTTTCCGCGGGCTGCGGAACCCTCGGCGACGCACATCTTAGCAGCTTGATTCCCCTTGGGGGGGTTGGTACCATCGCGCGCGGACTCGTTGACACAAAACACGTTGGGATAGACGACTTACCGCAGTCGAAGCCGCACCAACAAAAGCGCGCTTCCAGAAAGGATATGCCCCCATGAAGATCGAACTTCTCGAAGAGCAGAGAATGCTCCAGGAGAGCGTCCGCCGTTTTGCCAAGGAGGTCGTGCAACCTCGGGCTCGGGAGATCGATGAGTCAGGGGAGTTCCCGATGGATTTCTTCGCACAGGCGGCAGAGTTGGGCTTGGCTGGGGTCGCGGTGCCCGAGGAGTACGGCGGATCCGGGATGGATACGATCTCCTACTGCCTGGTGATCGAGGAGATCAGTGCCGCTTGCGCGAGCAGCGGAGTCATCATCTCGGTGAACAACTCCCTCGTCTGCGACCCGATCCTGAAGTTCGGTTCTGAAGAGCAGAAGCAGAAGTACCTCAAACCCCTCGCCCTTGGCGAGAAGTTGGGTTGCTTTGCGCTGACCGAGCCGGGAGCCGGAAGCGACGCCGGAGCTATCCGAACCACCGCGGTGCGCGATGGTGATGACTACATCCTCAACGGCAACAAGGTCTTCATCACCAACGGGACCCACGCGCACACCGCCATCGTCTTCGCCAGCACCGACCTCAGCAAGAAGCATCGCGGGATGGTGGCCTTCGTCATCGACATGGATACGCCGGGCTTCACCCGCGGCGGCCACGAGTACAAGCTCGGGGTCAACGCTTCGGGAACGACCGAACTCGCCTTTACCGATATGCGCGTTCCCGCTTCCTGCCGACTTGGGGAGGAGGGCGACGGCTTCAAGATCGCCATGGCGACCCTGGATGGTGGCCGAATCGGAATCTCAGCTCAGGCGGTCGGAATCGCTCGCGGTGCCTTCGAAGAGGCTCGGACCTACGCCCAGGAACGAGAGCAGTTCGGGAAACCGATCTCCAGTTTCCAGGCAATTCAGTTCTACCTCGCGGAC
>JAIOJS010000247.1 GCA_019911795.1 Thermoanaerobaculia bacterium | reverse complement strand
CGCTGAAACGGAGCAATACTGAGCATGACTTGCGTGCCTTCTAGCTCTAGGGCCAAAGCCTCGGAAGCGGCGGACGACCTACTGGAACCGGCTGACCTGGAGAAGATCCGCCGCGGCTTTGAGGAGCTCTTGCCGGTCGGTTCCGAGGTCGAAAGGCATCTCGCCGGGGCTACCTCGGACATCCTGCGCCATGCCGGTAGTCTGGCGCGAGCTCAGTTGGCCTTCGCTCTGGCCCGGGCGTACGGTCTCGCCGACGAGCCGGCCGTTCAGCTTGCGATCGGCGTCGAGTATTTTCACACCGCCTCCCTGGTCTTTGACGATCTTCCGGCCATGGACGACGCGCACGAACGCCGCGGCCGGCCCTGTCCGCATCTAGCCTTCGGAGAATCGTCTGCGATCCTGGCCGCTCTCGCCTTCGTCCATCGAGGGTATGGACTTCTCTGGGATGTCCTCGGACCTCTTCCGTCGGTGGTGAGGCAGCAGGCCATTCAGTTGGTAGACGAGTGCCTCGGACTCCAGGGAGTACTCGGTGGGCAGGCTCTCGATCTGCAGTTCGATCGAACGGTGGACGGCTCTGACCAGATCGTGAGGGTGGCGCGAGGCAAGACCGTGTCGCTGATTCGACTGACTCTTACGCTGACGGCAAGAGTCGCCGAGGCCTCGACTCTGGACGTCGAGCGCTTCGAGCGTCTTTCAGATTCGTGGGGGCTGGCCTACCAGATCCTCGACGACGCGAGGGACCGCCTCCTGAGCGGTCGAGAGGCGGGCAAGTCAACCGCCCGAGACGACGCTCTGGGGCGCCCCAACTTCAGCATCGAGAATGGTTGGGATTCGACGCTTGCGGAACTCGATACCCTGCTCGAGACGTCCCGGCGCGAGATTGCCGGGCTCTCGCGATCCGTTGACGCCGTCGATCGTCTGCAATCGGTTCTAGAAACCGAGACGGCAGAGGTTCGGGAGCGCATTCTCCTTCGACACTGCGCATGACTTCTCCTTCGGATCTCTCACTTGCGCCTGAACGGGCGCTGACTCGGGGACGCGTCGTCGTCCACAGTCTCCTCTGGTTGACCGTCGGGAACACCGTAGGGCTGCTCCTGGCGTCGCTGCTTCTCTGGCCCACCCTGGGTCAGTTCCTCGAGCCGTTGTCCTACGGCCGCTGGGTGCCGGTCCACTTGGACCTTCAGCTCTACGGTTGGAGTGCTCTGCCCCTCGTCGGCCTACTGCTCCTTTGGTACCTGCCCCTCGAAGACGGGGACGGTTCTGCAAAGTTTGCCCTGGAAGTATGGTCCGGCGCCCTGCTGTTCGGCGCCCTGTCGACCCTCGCCGGCGGCAGTGGTGGAAAGCTCTTTCTGGAGTGGTCCGGAGCGGCTCGGTGGGTGTTTCTGGGCACCTTGGTCGTACTCTGGGCGGTCTTGGCGCGCTGCCTCTACCTTCGTTGGAGTCGAGGCGGGAAGAGGGGAAATGCAGGTCTGAGAGGACGAGTCGGGATCCAGGCGGTGACGCTACTGCTGCTGGCCCTGGTGCCGCCGGTCCTGTGGATCGCCTCGGGCGCCGCCGTGTACCCACCGATCAATCCCGATAGCGGAGGTGCGACGGGGACTAGTCTCCTCGGTAGCAGCCTGGGTATCGTGTCCCTGTTCTTGGCCACGCCGTGGATTCTCGGGCTCGAACTTCGCGGGTCCTCTCGCGTTCAGGCTGTGCTCGCGTCTCTACTGGGACTCCACTTCCTGGGCTTTCTTCTCCTGCCTCACGGAGATCAGTCCCACCACGAGCTGCTGCAGACATTTGGACTCGCGTCTCTAGTCCTCTGGCTTCCGCTCGTAGCGGTCGCACTGCGCGGCTTCTCGTGGCCGACGGGCGCTCGTCGTTGGCTGCTCGGCATGGGAGTGTGGGGCGGGCTATTGGTGACGACAGCCGTGACCACGTTCCTTCCCGGATTTCTCGAGGCCTTCAAGTTCACTGATTGGTTGGTCGCTCACGCTCACCTCGCGATGGCCGGCCTGGTGACGAGCTTCAACGGACTGGTTCTTCTGGTCGTTGCCCGTGGAACCCCCTGGTCCGAGGTCCTCGCTGCTCCTATTCCCTTCTGGATGTGGCAGGGCGGTTGCGCCCTTCTGGTGAGCTCTCTGGCCTGGGCGGGCTTTCGCGAGTCGAGTTTTCCAGGGGGGCTGGCGATTGTGGACATCGTGGTCCAGCGGCTCTACCTCGCTCGATGGGGCGCGGGGCTCTTGATGACGCTGGCTTCGATGATCTGGCTCCGCGATGCCCTGGGCAGGTCCGGCCCCGAGGACTCACGACGATGACCCAGGAGTCCACGAATCTACCGACGTGGGGAGTTGCCTACATGACCCTGGCCGGATTGTGCGACGCCGCGACGGGGCTGCTCCTGGTCGCCTCTCCTGAGTGGGTGATGTCGGTGCTCAACCTGACTCCGGCGGATCCGTCCTCCATCTTCTTACGCTGGGTGGGCGCCTTCGTACTCTCGGTTGGATTGGTCTACCTCTATCCCTGGCTGCTGTCAGCGGCTCGACGAAGGAGGCGGTTCGTGGTCGTGGTCGAGACGACTGTCGTGATCCGTGCCGTGGTTGCCGCTTTTGTATCCGGGGCGGTGCTCGGCGGCTCCTTGGAGCCGGGTTGGTGGGTGGTGGCTCTCTCCGACGCGTCGATGGCCCTGATTCAGGTCGGTCTACTGAGGTGGGGAGTGTTTGGTGAGCCTTGATTCTCGGCCTTCTGTTCTGCAACAGACCGGCGGCTTGCTGTCGGTAGTGGCGACCTACGTGGTGTTTCTCCTGTGGGATCAGTTTGGCTTTCTCAGGCTCTTGCATCGCGAGCTGAACGACCCCACCGCGGTGCGCTGGGCGATGGCCGCGATGGGCTTGGCGGGCCTTGCCGCCAGTCTGGGCACGGCCCGCTGGCTGGCGCATCACGAGGCGCGCTTCGGGGTTGTCGTTGGCCTCCTCTCGAGTGCCGTCGTGGCCAACCTCGTGGTGCACGTAGGGAGTTTCCCCTTCCTCGTCCTGGGGGCGATCGGCATTGGCGCATCGACCGGGGTGACGACGGTGGCCCTGGCCAGCGGCATCTACGGTCTCCTCGGACCCCACAACCTAGGTCTCAAGGTAGGGACTGCTACCGGGCTGGGCTACGCGGCCTGCAATGTTCCGTGGCTCTTCGAGGCCTCTCCGCAGGTACAGGCAGGGTTCGTGGCCGTTATCTCCCTCCTTGCGTTGGCGATCCTGTCCTGGTCGTCCATTGTGGTCGTGCCATCGCCGGTCGCCGAACCGGAGACCCTCTCGGGACCACGAGACGACAGGGGGGTGGGCTTCGTGGGCATGCTGCTCTGCTTCCTCGCCCTGATATGGCTCGACTCCGCCGCCTTCGCCATCATTCAGGAGTCGACCGCACTCAAGGCCCTGACCTGGGGCGGGGAGGTTCAGAAGCTTCAACTGGGGGCAGTCCATCTCCTCACCGCCGTGGTCGCGGGCTACCTGGTGGACCGCGGTCGCTTCGGCTCGCTCTTGCTGGGGGCCTTCACTTGCTTCGCGGTGGCTCTGCCCTCGATCAACGCCGGGCAGGGGGGGGTCGCGTCGGTGCTCTACGCGACGGGGATTTCGTTCTACTCGGTGGCCCTGGTGCTCTTTCCCTCTTCGAGGGCCGAGACTCCCGGGGCACTCCCCATTCGGTGGCGAGCCGGCATTGTTTTTGGAATCGCCGGCTGGCTGGGATCAGCGCTCGGGGTGGGCATGGCCCAGGACCTCCATCGTATTCCCGGCTTCTTCGTCGTGGCATCAGGTCTGGTGATTGTGCTGTCCCTGTCGGTTGTGAGGCTTGGTAGGGGTGAAGGACTTCGGGCGAAATCCAAGGGGTGGACCAAGGACGTGCGGATCCCGAGCCTGTTCGCAGTCGGTGCCCTGGCCTTGTTCTTCCTGCCTCGTTCCTCGGCCGTAGGAACCGAGCCCTCCGCGATGGCCGCCGGACGGGCGGTGTATGTGGCGGAGGGTTGCATCAACTGTCATTCACAGTACGTTCGCCCGGGCGGGGTGGACGAGCAGATCTGGGGGCCCTATCGGCCGGTCGATCGATCGGGTGCGGTGGTGCTCATCGGGAACCGACGTCAGGGTCCCGATCTGCTGAATGTCGGTAACCGCCGATCGCAGACCTGGCAGCGTCTCCACCTGGAGAATCCTCGTGCACTCGTTCCGGGTTCCCGGATGCCCAGCTATTCCTACCTCTTTCGGGACGGCGACTCACGGGGTCCCCAACTGATCGACTATCTCGCGAGCCTGGGACGGGAGACGGAGGGTGAGCGGCGGCGACTGATCGGAAGCTACCACCCTAGCGAAGACCTCATGAGGTCCGGTTCTATCCAACGTGGCGCGGAGGTCTTCGCGGGCCTCTGCTCGGTGTGCCACGGACCCGGAGGCCAAGCGAACACCGAACTAGCGGTTGAGTTCGGTCGACCGGCGATGAATCTGAGGAAGGGGAGCTTCTGGCTCGTCTCCTGGGGGGGAGACGCGGAGCCCCTCGAAATGGGGTTGGCCCGGCTGATCAAGTTCGGGGCTGAGGGGACAGAGATGCCGGGCCATGAATGGCTTCCCGACGGTGAGATCGCGGACCTCGTAGCGTATGTCCTCGAACTGGCGAGTTCAGAACACCAGTTGGACCGGCCTTTCCCGTCGGTCGAAACAACGCCGCTCGAGGAACCTCGAGGTTGAGGGTCCGACGGCGCCGGGTGGGGAAGAAAGAACTTGGCATTGGGGCTTTGTTCCTTCTGCTTCTCGCCTACCTTGGAGGGTGGATGCAGTCTCCACGTCCTTGGAGAGTTGCGACTGGGTGGAACCAGATCGCCGACGGAGCGAGGTTGTCGTCGCCCGACCCCTGGTGGGGAACCGCACTAGCGTCGGACCCTCCCGAACTCGAATGGCTGGGCCACGCCGGTTTCCGATTGCACTGGAAGGGTACGGTACTCCTGATCGATCCTAACCTCAGCGATCGCTGCACGGTGGTTCGTCGAGTCTTGGAGAGGCCTCGAGAGGCTGAGGCCTTGGGTCCGACGGATGCCGTCCTGATCACTCACCCCCATTTCGACCATCTCGATCTACCGACCCTCTTGGCGCTACCCTCGGTGGGCAGCCTGATCGTGCCTCAGGGGGCTCGGAGCTATGTGTCAGGCCTCGAGGGCTCCGGAGTCCCAGTGACCGAGCTCCGCCCCTGGGACTCGGTTGGCGTCGGGCAACTCGAGGTCACGGCGGTTCCTGCCGCCCACAACGGGAGTCGTTGGCATCCTCTGCACAGCGCCCGGTCGGCGGTCGGATTCATCATTCGATCGTCCGATGGCTCGATGTACGTGGCCGGAGATACGGGGCCGAGCAATGACTTTGCCGCCATCCGGGATCGCTTCCATCCGGAAGTCGCCATCCTCCCGATCGGCGCCTTTTCTCCCGCCTTCCCGGTGGGGCGCTATCACCTGAGCCCGGAGCAAGCCGCCCAGGTGGCCAAGACCCTGGCGGTCCGCAGCGTCATCCCGAGCCACTTTGGAACCTTCCGCCTGGCGTTGGATGCTCCGAGCACGGCCTTGCCCAGGTTTGCCTGGGCGGCGTCGGAGCTAGGGGTTCGCTGGGCGATGCCGAGGATCGGAACCTCGAGTTGGGTGGAGGGCGGATCGTGAGGAGTCTTGCCGACGGGTTGGTGTGGGCTAGTCGCCTCGCGCTTCGTTGGCGACGGGGTACCTTCGTTGCGTGGGGCTTGGCGGTGCTCGTGGCCCTCGTTGGCATCTTCACTCAGTTGCAGATCGCCACCTCCAACCTCGACCTGGTGTCGCCCGATCTTCCCGAGGTCCGAGCCTTTCGTCGCGTGGCGGAATCTCTGGGGACGCCGAATGTTCTCGTCGTTGTTCTGGAGGGAGGCGAGGAGGATTCCCTCGATCGGGCCGTGGCCACTCTGGAGTCGAGTTTGCGGGCACTTCCGGAGGTGCGCTCGGTTCTGGCGCGACTTCCGTACGATTCACGCTGGCTCGCGATGCTAGGTCTCTCGTCGACCCTGCGGTCGCACGACGGAAGAGCCAGGTACCTCTTCGTCCAGCCGGCGGATCCGGAGTCACGAGCCGAGACGATCGAGCCCATGGTCCACCGCGTCCGATCGGTGCTTACGGAGGCTCACCTGGGTCGCGAGGGAATCCGAGCCGGCACAACCGGTATTCCGCAGTACGCCTTGGACGACAAGGAAACCATCCAACACGATGTTTCCAGGCTCTCCCTGGTCTCTCTGGGGCTGGTCGCAGGACTGTTTGCTTGGGCGTTCTCCTCGTGGCGCCGGCCTCTGATCGTTATCGTCGCTCTGGCGATCTCCCTCATCGTGACTCTCGGCGTGCTCAGCGTGTTTCCGGGGCGCCTGACCCTCCTGTCGGCGTTCGTCGGCTCGATCCTCTTTGGTCTGGGGGTGGATTTTGGGATCCACTTGATCGATCGGATCGAAGAGATCGAGTCCGCAGACGGGTACGACGGGGGAGCGACCTTGGAGGCGATTCGAGCCCTGGCTCCCGGGCTCGCCACTGGGGCCCTGACGACGGCTTCAGCCTTCATGGTCATGACCGTGTCGGGTTTCAGGGGTTTCGCGGAACTCGGGTTCGCGGCCGCGGTCGCGGTACTAGTCAGTCTGACCGCGACGGTGACCCTGGTCCCCGCAGTCCTGGCCGGCCAAAGGGCGCCCACAAAGGGGGCGCTCGAGGCGTCCCAGCGATTCCGAGATCTCCTGATTCGGATCCAGCATCCCGCCGTCGCGGTCGGTTGTGTGGTTCTCGCTCTCGGGGTCATCCGGATCGGGATGCCAGGATTCGATACCGACTATATGAACCTCCAGGCGGCCGGATCCGAAACCGTCCGCCTCGAACGCGAGATGGTGGAGAACTCGGACTACTCTCCCCAGTTTGCGGTCTCCCTGGTGGAAAACCGAGAGGCTCTTTCCGATCTGGTTCAGCGACTGCGTCGAGAGCCGACGGTGGAGCGAGTCGAGTCCGTCCTTGATCTCGAGCTTCTGTCGCGCCTTCCCGTTGTCGACGTTCAAGGGGCAGCCGACCTTCGCCGCCGCTTTGTGACTGAGGACGGGCACTACGCCGTCTACTCCTTCCCGGCCGAGAATGTGTGGGAGTCCGACCATCAAGAGAGCTTTCTGAAGGCGGTTCAGCGAATTGATCCCGAGATCACGGGGATACCGGTGTTGGGAGAGTTCATGATGGCGCGGACCCGGAGAGCACTGAAGGTCACCGCCGTTCTTGGAGGGCTGGTCGTCTTCGCCTGGGTATTTGTGGACTTCAAACGGTGGATCCCTTCGCTGCTCGCGGTCCTTCCCACCATCCTCGGAGTCGGGATCCTACTCACCCTGATGCGCTTGCTGGGTCTTCAGTTCAATCCCCTCAATGTGATGGCCCTTCCCGCGGTCCTCGGCATCGCGGTGGATGACGGGGTGCACCTCGTTCACCGGTTCCTGAAGGAGAGAGGAGATCTGGACCAAACCCTCCTGGGCACCGGAAGGGCCGTGGTGTTGACGTCGTTCACTTCGATCGCCGCTTTCGCCGCTCTTCTGTTGACCCAACACCGTGGGCTGGCTTCCTTTGCCGCAGTCCTCTGTCTGGGGACGGCTTCGGCGTTGGTTGTTTCGATCTTTGTCCTACCGGGTGCCCTCGGGGCAGCCCGGACACAGCTCATCGGTGATCGTGAGGATCACTCACCGTATATTGTCGAAGAAAGGATGAACCGATGAACCGAGTCGCAACTGTTCGTGATCGGATTGGGACCTATCTGGAACTGGTGATGTTCAAGCACACCGTCTTTGCCCTGCCGTTTGCCCTGATGGCGGCTTTCCTCGCAGCTTCCGGCGTTCCCTCGACGGGAGTGATCGTTTGGATCGTCCTTGCGATGGTAGGTGCCCGGACCTCCGCCATGGCATTCAATCGGTGGATCGATCGAGGGTTTGACGGTGCCAACCCTCGAACTTCGAGTCGAGCTCTTCCCGAGGGTCGAGTCTCGGGGGCGGGAGCGCTCACCTTGACGCTACTCTCGGCGGCGATTTTTCTCTTCGCTTGCAGTCGTCTCAACCCAACGACCCTGTTTCTTGCCCCCCTGGCACTCTTCCTGGTACTCGGATACTCACTCACCAAGAGATTCACCTGGCTCTCGCATGTTTGGCTTGGGACGGCGCTGGCCTTCGCTCCTTTTGGTGCCTGGGTGGCGGTCCAGGGGAGTGTTCGCGAGTATCCTTGGGTCTTGTCGCTGGGTGTCCTGCTCTGGGTTGCCGGGTTCGACACCATCTACGCTTGTCAGGACACCATCTTCGACCGCCAAGCAGGGTTGCGCTCTATTCCGGCCCGGTTTGGTGTCGCGAGGGCTCTCCTCCTTGCCCGCGTATTCCACGGCTTGGCCTTCCTCGCCTTCGCCGCTACTGGGTTCTACGAGTCCCTTGGGTGGGTCTACGCTATCGGCCTGCTACTAGCGGGCATCGCGCTCGTTACCCAGCACCTCATGGTCTCGGCTGACGATCTGACTCATGTTCAGTTCTCGTTCTTCCAGATGAACGGCGCGGTGAGTCTCGTCCTCTTTGCGTCGGTGTGGATCTCCCTTGGAGTGTCAGTTTGAGGAGGACCCCGACGGCAGCCCTGCTCGGTCTCCTGATGTGTGGCTCTGTGTCGCTCCTCCAGGCCGAGACCCTACGAGAACGTGGGGAGATTGCCTGGGAGAGGCGAGCGGAGGGATTTGCGGAGTCCGGAGTGGTGCCCCAGGAGCCGGTTGCCTTGGCGGTCGAGGCCTGGACGGAAGCGTTGGCAGCGGAGCCCGAATCGATCGGCCTCAGGGTCGCGTTGATGGAAGCGATCTACTTTCAGGGATTCTTCGCGACCAGCCCCGGTGACGAACAGAGGATCCTCTTTGATCGACTGGTTGCACTCGCCGAGGAGACGCTGTCCTTGGTCGAGGCGGAAGCGGCTCAGGATCCCGTCGAGGAGCGGCCCAGGGTCGAACCGGAAGGTGAGCCTGGCGGCGTCTCGGCGACCCCGGCCGAGAGCGAGCCTGATCGCTACCGAACTGAGGACCAGGAATCGGAGGGTGGTGGCAGGGCTAGCGCGTCGGAGCCCTTGGGGGGTGAGTCTCTGGTTCTCGTCCCGCTTACTGGGCGGACGAGAGTCGCGGCCGCTCATTTCTGGGTTGCGGCCTCGTGGGGGCTTTGGGGTCTCTCCCACGGCAACCTGGCCGCGGCGCGACAAGGCGTCGCCGAGAAGATGCGGGACCACGCTGAGTTGGCGATCGCCTTTGACGAGACGTATGACGAGGGAGGAGGTTGGCGTCTTCTCGGTCGGCTGAATACGGTGTCTCCGAAGGTTCCGTTCATTACGGGGTGGATCGACCGCAATCGCGGGATCGAGCAGTTGGAGCGAGCCCTTTCCATTTCGCGCCGGGACGGTCGAAATTTGCTTTTTCTCGGTGAGGCGCTCATCAACTTCGCTCCTACTCGTCGCTGTGAAGGCCTAGCGTTGGTTCGTGAAGTGACCGAGCGGGCGATCGATCCACGTTCCATCGATTCGGACTTAGTCGATCCAGAGACTGTCGATCCAGAGACTGTCGATTCGGACGATATCGTCGAGCAGGCTCATGTGCGGAGCGAGGCGAATCGGATCTTGAGCACGTTGAGTGATGACGATTGCAGCGACGAAGCGCCGATGCGAACCAGCGGCTCCGACGAAGATCTTGGGCAGTGAAGCGCGATCCCTACATCGACTATACCCATCGCTTCTTTGCAAAGTGGTCGCCGTTCTACGATCTGTTCGCTTGGCCGATCTCGTTTGCCTACACGGCCGCCGCTCGGCAGGCAGTCTTGGCTCCCGGCGATCTCGTGCTGGATATCTGCACCGGAACCGGCAATGTGGCCCGCCGCTGTGGAGATCTTCAGGGCAAGGTCACCGGAGTCGACATCACTCCAGAGATGCTGTCTCGAGCCCAGAGGAAACTGGCGTTACGCGGGGTCGGGTTGCAGTTGATGGATGCGCGTCAACTCGGTTTCGCCGACGACAGTTTCGACGCCGCGGTGCTCTCCTTCGCGCTTCACGATATGCCGCGCGCGGTTCGCTTGCAGGTACTTCGGGAGGCCGCACGAGTCGCCAGATCACGCCTGGTAATACTCGACTATGAGTTCCCGAAGTTCCCACTCTGGCGCAAGGCGGCGCTTGCGACAGTCGCTCTCTATGAGTCGAACTACCTCCGTGGCTATGCACGCGAGAGCCTGCTCGAGCTGGTCGGAGCTGCGGGTCTGAACGGTGGTTGCTCTCTCCGGAAGGTGGTGCCGGGGTGGATCGGACTCGCGGTGATCGATCTTGAATCGTGAGCCTCGCCGTGGGTTTCTCTCCCGGCATTGAAGGCTGCCGGCAATGGCGGATGGGTCCCGTTCGAGAGTGCATCTTCTTGACACATTCGAGGGGCCATCCCATACTCCGAAGCCTCGAATACTGTGGGATTCCGGGTGCCGTAGGCGCCCTCGACGGGCTCCCGTATGCGGAGAGGTGACCGTCGATGTTGGGACGCGATGACTGGAGTTGGGCTTGTAGCCAAGAGGGCCGGAGTGCCAGGGCAACGGCTTTGGCTCGCGTCGGACCTTTGGCGAGCGTCGGACGGAGTGGCGGCTAGCGAATGCTCGACACACGTTTCTCGGTGGAAACCCCGGAGGGGGTAGATCTCAGCCTGGCCGTGGCCGGACCCGCTCCTCGAGCCCTGGCTTGGGTGATCGATAGTTTCCTCCGGCTGATCGGCTATGGTGTCGTGGCGACGCTCCTCGCCGTGCTCGGGACGGCGGGCGAAGGGCTGTTCCTCATCGTCCTCTTCCTCGGGGAGTGGTTTTACCCGGTGCTTTTCGAGGTCAAAGGGCGAGGCGCGACGCCCGGCAAACGGGCCCTCGGTCTCATTGTGCTCCATGACGACGGGACGCCAGTTGGCTGGTCGGCGGCATTGATCCGCAACCTGCTGCGCTTTGCCGACTTTCTTCCGCTCGCCTACGGGTTTGGGTTGGCCAGCATGTTGATCGACCGTCGGTTTCGCAGGCTCGGCGACCTTGCGGCCGGCACGCTGGTGGTTCATCGAGAGCCCATGCAGGTCTCCTTGGCACAACTGCGCCCGGTCGCGGCCCTGGCTCCGCCAGTACTGCTCCAGCCCGAGGAACAGCGGGCGGTCGTCGATTTCGCCCGCCGGCGTAGTTCGTGGACCGATGACCGTGCCGCCGAGTTGGCCAATGCGGCCGCCCCGCTGACTGGGGCAAGAGGAGGTCTCGGTGCTGCCCGGCTCGAGGCGATGGCGGCCTGGCTCCTGGGGTCGCGATGAATCGAGCTCTTTTCCTCGACCAGCGTCAAGAGGAGTGGCTGCGCTTCGAGCGAATGGTCGCCGAACTCGAGAGTAAGGGGCGATCCGAGGACGCCTTCGAGTTGCCGTCGCTGTACCGTCGCGTCTGTCAAGACCTCGCTCTAGTGCGAAGCCGGAGCTACGGCGCCGATCTCGAGTCGCGCCTCCATCCTCTCGTGTTGCGAGGACACCAGCTTCTGTACCGAGGTCATCCACTCTCCTGGGAGAGGGTGGTCGACTTCCTCGCGGTGGGATTCCCTCGATTGGTTCGCGAGGAGACGCGGTTGGTGCTGCTCTGTAGCGCCCTGTTTCTTCTGCCGATGGTAGGCGTGGTCCTCGCGCTGAGCTTCGACGGTGATCTGATCTACTCGCTCCTGAAGCCGGAGCAGGTGATGGAGTACGAGGCGATGTACGCCGACGAGGGGACCTTCGGTCGTGAGTCGGACAGCGACGTGCTGATGTTCGGCTTCTACATCTACAACAACATCGGGATTGCGCTGCGCACCTTCGCCACCGGGATCTTCTTTGGCATCGGCGCGATCTTCACACTGGTCTTCAACGGCCTCTTCCTGGGAGCGGTCGGTGGTCACCTGGTCGCATCGGGCTATGGCGGCACCTTCCTCCCCTTCGTCGTGGGGCATGGTGCCTTCGAGCTGACCGGTATCGTCCTCGCCGGAGTGGCAGGCACGCGTCTGGGTCTCTCCCTAATCACCCCCGGCAACCGATCGCGCATCGGGTCACTTGCTGTCCAGTCGAGGCGCCTCGTGCCGATGATCTGGGGCATCATCCTGCTCCTCCTCCTGGCCGCCTTCGTCGAGGCCTTCTGGTCCTCCTCAGGGGCGCCGGCCCCGGTTCGCTACGGAGTCGGAGCGGCTCTGTGGATCGCAGTGATCAGCTACTTCGTGTTCGGTGGGAGGCGGCGGTGAATCTCGACCATACCGCGGCCGTCATCCGTCCTCGTCCCCCTTGGGAAGCGGTCGATCTCGGCTTCGCGATGGCTCGGACCTGGTGGCGATCGATCGCTGTCGCCTGGTTGACCACGGTCGTACCTCTGTGGGTGGTTGTCCTCGTCGTCCTCGGGCGCCATCCCGGATGGTGCCTTTTGGTGCTCTGGTGGCTCAAGCCACTCTACGATGTGCCGGTGCTCAGCGTTGTCAGCCGCATCCTCTTCGGAGCGGCGCCGGGGTGGAGGGAGACCGTGGCGACCACTTGGAGTACCTGGTGGCGACAGGGGCATCGACTCCTCCTGTGGCGACGGCTCGATCCCTCGCGGAGCTTTTTTCTACCGGTGTTCCTTCTCGAGGGATTGAAGGGCAGGCCTCTACGAGAACGCAATCGCCTACTGGGGCGAGGGGCGGTGTTCCGCGATTCGTCAACCTTGACTCTGGCCATGTCCCTGCTGGAGACCTGTGCTCTGTTCGCCGTGATCGGAGCGGTGGCGATGCTGCAACCGTCGTCGACGAGGAGCATCTGGACCCTGGTAGGAGAGGCCTTGTCGGGCGAAGGCCCTCTCTGGTTTCTCCTCTGCGCGATGGGGATCTGGCTGCTGACCGTGACCCTGCTCGAACCCTGTTACGTGGCGGCCGGGTTCTGCCTCTATCTCAATCGCCGAACCCTACTCGAAGGGTGGGACGTCGAACTCGGACTGCGTCGCCTGGGGGCCAGACTGCGCCGTCGGCGTCGGAAACCGATCCCTTCGGCGGCCGCGATGGTCACGTTGCTGTTCCTGTTGGTGCCGGTTGGCATCGGGTTTCCGGCCGGGGCCCAGGGCCCAGATATTCACGAAGAGAGCGTTTCCGAGGAGAGTGTTTCCGAGGAGAGTCCTGCGAAGCGGGCCGCCAAGCAACTCGAGGAGAAGGTGAGGGAGAACGTTGGCGAGAGCGATGGGGTGGGGGAGTCGACGACGGTCGCCACCGATCGCGACCCCGCCGCGGTGGCGGCTGAAGTTCTGAGCCACGAGGACTTTGGAAGTCTTCAGGAGATCGAGACCTGGCGTTTGAAACACCTTCGAGACCAGCCGGACCGCGACCCGACCATTGCGTCCCTGCCGTGGTTGGCGCCGCTCATGGAAATCCTTCTCTGGATCCTCGTCGCGGTCGCGGTACTGTGGCTAGTGGTGAAGTTGTTGCCGCGCTTCGACCGTCCCCGACGCCGGGCCATCGAGAATGCCCCCGAACCGGTCGGCGTTCCCTCGAGCCTCGCCCCTCGGACGCGAGTGGAGCTGCTGGAGGATGTTCCGGCGGCCGCCCTGGCCGAATTGGCGGCCGGCCGATCGATGGTCGCCCTCAGTCTTCTCTACCGCGGGACTCTAGCCGCACTGGCTCAGCGGCGCCGACTCGAGATCCACCAAAGCTGGACCGAGGATCAGTGCCTGGACCGGGTGGCGTTGCATCTCCCCGAAGGACCGGCGAATTATCTGCGTGAGGTGACTCTTACCTGGCAGGCTGCGGCTTACGGACATGCCCTGCCGATCGACGACGCAGTGCGCGACCTCTGTCATCGGTGGGCACCGGAGTTGGCAGCATGATTCCTCGGCGCCTGGTCCTTCTACTCGTGGCCGTTGGTGTTGCCCTGGTCGCTCTGTTCTTTCTGCTCTTCGAGCGAGCCCAGGTAGAGGTTGCCATCGGTCCCAAGGCGATCGCGCGGCACGACCCCCAGCTCGGGGCCGAGCGTTTCCTCCGCGAGATGGGATCCGAGGTGCACCGGGACGTCGATCTCCTCGCGGACCTTCCCCTCGCCGGGCCCTTGGTACTGCTGGGAATGGAACAGATGTTCACGGGGGCGGAGTTCGATGCCCTGATCGAATGGATGGAGGAGGGTGGAACGGTGATCGCCGAGGCCCACCCACAGTTCGTCGATTGGATCGAGGTCGAGATGGTCACGGTGGAGGGAAGCGCCCATGTCCTTAACATCCAGGGGCTCGACGGGGAGAAGTTCGATGTTTGGATGCCGGCTTCGCCCCGCTTTGGCTCGATCGATGGACTCGAGGGCGTCCTCGAGATGGCCGCGGGTTCGGCTCTCGATGTCGAAGTGGGGGAGGGGCGTCTCATCCTTTTCGCGAGAACAGATTTTTCGCGGAACGACCACCTCGCTGACTATGACCACGCCGCCTTCCTCTGGGACCTAGTCCAGAATGATGGCGCGCCCGACGAGGTTTGGCTTGCCGTCCGAGAAGCCCCTCGCCGTCTGGGGACGCTCGTTCGAGAGCGAGCGTGGATGGTTCTACTGAGCATGGCCGCTCTGCTTGGGGCCTGGATCTGGCGCAGCGCCACCCGCATCGGTCCCATTCTCGACTACGGATCGAAGCCGCGTCGTAGTTTGCTCGAACACATCCGAGCGAGCGGCGATCTGCTTTGGCGCTTAGGAGAGAGCGAGAGGCTGCTAGCGGGCGTTCGCCGCGCGGTGCGTCGGCGCGCCATGCAGCGCCATCCCGGTTGGCACTCTCTTTCGCCTCGCGAACAGGTAGTCGAAATGGCGTCGTTGTCTGATGTTTCCGGGGGCCTGCTGGATCAGGCTCTCGACGCCGCCGGCGGCAGCGAGCCGGCGACCTTTACCCGCAGGGTCAAGACCCTCGACCGCGTTTGGAGATCACTATGACGGATAGCTTTGGAATGAAGAACCCGCCGGGAGCGGCGCAGGCGGAGAGCGAATCGGCCGGATACGGAGTGACCGACGCCGAGTCGGCCGAGACACCCGGGCCGACGGCACCACCCTTGGGTGCGCCGACGATAGCAGCCGACGAGGCGATCCGTGTCCAGGCGATTGCGGCGCGAATTCGGCTCGAGATCGCCAAGGCGGTCGTGGCGCAGGACGACGCAATCGAGCATCTTCTGATCGCCTTGCTGGCCGCTGGTCACGTGCTCCTCGAGGGGGTTCCTGGAACGGGGAAAACCCTGATGGTGTTGGCGTTGTCGAGAACCTTCGGCGGGCGGTTCGGGAGAATTCAGTTCACCCCCGATCTGATGCCCACCGACGTGACTGGACACACCCTTTACGATGCCGAGTCCGGGAAGTTCCAGATCCGCAAGGGACCGGCCTTCACCAACATGCTGCTCGCGGACGAGATCAACCGTGCGC
>JAIOJS010000246.1 GCA_019911795.1 Thermoanaerobaculia bacterium | reverse complement strand
GGGTCTCGCCGTCGTTCCAGTCGTCGAGGCGTGGACGGCGGAGAATCTCGCCCAGTGTGATCTCTTGGCTGCCGTTTCTCCGCGGGGGGCCGGACGCGGTCAATCTCTCGCGGACCGAGGCAATCCGGCCTACGAGGAGATGGAGATCGACGCCTTGGAAAGCTGGCTCATTGGCGGCGGGGGATTGCTCTTGGTGACCGACCACGCGCCCATCGGTGGGGCGGTGGAGACCTTGGCCGGACGTCTTGGGATCAACGTCAGCAATAGCTTTACCGAGGACCCTGAACACGCTGATCCAGACGGTGGCTATCTCGTCTATTCGAGGTCAAATGGACTTCTCACACCCCACCCGATTACCGACGGCACGGGACCGGACCAAGCGGTCCAACGGATCGGAGTGTTTCTCGGCCAGTCCCTCGCGGGTCCTCCCGGAGCGATCAGCTTTCTCACCCTGGGTGCAGCTGCTCAGGATCGATATCGGGTATCGAGGCGTGGCTTCTGGCTCGATCCGTCACCCCAGGATTCGCTACGTTCCGCGGCGGGACGCAGCCAGGGACTTGCGATGAGATTCGGTTCGGGACGTGTCGTGGCCCTGGGGGATGCTGCGATGCTTACCGCTCTGGGGAGTAACTCGGGTTTCGATACTGAGGGACTCGACAACCAGAAGCTTGCCGTCAACATCCTGCGGTGGCTCTCGGGCATGGCGTCGAGTCAGCCGCCGAGCCGGCCGCGGAGGTAGTCGATAGCTCCACCGGACTCCCAATCGTGGGATGATCCATCCCATGTGGAACCGTTCGAGCAAGCCCAAGCGGTCCCCCAGGCCCAAGCGCAAGCAACGGGAGAAGCGCTACACCCTCGAGATCGACGGCCTGTCGGTCGAGGTGGTCCGCAAGGACATCAAGAACCTATACCTGCGCCTACAGCCGCCCGACGGCGCGGTGCGGGCTTCGGTGCCCTGGCGTTTGGGTGACGAAGCGGTGCGACAGATGGTCAACGCACGGGCGGAATGGATTCGCGAGCATCAGGAACGCTTCGCGCAGCGGCCGTCGCGACCCGTGACGGAATGCCGCAGCGGGGAGATCCACGCGTTCGAGGGGCGAGGGCATCGGCTCGAAGTGGTGGAGATAGCCGGGCGCTCCCGGGTGCAAGTCGGCTACGGCGATGGAGTGATTACGATGACGGTGGGTCTCGGGACCTCGCGCGCGACGCGGGAGGCGGCGCTCGAGCGCTGGTACCGCCGCGAGCTGGCGCAGCGGATCCCGCGGCTGGTCGTGCACTGGGAGCCGATTCTCGGCGTGTCGGTGGCGGAGTGGCGGATCCGCAAGATGAAGACCCGTTGGGGGACCTGCAACACGCAGGTTCGGCGCATTTGGCTCGGCCTGGAGTTGATGAAGCGGACCCCAGCTTGCCTCGAGTACGTGGTGGTGCACGAGATGGTTCATCTACTGGAGCGTTCCCACAACGCTCGGTTCTGGGGGTTGATGGACACCTTCCTGCCGGACTGGCGGGAGCAGAAGGCGGCCTTGAGTCGGCCTCTAGCGGAGGGACTCGACTCGGGGGCGCAGATGTCGACCTGTAGTGAGGAAGCGGATGAGGGTGAAGAGACCAGCCGCGAACCCGAGCCCCAGCGCGGCCAGCGAAGCCTTTGGGTTTAGGAACCCCCGAGTTCCGCCAAAGAAGGCGAGTAGGGCGAGGGCAAAAACCCAGAATCCGTAGATCTCCCCGCGATCGAGCCGGAGAGTAGGCACCAGGAGGTCTTGGGGCCACGACTTCCGGGTGAGCAGGCCTCTGAAGCGTTCGTAGTCCCAGGCGCAGAGGTAGATCACCGCGACCAGCATGAGTCCGGTGACGATCGGCGTCCCCGTGAAACCGAGGGCCACGGTGATGACGAGGATGTTGATCATGATGGGGAGGAAGAGAGCGGCTCCCAGGTGGGCGAAGCTGGGGATCAGGACGAGGATCCCAGCCAGGATCTGAGAGGCGCCTAGAAACTGCCAGTAGGCGCCCGTCTGGTACATGGCCTCGAAGAAGGCGCCAATGGGGTTCTCTACCGAAATAGTGGTGAAGCGATGACCTAGGAGCTTGGCCATCCCGGTGGGAATGAACCCGGCGGCGAGTAGGATCCGGGTGAAGAGGGTGAGGCGGACGAAGAAAGGGATGCCCCGTACTTGGGTGTATAGGGCATCGAGCCTACGGAGGAGGGTGGCACTCCCGTCGAGCGAAGACTGATTCACTGGTTTGCTCGATCTCACCGATCTACCTTGACCGCCCCGGATCTGCGGACCTACCGCTTCGCGCGAAAGGCCGTACCCAGTTGTGTGGGTTCAAAGCCAAAGGCGCCAACCCCGGTGGTCGCGTAGCGGTAGAGAGCCGCAGAGTAGATGCCCTGGAGGGCGGCGGTGACCAGAAGCAGGAGCCCAAGGGCGAGGCCGAAGAGGACGGCGACGGTGATGATCAGCGCGACACTCTCCGTCGCGGCCGCCAGGGTAATGGAGATTCCTCCGATGAGGATCAGCAGGACCACGGCGATCCCGGAGACGAGCCTGATCCCCCCAGCCCCGACGACTTGTTCGCCCCAGGTCTTCTTGAACAGGAGTCCGCTCTGTTTGACCGCCTCGATCGGGCCGATGTCGTTGGCGGCCAGGACCGGGACGATGAGGAAGGTAGCCAGGCTCCAGCCGACGCCGACGATGGAGGCGACGATCGCCTGCAACTTGCCCCCCTTGCCCTGGATGACCTTGAGCAGGAGGCCGACGCTGGCGGAGATGGCGGCGTAACCGAGGATGGTGCTGAACCGGGACGAGGCAACCCGCAGTCCATCGGCGAGAGTGGGGTCGCCGCCGTCGAAGCGGATCATCGCCGCGCCAACCAGGGCGGTGTTGCAATACACCGTGATGGTGGCGAGAACGAAGTAGAAGCACCATAGGAAGAGGGCGCCTATGATCTTGCCGGTGGACTCGTCGCCGACCATCTGCCAGGCGCCGCTGATCACCACGGGGACGATGAAAGTGAGGCTGACGATGAGAGTAGCGATGGCCGAGACCAATGGGAAGACGAGCAGCTCGCGGTCGGCGTTGAGCGCGGCTGCGCTCGTCTTCATCACGGCCCAACTGTTGCGGAGTCGTTGCATCATGGAATTCTCCTTGGATTGCGGAATGGGACAATCAATACTACTCCCCACTGCGTTCTTTTGTTCCTCGGCGGGCCACCCGAGTGGCGGCCGGCGGACTGGTAGGATCTCGCGACGCTGACGCCCTCACCGTCACACTGATTTTGGGCCAGGGGCGTAGGCTCGACTACTTCTAAAGGAACGTGAGATGCAGCAGACTGTACATCGATCGACACACTGGGTCCCCGAAGGCTCCATCCGGCGGAGGCGACCCCGGCTTTCGATCGTTCTGCTCACTCTCTTCTTGGTTGCTTCGGCGAGCGATGCGTTTGCCGGAGGTCAGGGCGACGATCCGAGTAGCTCGCAGGATGCGAACGAAACGCGGCGTTACGAGTGGGTTAGGAAGGGGAAGCGGGTCGGCGAGTTGACTTGGACCCAGGGAGCCACCGGGCGGTCGACGGTGGTGTCCTCGGTCACACGTGGCGACGGAATCCACGAGCTCCGCGAGGAGTTTCAGTCGGCCTCAGATGGCGGTTGGTCGTTCTTCCAGGTTTCGGGGTCGGTCGGTGGAGAACAAGTCTCGGAAGTCCTGGAGCCGAATTCGGATCAGGCTGCCGTAGTCCAGAGGGTGTCGGCGAATGAATCCGCCGCGGAGCTTCCCGCGATCTATGTTCCCGAAACGGGGACACCCATCAGCTGGTCAGTTCTGGTGTCTCGGACCGCCCAGTCACCGAGTGGCCGGAGGGCACTGCTGCCGGTCGGAGAACTCTCGGTGACCGAGAGG
>JAIOJS010000245.1 GCA_019911795.1 Thermoanaerobaculia bacterium | reverse complement strand
CAGCGACTGTTGAATGAACAGTCGGAGCTATCTCGCCTTCGCGGCCAGCTTGCGAGTATCCGACTCGAGGCCACAGCGGAACGCGGCCTCAATCTCACCGCCATGCTTTCCGAGGCCTCGAAGGAGGCCCCAGAGCCCATGGCGCTTCCTGGTTCGGTTTCTTCGGCAATGCTCGAGGCCAAGCGCATCGCAGCCGCTGCCGAAGCCCAAGCACGAAGTGCTCGACGGGCGGCAATCGAGCAACAGATCCTGGCCCACGAGTCGCGATTGAAACTGCTCGAACTCCGCGAGAGGACCCTGGACCGAGAAATCGCAGAGGCGGGGGAGCGAGTGGCGGCCTTGCAGGCTGCTGTTAATCTCGCCCGTCAAGAGAGAGCTGGAGCTACGACCCTGCGGGCCGAGGCTTTCGCCGCTCAACTACAGGGAGCCCCTACCAGGTTGACCCAACTGGCGACCGAGAATGGGGAGCTCGCTAGTCTGATCTCGAGGCTCCTGGCCCGAACCGAGTCTCTAGCGGGTGAGCGTGGTCAACTAACGGCGGCTCGGGCAAGTCTCGATCGACGGTTCGACAACCTCACACGTCAACTGGCGATCGCCGGTGCGGAAAAGAGTGCGGCTCTCGGTAGCGCCATGCTCCGCGAACGCAAGAGCCTCGTCTTTGGCGACGAGATCCAGGCGAGGATCGCAGATCTGGAGAGTGAGACGATCACTGCGCGGCTCGAGCAGCTGAGTCTGGAGAGTTCGCGGCTTGCGGCAATCGAGGAGGGCGGAGAACCGTTCCTGAAGCCAGAGTGGGAGTCTCTCCATGGGGAACTCAGAGAGGAGCAGCAGCGGCTCTTCGAGGATGCTGCCGCTCTCTTCTGGCAGTACATCAATGAACTGAGTGCGACTCGAAACGACTCCCTTCAGCTCTCGACCAGGCGCCACGAGTACGAAGATCTCTTGAACCGGCGGTTGTTCTGGGTTCCCACCTCCGAGCCTATTTGGTCCGTACCGCTGACGAGCGTCGTCGACGAGGTCCGATGGTTAGTGAATGGCTCGAGTTGGCGGCAATCCCTGGAGCACGCAGGTGAGCAGGCAGGAGCTTCGGTGCTTGGCGTGATCCTCTCGGGTCTCGTGCTGTTCCTGTTGTTGGTTCGACGGCGGCGAGTCATCAAACACCTGGTGGCGACGGGGCGGCATGTGGGTGATACCGCAAGGGATAGTCTGCTACCAACCTGGTTGGCCCTTATCGATTCCGTAGTACTCGCACTTCCAGGAGCACTACTCCTGGGCTTGGCCGCCTGGTTGGTAGGCCTGGGCCGTTCAGGATCCAGCCAGCTCAGCGAAGGCCTGGCGAATGGTGCTGCGCTCTACTTTCTCCTCGAGATTTTCGTCCAGATCTGCCGACCCGACGGGCTAGCCGAAGGCCACTTTGGGTGGGGAAATCGGACCCTAGCCGTAGCCCGACTCAGTGTTCCGAGGCTCAGCGCCGTGCTTGTTCCGATCGCGGTTCTGATTCCTCTGGTAGACGGCACGAAAGGGAATGCCGGAGGAGATGTTTCGAGTCGGCTCCTTTTCGGTGTCGCCTCCGCTGCGTTGGCGCTCTTCGCACATCGGGCCCTTCGTCCTTCAAAGGGGTTGTTGGATGGGCTGGACTGGGGAAGGAGCTCGTTTCTTCTGCGGTGGATCCACCATCTGGCCGTCGCGATTCCTCTCTTGCTCCTCGGGCTTTCTTTCTTGGGATACCACTTCACTGCGCAGCAACTACAGAGCAAACTATTCGTCAGTTCCTGTCTAATCGCGATATCGATCTTGATCTACAGCCTCCTGTTGCGCGCTCTCGCCTTGGTGGAAAGGCGTATGGAGCTAGAACATCGACGGTCGAGGCAACTAGCAGACCTCCAGCGCTCTGCTAGCAAGTTGGCAGCGGATACCTCAGGGGAGGGTGTGCCGGACGTTCTCGAGGCCCCAGATTCAGACCCAGCGACAATCAGCTCTCAGACCCGGGCCTTCGTGCTGATGATCGTCGCGGTCGGCACCTTGCTCCTGCTCACTCGGCTATGGGGTGACGCCCTCCCCGCACTCGCGGTCTTGCAGGAACTCGAACTCTGGTCCGTCACTGACGGCGATGGCGGGGTCCTTCGCATGGTGACGCTCGGTAGCCTCGTGGCGGCGGCGGGGGTAGCCCTCCTGACCTTCTTCGGCGCTCGGAATCTACCAGGGTTGCTCGAGGTGTCGGTCCTCCGTCGCTTCAGGCTAAGCCCGAGCAGCACGTACGCTGCGAGGGCAATCTCGAAGTACGTCATCGTGCTGGTTGGGGTAGGAGCCGTCCTCTATCTGATCGGAGCCGAGTGGGCGAAGTTGCAATGGCTCGTCGCTGCGCTCGGTGTCGGCATCGGGTTTGGTTTGCAGGAGATCGTGGCCAACTTCATCTCCGGTCTGCTGATTCTCTTTGAACGCCCGGTACGAGTCGGCGATGTCGTGACGGTGGGAACGACGACCGGAACCGTGTCGAGGATTCGAATCCGGGCGACCACTCTCACCGATTGGGATCGCAAGGAACAGATCATCCCCAACAAGGTGTTCATTACCGAGCCCCTAACCAATTGGACATTGAGCGATTCGATTACGCGGCTCATCGTGAGGGTCGGCGTGGCCTACGGCTCGGACACGGGGAAGGTTCACCGACTTCTGACCGCGGTGGCAGCGGGTAACGAGCGTGTCGTTTCTGAGCCGCCTCCAACCGTATTCTTCGTAGGTTTCGGCGACAGTAGCCTGGATTTCGAGATGCGTGCCTTTATCAAAGATGTGCTCGAGATCATGCCCTTGACTCATGAGCTGCATTCGGAGATCGACAGAGTCTTGAAGTCCGAGGGTATCGAGATACCCTTTCCGAAACGGGACGTCTACATTCGTCGGTCGGAGCAGACCGCCCACCTGGAGGCCTTCGAATCGGATGAGGCCTAGGGGGTTCCCAGGGTCTCTGGAACGGCCCTAGCCAGGGTGGTCAGTCGGACCCGACTGGCCCTGTTCTGCGCGACGGCGAGGACCTCTGCTTCGAGGGTCTCCAATCGTATTCGGTCTCCGACCCTTGGAAGGCGTCCCAGCCTCGATGTGAGAAGCCCCGAGAGAGTCGCAATCGAAGGATCCTCGAGTCGCAATTCGAGTTCTTCGTTGAGTTTGCTGATTAACAGCTGGCCGTGGGCAATCCAAACGCCGGGCGACGTGGCAGCGAGAACAGGTTCCTCGCTATCGAACTCGTCTTGAACCGAGCCCACGATCTGCTCGATGACGTTTTCCAACGTCACGGCACCCACTACCGTCCCATGTTCATCCACCACCAGAGCCAAGTGCGATCGACTCTCCTGCATGGTCCTGAGGACCTTGCGGATGGGTAGTAGGTCGGGGATCCGATCGAGCGGTCGGGCCATCGGCACGAGATCAATCGCTTGGTTGGGGTCCAACCCGATGAGATCTTTGACGTGAATTACCCCCAGCGCGGAATCCAACGAGCCGCTGCATAGCGGGTAGCGAGTATGCTTGTGATCTCGAACCATTTGGGCACACCTCTCGACGGACCATCCCACCGCCAGGGCCATCACTTCATGGCGGGGGATCATGATCTCCTTCACCGTCGTCTCGTCGAAGCGGAAGACCGCGGTAAGAAGCTCGAGTTCGGTTGGGGTCAGTTCTCCGTCCTTGGCTCCGAGCTGAATCATGGCCAGAATCTCGCCCTCCGTCGTCACCGGCAGAGTGCGGCCTCTCGAAAAGAGGGACGAAAACTTCTCCGTAAGCCAGATGGCGGGCTTCAGAGCCTTCCGGAGAGCAACCAGTGGCCATACGAGCACCGGCCAAAGCCCCCTCCAGTGCAGGGCACCATAGGTCTTGGGGAGAATCTCGGAGAAGAGGAGAATCGCCAGAGTCAGAAAGACCGAGAAGAGGGGGACAGCTGATACTCCCAGGTGGCGGGCGGCTAGCATGCCGGCAACCGTGGCACCTGCCGTATTCGCGACAGTATTGAGAATCAGAATCGCCGCCGTCGGTTCCGCAATCTTGCGTTTCAAGGCGATGAAGGCCTCAGCCCCTTGCACGTGGCGTCCCTGAGCTCTCGTGGCCTCGAGTGTGGTCGAGCGGGTCGAGTAGAGAGTGGCCTCGAGGAGAGAGCACAGAGCGGAAAGCAGCAGCGTTCCAGCGACAACGAAAATGAGAATAGTCACGAGTTCTGCTCCTGCGGGTTCAGTAGGACCTCGGGGCAGTGATGATCCCATCGCTGCCCGACGGCTCGAAGCGAGGCCGACTCGATCAGGACGCACGCTGACTCGTGCCTCTGCTTCGCAGCCATTATTTCACCAAGGCAGTCGCAGAGGCGCAGGCGGATCATGGGTTCACAGGGCTCCGCCACCCAAAGGGGTGGCGCGAGAGGATTCCGTCTGGCCTAGAGTCGAGGCTGTCGGCGCTCTCAGCCACAAGGTAGAGCAATGTAGCGAACGACCTGAGAAGAGACACCCAACGCAGGGACTAGGGAGGCTAGGATGCGCAATCGACGAGCGATTCTGATCGATGATCCAAGCATCGGAAACCAGGAAGCGATTGCCCGGCTCGGATCACTCGCGGGTACGGGGCCCGTGACGGTACTCGTGACTCCCGGATTCGTTCCCAGCTACCGCGTCGGCCCCGAGCATGTCGACATGGCGGACCTTTTCCTCGAGGAGGAGCAGCGCCGCGCCGAGGAGATAGTCGAGCAGTTGAGAGGGCTAGGCGTCGAAGCGTCAGCCAAGGTGCGGGTTGGAGTTCGGCCGGTAGAGATCATTCGGGAAGTGCTCGAGACCAAAGCGGACTTCGTCATCAAGGTTTCAGAAGATGGAAACTCTCGAACCTCGCCGGTTGGCAGCACTGATTCCCATCTGCTTCGCCAGTGTCCCTGTCCCGTCTGGATCACGCGACCCCGAGAGCAGTCGCCCTACCGACGAGTGTTCGCGGCGATCGATCCGCAGGGCAACGTACCTGGGCGTGCCCCCGACCTTGACGATCGAATTCTCGAATGGGCCATCGAAATATGCCGCGCGGACCAAGCGGAACTAGTTGTTGTTCACGCTTGGGAGATGGATGGTGAAGGGCTCCTGATTCGTGGGCGGGGGAGTCTTTCGCCGGCGCAAGTCGACCGGCTCATAGCCGCGACGAAGGCTGACCATGAGAGCCGAGTCGATGAACTCCTGGCGAAACATGACTTCTCGGGGATCGAGCACACGCTCCAAATCGTCAAGGGCCGGCCTTCCGACCTCATTCCGGCGGCGCTATTCCGCGGTCGAGCCGACCTGATTGTCATGGGCACCGTTGCTCGGACCGGCATCGCCGGCTTTTTTATCGGCAATACCGCGGAGAGAATCATTCCGCAGGTGGGGTGCTCGATTCTTGCCGTGAAACCTGAAGGTTTCGTCAGTCCGGTGGAGGAAGCCTAGTCCAGGCAACTTAGTTGTCCAGACTTAGTCTTCCAAGAAGAGGTCTCGGAGCCGAGGCAAACTGTGCTCAGCCGCCTCTTGGCCCCTACGGATTAGCTCCGGAACGCCGTCGAAGTCGGTGAAGGACATCTCTGCGATCCGTGGGGTGATCGTGTGATCGGTCAGTTCGGGGTCTGGATGGTTCTTCTGGATCAGATAGTAGAGGCTTCGCTGCCAACTCTCGAAAAGGTTGGACGGTGGCTTAGGAAAGCGGGCCGATGGCATCTCCAAGAGGTCTACCGCGATCACGATGTCGGCACCCATGTCTCGAACGATATTCACCGGCAGGTTGTCGACGATGCCACCATCCACCAGCAGGCGTCCGTCTCGCTCGCGTGCCGGGAAGAGTCCAGGTACTGAGGAACTGGCCATGACCGCATCGACGAGGTCCCCGCTACGAAGGGCTACCACCTCGCCGCTACTGATGTCGCAGCAGACTGCGCCAAAACCAAGCGGTAGATCGGCGAAGGTCTTGACGCCCAAGACTTCCTCGAGTAGTTGTTCTACCGGACTGACGTCGAAAATT
Organism: Thermoanaerobaculia bacterium; assembly: GCA_019911795.1. Lineage (GTDB taxonomy): Bacteria > Acidobacteriota > Thermoanaerobaculia > Multivoradales > JAIOJS01 > JAIOJS01. The sequence goes on along the minus strand of JAIOJS010000245.1, from coordinate 11,009 downwards.
GCGCTCTTTGGTCGAAGCGATGGCCGGATCAGTCTGGACCAGGTCTGAGCCATGATCAACTCCTCCATGCTGGCAGGGGTCATGCCGCAGGCAAAAGCCGCTCCGAAAATAGCTCCGATACTCGTACCGGCAACAAAGTCGGGTCTTAGACCATTTGCCTCGAGAACCCTGAGGACACCGATGTGAGCCGCCCCTCGTACCGCGCCGCCACTGAGGGCCAGGCCAACTCTCCTACTCTGTCTTCGCGAAGTATCTACTCCCTTTCGGAGGCCGGCGGCCAGTGAAACGGAGCCCCTTGGCTTCCACTGAGCGTCGGACTTTGCATGTCCTCTCGAGCGCCCGATTCCTAGATATCGCGGCGATAGGTTGATTCTATTGGAAGACCGCAGCGACCCAGTCCCTCGGCCATTCGGCGAGGTCGATCCCTTGATGACGGGCTAGTTGTCCGATCTCGCCCAAGTGATTCGCTGACGCTCTGCCGATCCTCAGCCCTGCTTCGTTCGCGTTGGACTCAGTCGGTAGGGTCCCGGCGCACGGTGTGGTCGCCGCGAGATCAGGTCCCGGCTCAGCCATAGCGCAGCCGTAAGGAGGACGATCGATCCAGCCTGGTGCGCGACGCCCAAGACCAGCGGTACGGCCATTACCAGAGTACCAATTCCGAGACTCGCTTGAACAAGAAAGGCCGTTAGGACCCCAGCAATGCGGATGCGGAGGCGATGATCCGTCCGCTGGCCGGCCCCAAGAGCGACCAGACTGATGACCAGGACAGCCAGGAAGAGGGCCAGCAACCGATGATTGAACTGTACGGTCAGTAGATCCTCGAAGGCCGCCCGCCAGGGTGGATCGGTGCCATAGAGACCGGGCGGTACGACAAATCCATGCATCAAAGGGAACGTGTTGGCGATGAAGCCCGCCCGAGTACCGGCCACCAACCCCCCGGAGAGAATCATCAAAAAGACACCGCCGGTGAAGAAATAGGACAACCGCCGCAAGAGGGGAGTGACCGGGATGAAGGGGCTGTCGGGGGCGCCGCTCCTCAGCAACCCCAGCGCCAGCCAGACCAGGTAACCATAGAGGAGAACCGCCAACCCAAGATGTGCCGTCAATCGATACTGGCTCACCTGCGGACGGTCGATCAGGCCGCTCCGCACCATGTACCAACCGAGGAAGCCCTGCAGCCCACCCAGGATGAGTATTGCCATCAACTGGGGCTTCAGCCGACGCGTTACTCTGCCCTTGATCCAAAAGTACAGGAGGGGCAGAAAGAAGAGGAACCCCGACAACCGCCCGAGCAGACGGTGGGCATACTCGACCCAGTAGATCCTCTGGAACTCAGCCAGGGACATCCCCTGGTTGATCCTCGAATACTCGGGGAACTCTCGATACTGCGCGAAGGCATCCTCCCAGGCCGACTCGCTGAGTGGGGGAATCGTCCCCGTCACCGGTTTCCATTCGACGATCGAGAGACCAGAGTGGGTCAACCGAGTGAAGCCACCCAGAAGGATCATCGCGACCACCGAGGCGGCGCAGAGCAGTAGCCACCGCGCGATCGCCCGATCACCGCCCACGGATGTAGCAAGGGATGGAGCTTTCGACACCTCCTCCGGGACCGGGTCGTTGGAACCGAGCGGCTCTATCACTAAGGTTGCGCCTCCTCGAAATACTCCCGGTATACCCGTGCCGCCGCTCCTTGCCAGAGGAGAAAATGACCTCGGGCAAGTGACACGGGACTTCCGGAGCGGGACACTAGAGCTGGTAAACCCGCCGTGGATTGTCGAAGAGAATAGCTCGGGCCCGATCCTCGTCGACCCCCAGGTTGTCGAACTCCTCCAGGTACCGGGTCCAATCGAGTCCGTTGGTGCCGAACAGGACCTTGGAGTGGGTGTGTCTTCCGGAGATGAACTGTCGCAGGTTGGGACCGAAGTACTTGGGCAGCCAAGCGGCGATGTTTACATACACATTGGGCCACTTGCCAGCCACGGCCAGCATCTCGTCCACCCACGGATACCCGGTGTGGGTACCGATGATGGTCAGGTCGGGAAAGTCACAAGCGATGCGATCGAGCTGCATCGGACGACCATGCTCGCTCGGCATGGCTTCGAGGACATGCCCGACCTGCATGGCCACCGGAACCCCCATCTCTTCGCACTTGGCATACAGGGGATACATCTTGCGGTGGTCCAACCCGATATCGAAGCCATAGATGTGAAGGTAGACGCCCTTGAAACCGAGTTGCGTAATGTCATGGTCGAGCTTGGCCAAACTGGCTCTAATGGAGAGAGGATCGTAGTTGGACAGGCCATAGATCCGTCCAGGGTATTGGACCGAGAGGTCGGCTATCTGCTCGGTCATGTCCATGGCGAAGCGCTTCTGACGAGTGTACGACCACGCCAGTAGATCCGTAGCCAATACCGCCTCGATACCGGCACGATCCATGGCCGCGATCAGTTGGGTCCCGTCGGCGTATCCGTCACCCCACGCCGTCTCTACCTCACAATGCAGCTCTCCCGGTGAATCGGTAGCCCGCATCCAGCTCTGTTTCCACTCTTCGAGCAGGATGGGAAACAAGCAATCGATGGCACGTCTACTCTGCATGATCAGATCTCCATTTTCGTCGTCAAGTCACTGGTGGGTGTATTCGGGACGGCGGCGTTCGACGAAGGCGGCGATGCCTTCGTTGCCATCGTGCGTCTTCATCAGATGATCGAGATACAGCCCCTCCAGGTGCCCGAGATCTCGATTGATGATTCGGATCAACTGAGTTCGGGCCGCGACCTCGGCGAAGCGCAGCGAACTCGCACTGGTCGCGGAGAGTTGCTCTCGGACCAGATCCATCCACCACGATTCGGGGTCTTCCGTCACTACGTTGACCAGGCCCAGCTGCTGCGCTTCGTCGGCCGACACACTCCGTCCGGACACGCAGAGATCGAGAGCCGCGCGGCCACCAGCCCGCCAGGGTAGGAGAATCGATGCCATCGGTGGAAAGACCGCCAGGTTGATCTCTGGCTGCCCGAGCCGAGCCTCGGGTGTGGCAACGATCCATGTGCACCAACTGGCTAGCTCCAATCCACCGCCCAGACACTGCCCCCGGACCACCGCACAAGTGGGCACGGCGACTTCGGCGAGTTGCCTGAACAGGCCATGAAAGCTACTGAGCAGGAGCTCCGCCTGCTCGGCCTGGTGCTCCTCGACACTCGCGCCAAACGAGAAGTGATCCCCCGCTCCTTCGAAGACGATCATCCGAGTCTCTGGCGTGACGTCCCGGCTCAGCGACCGACTGATGGCCTCGATGGTTAAGGCATCGAGGAGGTTGGCCTTGGGTCGGTCCAGCAGGATGTGGAGAACGTACCCTTCCATTCGAGTCTCGCTGCGAATCACTCGATCCCCCCTTCTGAAAGCGGACGCCGTGTATAGATCAGTCGATAGCTGGGGCAGAGTGGACTCTCGCAGGAGTGGCACTGGGGTGAGAGGTCTTCTCGCTCCACCGGCTGAGCGAGTACCTCGAAACCCATCTGCGAGTAGCTCTCGATCGCCTCCTCGATGCGAGCTCCACCAGCGACGAAGCGTCGCTGCCAGCCCTCGCGGATCAATCGGGCATGTCCCGTCGATTCCATGTTCAAGGAGTCTCCATGACCAAGATCATCTAGGCTGAATGCCTGGACTTTTGGTCACCGAGTCGAGCCAGGCGAAGATGCCCGAGAACCCCCGCCCCGATAGCGCAGGTGTACTGGCAGAGGTCCCCAGCCGGCACATTGACCTTCTCTCCCAGGTTCGTCTCGACCGCGATCGACATGCTTTCGAAGCGCAGGATGCCCCCAATCAGGGTGAACTCGGGCTCCGCCTTGATCCGTTTCATCAACTGAACCGAACGCGTGGTCAACGATTCGATCGCGCCCTGCATGATGTCCCCGGGAGGCGTCCCGATCGACAGGTGATTGATGACTTCGGATTCCGCAAATACGGCACAGACGCCCGAGATCGGTACCGAAGATCTCGCGGTAGCCATCAAAGGCCCAATATCCTCGGTCGAGTAGCCCATGTAGCGTGCCGTCTTCTCGAGAAAGGCTCCGGTTCCAGCCGCGCACTTGTCATTCAGCCGGAACGACTGGACCCGTGCCTGGTCGTCCAGGCGGCTCGACTTCATGGTCTGACCGCCGATATCGAGCACGGTTCTGGTCCCGGGAAAGAGGTGCCTGGCGCCCCGGGCGCCCGACGTCAGATCAGTCACCGCAAGATCCTTGAAGTCGACCCGATGTCTACCGGTACCGGTAGCGATGACGTAGTCACAGTCCTCTTCTTCGAGTCCAATCTGTAGCCGGCAATCGTCAAAAACATGGCGAGCTGCCTTGTCCAGAAGAAATCCGGTACTACGCATCGACCTGGCCAGTATCTCCCCTTGATCGCTGAGTAGGACACCCTTGGTATAGGTCGAACCCACATCGATGCCCGCCGTGATCGTCATGAGGCTTTCCCCTTGCTGAGGGGTGCCCGACTGGCGAGGATTCGGTCCAAGGCGAAGAGCGCCGCGCCGAGCGCACCGATGTAGTGGCAATCGTCACTAACATTCAGCGCAGTCTCGAGCTTCTCCTCCAAGGCTGCGATCATCGCGGGATTGCGCGAGACGCCCCCGGTGAACGTCACTTGCTCTGTGATACCGACCCGCCGCATGAGGCCCGCCGATCGGGCCGCGATCGACTGATGGACGCCCCACAGGATATCTTCCACCTTCTTCCCTTTTCCGAGCCAGGCGAGCACCTCCGACTCCGCAAAGACCGTGCATGTGGTGCTGATCTTCACGGGTCGTCGGGACGCGAGGGCGGTGTTTCCGAGATCGTCGAGCGGGATGTCCAGAGCCGCCGAGGCGGCGCCGAGAAACCGTCCGGTACCGGCGGCACACTTGTCATTCATGCAGAAATCGACAATCTCACCCTCTCCGGAGACACGAATCGCCTTGGTGTCCTGCCCTCCCATGTCGACCACGGTCCTGGTTGCTGGGAACAGATGCACCGCACCGCGACCGTGACAGCTGATCTCGGTCACCTGTTCATTGCCGAAAGTGACTCGGTAGCGCCCATACCCAGTGCCGACGACGTACTCGACCTCTTCCTCTGTCAGTGCACCACGACTCAGGGCTTCGAGATAGGCGTTTTCCGCCGCTTGAATGACATTCGCCCCAGTATCGACCAAGCCGCGTGCCACGATTCGTCGTGTTTCGTCGACCACGACGGCCTTGGTCTGGGTCGAACCAACGTCAACCCCGGCTGCATAGGCCATCAGGTGCCCCCCGTCGCCGTCAGCTGTTGCTTCCTGGAGATCAGACCCTCAAAGAAGGCATCGATTCGGTTCTTCAGTTGAGCTTCCGAAACGACTCGACGGTCCATCATGTCGGACTCGATGAACAGGCTAGAGATGCCAGTGTTCTCCATCAGCTGTCGTCGGCTGTCCGCCAAGCCCGTGGATACCGTTCGGCAGCTCTTGATCGGATGGTAGATGACGCCATCCAAACCGAACTCATTGATGAACCCCTCAATCACCGTCGTCTGGTCGAACATGCTGTTCATCGCGTCCCTTACGTTGAGCAGTACTCCTTCCGACAGACTCTGGATGGGATCCGTCAGGTCGTATTGGTAACCCTTCTGCGTACCACCCGAGGCGAACCAGAGATAGGTGGAACTCACGAAGGTTCCACCCCACTCCGCGAAGAGCTCGTTGAATCGGCGGAAGATCGGGTAGCAGGGCACTCCGACGAATGCGAGTCGGTGCTGTTCGTTGGTGATGGTGCCGATACCGTTGGCTACCTTGTACTCCATCTCTTCGACCAGATCCTGAAAGTACTTGGCTCCTTCTGCCGTACCTCGGAAACCGTTCGCCACTCCGAGGTAGACGGTGCCATCGGTTAGAGCGTTGAAGACGGAAGGCGTTGATCGATTGAGTTCGAGCAGGCGCGCCCAAGAAGCGCTCATCTGATTCGCGTAGTGCATCGTCTCGCGGAGCCGATCGATGTCGAAAGCACGGCCCGTGATCTCTTCACAGACAGAAATGAGTTCCCGGATCTGTACCTCCACGTACGCTCGGTCGGCCTCGAAGCTCTGGTCTCCCGGTACGGTGTGAACTCCTAGCTGACGATGCCCGGGAACGTCGAGGGTGAAGATGGGGATGTGATGGATGCGCTCCCAGATCTCGGCCCACTTGATGTAGGTGTTGCAAGCGTTGGTGTAGACCGCCAGGCAAGGCTTGGGAATCTGACCCATTGGGTGCACTCCGCCTCGGAGTTGCACCGCGACATCGGCCTTGACGTAGCCGCAGATGTCGGGGGAGTAACCGTAGTCCTCGGCCTCCTGCAGGTACTCGTGTGCGACATGGCGGACGGCGAGCTGGAGCGAGTTGATCTCCGGCAGGGTGATGTGCATGTCGAACGCCTTGAGGATTTCGTTCATGCTACCCATGACGAAGACGTAGGCGGCTCGTTCGTCACGTCTCGCGGCCTCGTCGAGCGATTCGAACCATTGCCGGAAAAGGGCTGCTCCATCTCGACTGCCGCGTCCGACGATCGTCTCCTGCTCTTCCATGGCGCTCCCGCTTGGTCTCAATCGAATAGTAGATTTTCGGAGAAGGTCTCGAGCTGGAGTTCCAGCCCGCCGAAGCTGCTCATGTTCTGTTCGAACTCAGAAATGAAATAGGGAATCATTTCGTCGTCGAGGGCCGAGACATAGGCCACTTGCTCTTCGAGCCCAGGCTCACACATCTTGGCGGCGGTGAGGATCACCGCGTCTGCCTTGGAGCGGCGAACTCGATCGAGGAGCATCTTCTCCTTCGGCTTGCGATTGTCGTGCTGCACGGGGCTATAGCTGGACTGCTCCAAGTAGGCCCTTGCGAGGTTGCCCAGGGCATCACCCTCCGTCTCGACGTCTTCCGTGATCCAACGAAGTCCGATCAGGAAGTCATCGTCCACGACGTAGCAGGTACGACCCAGCATGCGGATGAGATCGAGGGGCGGTTGCTCGCAAAAGGCGCCCTCGAAAACAACGCGGATCCGATCCTCGGGCTTCCGTTCGTTCTGTTCGATCATCGGCACTACGGTCCGGAGCAGATCGAGATGTTCCTCGACCGGTAGGAAGCCGCCAATCGCCACCAGGCTGTAGGAGTCCTCGGCGTTGATCTTCCACGGCGTTTCCCGCCTCACCTCATAGATGCGTCGTACCAGGGCCCTCGACTCGTTGAACAGATCGATCGAGCGAGCAAGATCGGCCGTTTCGACGCGACGGCCCGCGATCTCCTCCAACTCCGCCAAGAGGCGCGCATACTCTCCGCGTAGGTAGTCGGCGCTCCCCTTCGAGTTGGCGTTCTGCGGCAAGTAGAGAATCTGACACGGGTAGTCGAAGTTGCGGCTCCAGATCGCGGCGAGGTTGCGGGCCGCGTCGCAGATGGGATGGGAAACGAACATGTCTAGCTCCAGCGTCCCGTTCAGGGCCAGCTCTAACGAGGTGCCGAGAATCGAACAGAGATAGGAACCAAAGCGTGAATCCGCATGGCGTGTTTCGACCGGGGCACCACAGACCTTGACGGGAAGCATCCCGGCCGCGTGGACCAGTTCGGAGGGGAAGTAGACCTGGAAGTGGCCCACCACTCGACCGCCACCTTCGCGCCAGCGTTGAACGGCCGAGTAGTCGCCCTCCTCCACGGTATCGCGGCAGATCCCGAGAATGTCTTCCAGCGAGCAGCCTTGCCACTCCTCGAAAACTCCCGATGATCGCGTCACGGTACCCTCTTCATGGCTCGAATTTACGCGGCGGTGGCTCGTTCGCTTATGACAGGCGTCATATCGACCACGAGTGCTTCGCCGTATACAAGAGGCGTTGGTATCGAGCGTGGATCGGTTTCGCGCCCGCCGGGTGCAAGACCGCGAGGAGGATGTGATGACAAGGCAGATCCAGGGATGGCAGATGGTGGCTCCGAAGCAGCCAATGGAGTCCTACCACCGGTCGTTCGACACCGATTCTCTGCCGCCCGACCGGGTGCTCGTCGAAGTGGCTGGATGTGGTGTCTGTCACACCGATCTGGGCTTTCTCTACGAGGACGTGCCGACGCGCCACGCACTGCCACTGACCCTGGGTCACGAGATTTCAGGTCGTGTCGTGGAGACCGGCGAACGAGCGCGATCCTGGCTGGGAAGGGCCGTCGTGGTGCCGGCCGTGATCCCCTGTGGTTCATGTCCTGATTGTCGTTCGAGGCGCGGAGCCATCTGTGGCCAGCAGTTCTTCCCCGGCAACGACGACAACGGTGGGTTCGCATCGCACGTGGTCGTACCGAGCCAAGGGTTGTGCCCCGTCGACGAGGCCTCTCTGGCCAAGTCAGGCCTGGAACTCGCCTCGCTCGCCGTTGTAGCCGATGCCGTCACCACTCCCTACCAGGCGATCCTGAACTCGGGCCTCGACCGCGGCGACGTCGCCGTTTTCGTCGGGGTTGGAGGAGTGGGCACCTTCGGAGTCCAACTAGCCACCGCCATGGGAGCCCACGTGGCCGCCATCGATGTGGATCGCGAGCGATTGGACCGAGTCGAGGATTTCACGGAGCTGACCCTCGAAGCGACCCTAGGACAAAGGGCCATCAAACAAGCGCTTCGGGCCTGGGTCCGAGAGGCGGGATACGCCGCCACGCGTTGGAAGATCTTCGAGACGTCCGGTCACCCCGAGGGGCAGAGTCTCGCCTTCAGTTTGATCAACCATGGAGCTCACCTGGGGGTCGTCGGATACACCCGGCAGCGCATCGAGGTACGCCTCGGCAACTTGATGGCTTTCGACGCGACGGCTCGAGGAACCTGGGGCTGCCTTCCTGAGCACTATCCGGCCGTCGTCGAGCGGGTGTTGAGCGGCCAGGTCATCGTCTCCCCCTTCGTAGAGCAGTACAATCTCGACCAGATCAACGACGTATTCGAAGCCGTTCGTCGTCACGAGCTAAGATCGCGGCCGATTCTCATTCCCGGCCCCCCAGCTGGTTAGCCCGACCCCACGGTTCTCTGTAGCATCTCGGTCGGGTCCGGCTTAGCTGGAACCCACTATCCTTGGAGACTCGATGAAAAAGCTATTCCTGACCCCTCTTCTTATTATGGTTTTCCTAGCGGGCTGCGGTGCCGGTGAACACGGTCACTCGACCGAGCGATCCCCGGAATCGCGGCTCGATGAGCCCAAGGAAGCGGCCACCGACGACCACGCGACCCATCAGGTCGGCCTCCTCCCAGAACTAGCCCTGGACGGCGATCAGAAGTGGAAGATGGACGAGCACACGAGGACCATGTTCTCGACAATGGAAGCCAGGATGTCCTCGGTCGACGGAGTCGATGGACGGGAGTTGGGGAAGGCACTACAGGAGGACGCCCAGACCTTGATTGCGGGCTGCACCATGCAGGGTGCGGCCCACGATGAGCTTCACCAGTATCTATCAACCTTCCTGTCGGCCCTGAATTCGCTCGCAGAATCGGGGACTCCTGAGGCTACTAGATTGGTCGAAGAGCACCTCGAGCTATACCCCCGCTACTTTGAGTGAGTCTCTACCCTGAGTGCGTCGTAGGGCTGACGCCGTTTCACACGTCGCGGTGTCTCATCAGGAAGCCTCGCGCGCAGGTCTTTCGGCTCCGCGTTGCGAAGTCGCCTCCCGAACCAGTGCGTGAGGTCTCCCTTGGGCAGATCGTCCCGCCCGGTGGGGCGCTCGAAGACGGGCGTGAAGGCTAGACAACGTAGCGATCGAGCGGAGCGAGGTCGGCAGTGAAGTGCCTCAGATAGGGGGGTTCCTTGACGATCCTGTACCCGGGGATGGAATCCTTCTTGCGCTCCACACGGGTGGCGACTTCGATGACGTAGTCGATGTGGGCCTGAGTGTAGACACGGCGTGGCACCGCGAGTCGCAGCAGCTCCAGCCGGGCCCCCCGAAACATGAGGCTCCCCACCTCGACGCCGCGAATTCCTCCTTCGAGGTACAGGGCGGCCGCCAGGGCTTGGCCGGGAAAAGCGTCCTTGGGGATGTGGGGTAGAAGAGCGCCCGCGTCCAGGTAGACCGCATGACCACCCGGGGGCTGCACGACCGGGACCCCTGCCATTTCGAGCCGGTCGGCGAAGTAGGCGATGCTACGAGTTCGGTAGCGAAGGTAGTCGCTGTCGATCGATTCCTCGAGCCCCACCGCCATCGCCTCCAGGTCGCGTCCGGCAAGGCCGCCGTAGGTGGGGAAGCCCTCTCCGAGAATCAGCTCATTGCGGAAGGCATCGGCTTGGTCTCGGTCCCTGGTAGCCAACAGCCCGCCCATGTTGACGATCCCGTCTTTCTTGGCCGACATCCAGAAACCATCGGCAAGATCAAAGACCTTGCGAGCGATCTCGGCGGGGGCGACGCTCTCCCAGCCGGGCTCACGGGTGTGGATGAACCAGGAGTTCTCGGCGAAACGGGCGGCATCGAGGAAGAACGGCACGCCGGCTCGACGACAACGTTTGGAGACGGCCTCGAAGTTCGCCATGCTGACGGGTTGCCCACCCGCCGCGTTGTTGGTCAGGGTCAGCATCACCATGGCGACGTTGTGATTGTCTTGACTGAGATAGCGATCGAGGGCATCGAGGTCCATATCTCCCTTGAAGGCAGAAGTATCTCGAGGGTCCGAAGCGGCTGGGACCGGAATATCGATCGCTTGGGCCCCTGCCTGCTCGACGTTCGCTCGAGTGGTGTCGAAGTGGGTATTGTTGAGAATCACGTCACCCGGGCCGAAGGCGGTGCGGGCCAGAATTCGCTCGGCAGCTCGTCCCTGATGCACCGGGAAGATATAGGGCAGTCCGGTCAGTTTCTTGACGACAGATTCCAACCGGAAAAAGGAGCGGCTGCCGGCATAGCTTTCGTCCCCAAGCATCAGCGCGGCCCACTGGGAGGCACTCATGGCGCCGGTTCCAGAATCCGTCAAGAGGTCGATGGTGACCTGGTCGGCCCGCAGTCGGAATACGTTGTGTCGAGCCTCGTCCAAGGCCTCCGCA
>JAIOJS010000023.1 GCA_019911795.1 Thermoanaerobaculia bacterium | reverse complement strand
ACGGTATCGAGATGATGGGCACCGGCGGCATGATCTTCAGCGCGGTGATCTGGGTGATCGCCATCCTGCTGCTCTACTACTCGATCCGACAGTCCAAGCGAGGCGTGCTCTCTTGACTTGGTCTTGTGCCTCTACTGGCTTGATTCAGTATTCAGCGGACCCTGCCCATTGAATCTAATCGACTCGAGGTGAGCCACCGTTGGCTGAGTCAGTCCAAGTTGGCATCAACTTCGTGGTCGCTGAGGTCGATCCAGATCGTTTTGGTCTCGGTGTACTGATCGAAGGCCTGTAGGGAGTTGTCCCGACCACCAAATCCCGACAGTTTGTAGCCGCCGAACGGGGTTGTGATGTCACCTTCGCCATAACAGTTGACGGTGACAGTGCCGGCCTGGAGGTCCCGGGCCGCACGATGGGCTCGACGTAGGTTGCCGGTAAAGAGCGAGGCCTGCAGTCCGTAGGGAGTGTCGTTGGCGAGGTCGATCGCCTCGGCGTCACTACCGGCAGCCAGGATCGACAGGACAGGACCGAAGATCTCTTCGCGAGCGAGCGGGTTGTTGGGAGTCACCCCGGCAAAGATCGTGGGGGGGATGAAGTAGCCGCCCGCCGTACCCGGGGTGGACGCCAGCGGTTTGCCCCCGAGGAGGAGTTCGGCGCCGCTCGCCTTGCCGGCCTCGATGTAGCCCATCACCTTGTCGAAATGAGCCTTGGAAATCATCGCACCGAGACGGTGATTCGGTTCCAACGGATCCCCGACGGACCAGTCCCGAACCTTGTCGAGGATGCGGGAGGTCAAGTCCGCCTGCAGCGACTGATGCACGATGAGGCGAGAGTTGGACGTGCAATTCTCCCCCATGTTCCAGAACACCGCGTTGACCACATGCTCAGCGACCGAGTCGAGGTGCTCCGCATCGGACAGCACCACCGCGGGATTCTTGCCCCCGCATTCGAGGACAATCCGCTTGAGATTGCTCTGGGCGGAGTACTCGAGGAAGCGTCGTCCCACTTCGGTCGAACCGGTGAAGGACACAGCGTCGATGCCGGGATGGCGACCGATCGCTTCGCCGGCCCGCTCACCGAGACCGGGCACGACGTTGAGGGTCCCCGGCGGCAATCCCGCTTCGGCGGCAAGCTCGGCCAGGTAGAGTGCGGTCATGCTCGTCTCCTCGGCCGGTTTGACGAGGACACTGTTGCCGGCGGCCAAGGCCGGACCGATCTTCCACGCCATCATCAGCATCGGAAAGTTCCACGGTAGGACGGCCGCGACCACCCCCATCGGTTCCCGGATGACGAGGCCCAGGGCATCGTCACCCGATGGCGTCGTTTGGCCGTAGAGCTTGTCGATCGCTTCCGCATACCAGGTGAGACAGTGCACGACCTCCGGAATATCGAGGGTCTCGCAATCGCGGATCGGCTTGCCGCTGTCGAGGCTCTCGAGCACGGCGAGCTGGTGTCGATGTCGCTTGATCAGCTTGGCGAAGCGGATCAAGACCGCCTTACGATCGCGGGGGGAGCGACGGCACCAGATACCGCTGTCGAAGGCTTGCCGTGCTTTCTTCACTGCGAAGTCCACGTCCTCGGCACCACAGGAGGCGATGCGCGTCAGCTCTTCGCCGGTGGCGGGATTGATCGATACAAAGGTCTCGCCGGACCGAGCCGCCGTGAACTTTCCGTTGATGTGGGCGTTGCTCGGCAGCGAGAGCTCGCGGGCGATGGCGAGATAGTCGTCGTGGGAGAGGAGCTCAGACATGGGTCGTTTCCTTCTGATCGGGAGGGGTACCTGCGCTCTTGCGGGCGGGCGGAGGGGATGTATCTTTGGCACTAGTTTGCGCGGCGACGATCAGCGCGACGGAGGATCTCGCGGTGTGCAGGGCCTCGCGGAGAGATCGCTTCAACTCCTTCTTCATCGGACGCAGGGGCAAGCGGACCGCGCCCCCCGGGAGGCCGTCCAACTCGAGAGCGAACTTCACGCACTGGACGAACTTGCCGCCGCGCTCGAGGACCGTCATCAAAGGGAGGAGCGCCTTCATGATCCGCCGCCCGGTGTCGAAATCGCCGCGCACCGCGCAGGCCTCGTAGAGAGCGAGGGTTTCGGCGGGAATGAAGTTCGCGGCGGCGCAGACCCAACTCCGCGCTCCCCAGACGAAGAACTCGAGCGCCTGATCGTCGGCGCCACAGCTGAGCTGCAGGTGGGGAAAATCGCGAGCGAGGAGGTGGATACGGTTGAGGTCGCCGCTACTCTCCTTGATGGCGCAGAAGTTGCGGCTACCGCCGACCCGCTCCAGAAACTCCTCGCTGAAGTCGGTGCCGGAACGACCCGGATAGTTGTAGAGCATGATCGGCAGGTCGACCTCGCGGTCGACCTTGAGGGCGTGAAGGGCGAGTTCCTTGGCCGTCGGGATCGAGTAGGGAGGCACGGCGAGTAGGAGGGCATCGGCGCCGGCTTCGCGGGCGGCGACCCCGAAGGCACAGACCTCTTCGGTCTGAATATCGTTGACGCCGGCGATCCAGGGTACGCGACCATCGATCTGGCGGTGGGCGGTGTGGAACTGGGCGATCCGTTCCGCCTTGGTGAGAGCGTAGTTTTCTCCCGTGGTGCCGCCGACCACGATGCCGTGGATTCCACTTGCGATCAAGTGGTCGATGCAGCGGGCGTAGCCCTCGTGGTCGATCGAGTAGTCCTCGTGAAATGGGGTGATGACCGGGGCGTAGATGCCTTCGAATCGCATGGGGGTCTCCTCAGGATCCGCCGTCGGCGGACAACAGAGTTTTGATCGGGATGGGTAGGAGAGGAGGGCGGACGGTGGTGGGTCCCCAGCCGAAGAGGACCTCAGCCGCCGGTCCACAGACCCGAGCCTGACAGAGTCCCATACCGCAACGGGTGTGGAGTTTGGCGGAGGCCCAGTCGTCGCACTCCGCAACCGGTCCAACCTCGACTCCTTCGCAGCGGCAAAGAACCGTCTCGGGTCGAGCGATCTGGCCTAGCTCGGGGCGGAGGGCAAAGGCACGGGCGAGGTGGGCAGCGAAGCGGTGCTCACGGTCGCGGTCGGCAAGCTGGCGACGGGTCAACTCGACGCCGGCCGCCGCCAAGCCGGCGCAGATGCCCTCGGCGATGGCGCCGGGAGCGCCTTTGATGCCGCACAGTTCGCCGACGGCAAAGACTCCGTCGCGGGAGGTTTGCTGACGCGAATCCACCTGGACGGATCCGTCCTCGATGGCGCAACCCAACGCGCGCGCGAGCTCCAGGTTGGCAACCAGACCGAAACCCACGCCAACAAAGTCGCAGGCGATGGTCTCGGTGCCCTGGCGGCGAGAAGAGTGGGTAGCGATGACAACCTCTTCGACCCGACCCTCTCCGCGCGCCTCGACGATCCAACTCGACGTGCGCAGCTTGGTAGAACCCAGACTCAGCGCCTGAAGTGACTTGCTGAGTCCGAGCCGAGGGGAGAACGCAAGGAGGCGCGAGAGTGGCGCTTGCTCGGCGATACGCAGGACCCGGGCGCCATGGCGCCGAAGACCCTTGGCCACCTGGAGCAGGAGAGGACCGCTCCCCGCGAGCACCACTCTTCGGTCTCGCACTTCGAGGCCGCTGTGGACCAGCGCCTGGATCCCGCCGGCGCCGAGAAGGCCGGGAAGGGTCCAACCGGGGAAGGGGAGGTACAGCTCTCGAGCGCCGCAGGCGAGGACCAACTGGCGGCTTCGTAGCGCTTCGTCGGTAGTGTGGAGGGCGACGGAGGTCTTTCGGGAACACACAGACTCGGCGTGCCACACCGAGGCGCCGGGGCGAACGTCCACGGCGGCGGCGCGGAGCCTACGGATCCATGGTCTCGCCGGGGCTGGAACCGTTCCCATGTCGCCGCGCCAGATCTGACCGCCCAACCCGGGGTTCTCGTCGATGAGGACGACCCGCAACCCATGCTCCGCCGCGGTCACCGCAGCCGCCATGCCGCCGGGGCCCCCTCCAACCACAGCCAAGTCATACGGAGAGTCCGTCATCGCCAGTCCTCCGAGGTTTGATGTCGCCTACTCGGTTCCTCGGCCTCCTCTTCGAGGGCTTCGGTAGCCACCTTCATCCCATCCCGCACCGAGACCAGACAGGAACGACGGTCGGCGATGCCGTCGATCGTCGCGCGGCAGCCCCAGCACGTCCCCATGCCGCAAACCGGCGTCGAGGGGGAGAGAATGGAGTCTTGGACTTGCGGATAGTTGAGCAGCGCTGCCGCGACCGAACTGCCTACCGCGACTCGCAGGCGCAAGCCGTTGACCTGGATCTCGCAGGTGCCCGGCTGGGTCATGATCGCATCCTGGAAAACCAAACCTCAACGAGGATCATGCCACCGCCTCGAGGAAGCGTCGCGGGTCAAAGGGGGTCGGGTCGAGATCGCAAGGACCCTCGTCGAGGAGCTGCCGGAGCAACCGTGCGGTTCCCAGGGACTGAGTGATACCTAAGCCTTCGTGTCCCGTAGCCACCGCCAGACCGGGACGCAACACGCCGATACTGGGCGCTCCGTCCTCGGTGGCGGCGCGAAATCCTGTCCAGACACGCAGGGCGGTGAGTTGTCGGAGTCGAGGGAAGAAGTGGATCGAACGACGGAGCATCTGCTCCAGCACTCTGGGCTCGACCGCGGGATCATGGGTCTCCTCCTGACGGGAGGAACCGATGAGGACCTGGCCGGTACTCCTGGGTTGCACGTTGCACGCGACCGAGACGGAGTCTCGGCTCCCGGTGGACGCGACGTAGCCGAGTTCGATGATCTGATGACTGACGAACCTGGGTCCGCGAGTCGTGATCAAGAGGTGTCCCTTACGGGGCCGGATCCCGGCTTCGGGAAGAAGGGTCGGGGTCCGGTCACCGGCTGCCACCACGACCCAATCTGCTTCCAGGCCTCGACCATCCTCGAGATGGACTCGGTGGGCGTCGACGCCGACAACGGACGCTTCAATCTTCTGGGCACCCCGAGACGCTGCCTCGCGCCACAGGAGACACGCAACGTTGGGAGGATAGATCACCGAGTCGGAGGGGACTCTCAGCCCGCCGGCGAGGTTGGACCGTAGCTCGGGTTCCAATTGAGCCAGTTGGGTCGACGGCACCAGTTCACTGTCGACCCCGTGCCCGCGGTAGCGCTCTTGCATGCCCGCCGCAGTTTCCATCTCGCTCTCGTTCTCGGCCACCCAGAGGGCGCCGCAGGGATCGTGTCCGCAGTCGGGCGGCAGGTCGAGTTGATGCCAGAGGCGCAGCGAGTAGTGCGTCAGGTCCGCCTTGGTTCCCTCGCCATCAAGGGCCATGAGATGTCCCATGCCGGCTCCGGTAGCGCCACCTCCAATCCCGCGGTCGGTGATCAGCTGGACCTGGTAACCATGATCTGTCAGTTCAGCCGCCACGGCGGTGCCGACGATCCCTCCACCGACGATGAGCACCTGAGTCATGCCGGTCTCACTG
>JAIOJS010000244.1 GCA_019911795.1 Thermoanaerobaculia bacterium | reverse complement strand
GTCTTCGGCGATATTGATTCGCAGGGGGCGTCCGTTGACCTCCTCGCCATCAAACTTCTCGATCGCCGACTCTGCTTCTTCCTGCGCCGAGAACTCGACGAAGGCAAAACCGCGGGGACGGCCGCTTACGCGGTCGATCGGTAGAAAGATCTCGGTAATTTCGCCGGCGTCAGCCAAGGCGGTAGCGAGATCTCTCTCGGTGGTGGCATAGTCCAAATTTCCTACGAATACCTTCTTCGACACGCGTCCTCCAGGGTGAATTTCCGCTCGACTCGTCCTGTCGTCGACGGCTGCGAACGCTCCGCCAACGATGCCCTCCGGGTTAGCGAGGATCGGGTCTTCCGGTCAGATCGCGTGTTTGGGCAGGTCGAGAGTAGCACGCGGAACCGGGACCGGCAAACCTTTGTGCTTTCCCTACCGTAGATATACTCACTGAAAGGAGGACAGCCGATGGCCCAGTCATCTCTGCGTTGGTGGAGGTTGGTTTTTTTGATCTTGGTGTCTCCCGCGCTGGCGCTCGGTGGAGTGACCAGCGCCCACGAGGGGCTACCGTTAGGCATCGATGCCGAGGCGGCGACGGCAAGCCTGCTCGAAGTGACTCCGGAGATGCGGGAGTGGTTGGACGCTCACGTGCCCTCGGGCTTCGGGAAGCGCCAGACCCTGGTCTCCATTCTCGAAAACCTCCAAAGCAAAGAGCTGGGGCTTACCTACGACTACTCCTTCACCGGAACGGCCCGAGAGGTCTTCGAACAGAAGCGCTTCAACTGTCTCTCCTTCGCTCACCTGTTTATCGGTCTGGCGCGTGAGCGGGGCATCGACGCGTACTACTACTCAGTCCTGAGGCCGGCCCGCTATGGTCGGGAGGGTGATCTGGTCTTGGTTTCCGAGCATGTGACTGGCGCTTATGGAACCGGTGCGAATCAGCTGACTCTGAGGTTCGCTTTCGACGAAGAGGTCGACTACACCCGGGGCGCTCCCTTGACCGACAGCGAGGCGCTTGCTCTTCACTACTCGAATCTAGGTGCTACCGCCCTGATCCACCGCCAGAACACCGAGGCGGTGACGGCCTTTAGGACGGCGACCCAGCTCTATCCCACCGACGGCAGCCTGTGGGTAAATCTGGGCGTTTCCTTGCGGCGGTTGGGCGATTTCGAGGGCGCTGAGGAGGCCTATCGCAAGGCGTCTCTGGTCGAGCCTGGCCACTTCCCGGCTTACCACAACCTGCATGCCCTCATGGTGTCTCTAGGCCGCGCGAACGTTGCCCGAGAGCTGATCGAATTGCTCGACCAACGAGCCAACCGTAATCCTTTTACCTACCTCAATCTCGGCGACACCAGCCTGGCGCAAGGGCGCTACGACGAGGCCTACCGGTTCTATCGTCGTGCTTTGGTCCTCGGCGCGCGCTCCGATGGCCGGGCGGCGATGGGGTCGCTGGCGTTGGCCCGAGGTGACCTCGAAGGAGCTCAGCGTTGGCTGACCAAGGCCCAAGCGGCGGAAGTCGGACGCAAGGCCCAGGAGCAGCCTCCGAGTCGGCGAGTAGTCGCCCTCGCGGCAGAGCTCGGGAATGCCGATCCGTAACAGCTCCAGCCTGTAGCGTCTTCGTTGTCGAGCTTCGATCGGTGGCGCTGGGTTGGCCTCGGGAGGCCTGCTTGGCTTCGAGTACTAGTGGACTGTAACCCCCAAACGACTAGCGCCTGGCCGGCCCTCAGGGCCGAGCTCGGCGTTGCCCCTCCTCGACATAGGCCCGCTATGCCTGCGTCGGTGCGCCTTGATCTCGCCCCTGATGACACGCCCAACCACTAACCGTTCGAGGGTTACAGTCTACTAGTCGGCGTCTCCTGGGAATCCAACGGCGACGGGAGTTGCGGTAAGGAGTTCTTCGATGGTCCGGGTAAGAGTCCGCGGATCATAGGGTTTGTTGAGGAAGCGGTAGATCGGCAGTCCAGTGAATTCTCCGGTGTCGACTCTCGACTCCCGGTACCCGCTCGTTAGCAAAATGCGAAGGTCTTGTTG
>JAIOJS010000243.1 GCA_019911795.1 Thermoanaerobaculia bacterium | reverse complement strand
CGAGCGCCTCGTCGCCCGCCTCGAACGGATTGACGACCACGTCCCATCCCAGAGCTTGGCGTCGGACGGAAGGCTCGAAGGACTCTTCTCCGGCGGTACCCTCGCCCTCGAGGTCGCAGACGCCATCTCCGGCTGGCTCGCTCCGCTGGAGACCAACCTCGGAATCGGAACCGATTCCGCCACCGGAGCTGCCACCCACCGCATCCTCGACCTCGGCGCCGACGAGTTCACCGTCGGCCGCCCTCACCCCATGATCGACGGAAGCCTCCGGCTGGACCGGCTGCGCGACGCGTCCGCCGACCGCAGCGTCGGAACGGTGCTCCTCGACGTGGTCCTAGGAGACGGCGCCGAGAGTGACCCCGCCGCCGACCTAGCGCCCGCCATCGAAAAGGCGCGAAAGCTGATCGAGGGCCGAGAGCGGGAGTTGCGGGTCGGAATCCTGCTGATCGGCAGTGAGCAGGATCCGCAGAACCGGGAGAGCCAACGGGAGAGACTGGTCGCATCCGGCGCTACCGTCCTCGCCAGCGTCGAGGCGTTGGTCCGTTTCGCCGCCGACGGGCTCCTAGTGGCTCGCCCCTCCTCTCACCCAGACCACACCCTTCCGGCCGTCGACCTTGCCGCGCTGCACTCCACCCCGGTGATCAACGTCGGACTCGACTCCTTCGTCGAGTCCTTCAGCGCCCAGGGCGCCGAGGTCGTCGCCGTCGATTGGCGCCCTCCGGCCGGCGGTGACGATCGCCTGGCCCAGATCCTGCGACGCATGAAGGGAAACGACTCTTGAACCGAGTACTGCGGCCGCGAGAGAACCCAACCATAGAAGTGAGCCAAGTCCGATGATCGATGTGAAACAAGCCAACCTCACCGCCGTCTCCCGCATGGTGGCCGCGCGACCCGTCCTGCGTGGTATCTCGACCGCCGGCGACGTCATTCCCGGACTGGAGCCCGATATGCTCCTCCACGCCGGTCCGCCGATCGCCTGGGAGCAGATGTCCGGACCACTGCGAGGCGCCATCGTCGGGGCTCTCCTGTTCGAGGGTCGGGCCAGTTCCGTGACCGAGGCGGAAGCACTGGTCGAAGCGGGAGAGGTGAGATTTTCTCCCTGCCACCAACACGATGCGGTGGGCCCCATGGCCGGGGTGATCTCCCCCTCGATGGCGGTCTACGAAGTCGAGGACCTCACCCACGGTCACCGCACGTTCTCCAACCTCAACGAGGGCTATGGCAAGGTCCTGCGCTACGGCGCCTACGGCGACGATGTCCTCGAGCGCTTGCGCTGGATGCACAGCGACCTCGCTCCCGCCGTTGGTGCCGCTCTCGCCGAGGGCGACGGCATCGACCTTCGGGCGCTCCTCTCGGAGGCCCTGCACATGGGGGACGAGGGGCACAACCGCAACAAGGCTGGGTCCCTCCTCTTCCTGCGTCACCTGGCCCCCGCCATCTCTCGCCTGGTGAGCGGTCCCGAGGTCGACCGTATCCTCGAATTCCTGGGCGGCAACGCTCTCTCGGTGCTCAACCCGGTGATGGCGGCGTGCAAGGCGATGGGGGACGCCGCCCACGGGATCGAGGGGAGCACCGTGGTCACCGCCATGGCGCGCAATGGAACCGACTTCGGGATTCGCGTCAGCGGCCTGGGCGATGCCTGGTTCACCGCGCCGGCGGCGGTACCGGACGGCCTCTACTTTCCTGGCTTTGGTCCCGACGACGCCAACCCCGACATCGGCGACAGCACGATCACCGAGACCGCCGGGATCGGCGCCTTCGCCATGGCCGCGTCGCCCGCAATCGTCAGCTTCATCGGCGGACATCCCGACGACGCCCTCACCGCCACTCTGGAGATGTACGAGATCACTGTCGCTGAGCATGATCACTTCACCATCCCCGCCCTCGGTTTTCGTGGCACCCCGGTCGGCATCGACCTGCAGAAGGTGGTCGAGCTCGGCGTGACTCCACGGGTGAATACCGGGATCGCCCACCGCCAGGCCGGCGTCGGCCAGGTGGGAGCCGGCCTCGTCCGCCCACCGATCGAGATCTTCGAAGAAGCCCTGATCGCCTGGGCCGACCGGTACTTGGGATGATGACGGTCTCGGAAGTGAGCGATGCGGCCATGACCAAACCGTCTCCGATCGGCGCCCGGATCAAGCGCAACGAAGACCCGCGACTCCTCACCGGGCGGGCCCTCTTCGTCGACGACGTTCACCTCCCGCGGATGGCCCATGTCGCCTTCGTTCGTAGTCCCTATGCCCATGCCCGGTTGGGAGCCATCGACACCGAGTTTGCCGCAACCATGCCGGGAGTCCTCGGTATCTTCACCGCCGCCGATCTGGGCGACTACTGGCAGCACGGTCCGCTTCTCGTGCCCCCTCCGCCGGTCCCCGGAATGGAGTTCCACGAGCGCACCCAGGTACCGCTGGCCCGCGACAAAGTGCGCCACGTGGGGGAGCCGGTGGTCGTCGTGGTGGCGGAGAGTCGCTACCTAGCAGAGGATGCGGCCGAGCAGATCTTCGTCGACTACGAAGCCCTGCCCGCCGTCGTCGACCTGGAAACCGCCCTCGCCGAAGACAGTTCCCTGATCCACGAGGATCTCGACTCCAACCTCGCGGCCCGGGTCGCCCAGGTCAAGGGCACGCCCTACGCCGAAGCGCGGGCCGCCGCCCACCTCGTGGTCAAACGGCGCTTCGACTACGATCGTGGAGCTTCGGCGGCTATCGAGAACCGTGGCGTGGTCGCCCAGTGGGATCCTCTCAGCGACCGGATGACGATCTGGGACACCACTCAGGCGCCGATTCCGGTGCGTAACGGACTCGCCGCCATGCTCGGCCTGTCGGAACACCAGGTCCACCTGATCGCCCCCTTCATCGGTGGCGGGTTCGGTCCCAAGATCATGATGTTCTACCCCGAGGAAGTGCTCGTCCCCTGGCTCGCGATGCGCATGGGTCGACCGATCAAGTGGATCGAGGATCGCTCGGAGAACTTTTACGCCACCACCCAAGAGCGAGGCCAGATCCACCATGCCGAGCTCGCGGTCGACGCCGAGGGGCGGATCCTCGGGGTGTGCGATCGTTTTCTCCATGACACCGGTGCCTACGACCCCTACGGACTCACCGTGCCGCTCAACAGCCAGTGCACTCTCCTCGGTCCCTACCGCATCCCTTCCTACGACAGCGAATTCCGAGCCGTCTTCACCAACAAAACCATCGTCACCCCGTACCGCGGGGCCGGGCGTCAGCACGGCGTCTTCGTCATCGAGCGCCTCCTCGATCTCGCCGCACGCGAACTGGGACTCGACCCGCTCGAAATCCGCCGGCGCAACTTCTTGACGCCGGAAGACTTCCCGGTCGAGCAGGAGATCATCTATCAGGACTTTCAGCCGATGGTCTACGACAGCGGCAACTACCAGCCGCTGCTCGACAAGGCGCGGCGCATGATCGGTTGGGACGACTTCCTCGCCCACGAGCAACCCGCCGCCCGCACCGCCGGAAGGGCCCTCGGTATCGGCAT
>JAIOJS010000242.1 GCA_019911795.1 Thermoanaerobaculia bacterium | reverse complement strand
CATCTCTCCTCAACGGCGGTCTAGACCGTTTCCCGTACGGACCCTGTCAGCTCAAAGGCCCACCCCGCCTTGGAACGCCAACGTCCCGTTGGCTCTCCGCTGAATCCACCAAAACGCAGCTTTTGCGATACTGACGAGAACGTCGGTACCGACGCTGATGGCTTTGGCGATTCTGCTGAGGTTTCTGCTGGGGACCGGGACGCTTGAGAGAGAAACTCCGACTCAAACAAATACTCCCCAGGAGCTACCCTCTCAACCTCGTCCAGGATCAGTGTTTCGACAGTTACTTTGGACGCTCTCGTTTCGATAAAGGGAACGTAGTAACTGAAGTCGGACCTGCTCCCCGACTCCAAGACGATCACCTTTGCGACAGTCACCTGGAGCGCGCCGCACCCCTTCCACTCCAACAGCAGAGGAGGCACACTACTGCTCTTCCAGACCCAATCACGATTGGCTCGGGGCTGCAACGGTTCGTCAGCAATCACTAACTCGTACACATAGGGAACCGTTGCGGGAGTCTGCATTTGCAGTAGGAACGCGTCGTCGCCACATTCTGACCGGGCCTGTAAATGGACCACGAAGGGAGTGGCTCTGCATGAGGATAGGGGGAGGCAGACAAGGGTGAGGACCAACGCTCGGAGGAGGGTTCTCATGGGATGCATTCTCCGCTCTCGTAGAGGCTCTTAAACTCGATCCCTTCTTCGATGAATCCCGTGTCTCGACTGTCATCGAACCAACTCCACCAATGGCTTGGTTTCGACCCCGCCCTCCAATGGGCAAAGCCAGCCGCACCCTTCAATATTGCCGAAGGGAAACCGGCTGCCGAGCCAACCGCTCCATAGTGAAAATTGCCGAAGTTCTGAAGCTCAGGGAGCATTGGATCTAGACTCTTGTAGTCCCAAGGCTGACCGTAGTCGACCATACTCTTGAACCAACCGAACTCTGGACCGTGCCTCCGGGCCGTTTCCATATTTTCGAATGTTGAGACTCCCGGGGGAACTGGGAAGCGAGCCTCAACCAAGTCGTCGCACTTGGGCAGTAGGTTCAAATAGTAGCTAGACGCGGCCGACAAGGGGGCGTTCTTGGGAGCTGGAGGTGGTGTCGGTCCTGGAGTCGGTGGGCTGGCGCCGGGGCCGCCTCCGGGGGGACTAGACGGAGGCAGCGGATTAAGGCCGGGGGGGTCCCCGGTCACCGAGACAGTAATCTCCCCACTAGAAGTAGGGAGCTCCTCGAATAGGCCATAGTGATCTAGATATTTCATTGGGTTGCCCAGAACGAGAGCATAGCGATTCCAGCTCTGCGGCGCCTGAGGATTTCCCAGGATCGGATCAGGCTGCAAGAACCTCCCCAACTGCATGTTGTAGTGCCGCTGATGCATGTAGTCGAGGTCGTCCGCCTCCGTAGTCGGACCCGCGCTCAGGTCCCGCTCATGCCCCGTAAACTTCATCGGCTCGTCGTCCTGGTCGAGAGCAGTCCATTCCTCGACGAAGGGACCGTAGGTATGGAAGCTGACCAGGTTGCCGTTCTCGTCGGTGATGAGACTTGGGGTTCCCAGATGGTCGAGGCTGAAATGGCGCTCGCTTCCATCAGATAGATAGCTGGCAGAGAGGGTTCGACTGGACTTGGCTCCCCACCGGGTGCGGCACGTATGCCGCAAGCGAGTAGGATTGTCCAAACAATGACTGCACCGCCCGATTTGCGCTCCGATGTCCCCCTCGCGCCGCTGACGAGCCTCGGTATCGGGGGACCCGCTGAGTTCTTTCTGCAGATCACAGATCGAAGCCAGCTCCAGGGCGCCCTGGATTGGGCATCGCAGCGTGGGCTGCCGGTGACCTTGTTGGCGGGCGGGAGCAACGTGGTGATTGCCGATGCCGGCATCCGCGGTTTGGTCCTTCATCTGCAGACGTCGGGCACGCGGGTGGAGGAGCGGGGTGACGGCCTGTTGGTGACCGCTGAGGCCGGCGAGCCCTGGGACCCGTTCGTCGCGCGCTGTGTGGACCGTGGTTGGGCTGGTCTGGAATGCCTGTCAGGCATCCCCGGTACCGTCGGGGCGACGCCGATCCAGAATGTTGGGGCCTACGGTCAGGAGGTCGCCGACACCCTGGTTGCGGTGGAAGTGTTCGAGCCGGGGACGGGGCTCACTCTCATGTTGCCGGCCGCCGATTGTGAGTTTGGCTATCGAACCAGTCGCTTCAAGGGGCGTGATCGCGACCGTTGGATCGTGGTGTCGGCGACGTTTCGGTTGCGGCCGGGCGGAGCACCACTCATCGCCTACCCCGATCTGGAGAGGGCGGTCGGTGCGGCGCACGGCCCAGCGAGTCTGGAAACGGTTCGCGAAGCCGTTCTCGAGCTGCGCCGGTCGAAGGGGATGGTCCTGGATCCGCTCGATCCGGACACTCGGAGCGACGGCTCGTTCTTCGTCAATCCAGTGTTGGACACGGAGGCCTTTGAACGTCTAAGGGGTCGTGAATCCGACGGTACGGGCGAGGTTCCGGGCTTTCCGATGGGAGCAGACGCCGGTGGAGGCACCAAGGTCCCGGCGGCCTGGTTGATCGAACGCGCCGGTTTCTCCAAGGGTCATATCGAAGGGGGGGTCGGGCTCTCCAGCAAGCACACCCTGGCTCTCATCAATCGTGGGTCGGGCACCGCGGAGGAGGTCCTGACGTTGATGCGCAAGATCCAGGATGGGGTTCACCGGCGCTTCGATGTCTCGCTGCATCCGGAACCGAGGTTCCTGGGCTTTTCGGAAGAGGACCGAAGGGCGGCAACGTGAACTGGGTCTCGTTGCCCTGGGCCTCGGTGGGACTCATGGCGTTGGTCATCACCCTCGCTGTCCCGGCCGCTATTCATGCGGTCCTCTCTAAGCGCGAGGTGCGGGCCTCGATCGGTTGGGTCGGGTTGATTCTCGTTTTTCCGATCGCCGGCGCCCTGATGTACTGGGTGTTTGGGGTCAATCGGATCCGGCGGAGGGCCAGGTCCTCCGGCGACGGCTTCATGGGGTCACCGGCGGAGGCGCGCTCACTGATCGCCGAGCACCGGGACGCGGCGGCGCTACGTCCGGCCATGCCGCCGAGCCAACTGGCGCCGCTGGCCTTCCTGGTGGGAAGGGTGGTCGGACGCCCCCTCCTCGGTGGCAATCGAATCCAACCGCTGATCGACGGCGAGGAGGCCTATCCGCGGATGCTGGCCGCGATCGAGTCCGCCGAGAACAGTGTCGGCCTCTCGACCTACATCTTCGACGACGACTTCGCCGGAATGCAGTTCGTCGACGCACTCGGTCGGGCGGTGCAGCGCGGGGTCGAGGTTCGAGTTCTGGTCGATTCGGTGGGTCTTCGCTACTCCAAGCGTCCGGTGACCCACCGACTACGCAGCCTGGGAATCCGAGCGGCGCCCTTCATGCCGGGACTCCTGCCGTTTCGCTGGCCCTTCTGGAACCTGAGGACGCATCGAAAGATTCTCACGATCGATGGCCGCAAGGCCTTCATCGGCGGCATGAACATTCGTGAGGGGCACCTGGTGCAACGGGGGCAGAACCCCACCCACGATATTCACTTCGAAGTGGAGGGGCCCGTTGTCTGGGACATTCAGGAGGTCTTTGCCGGTGACTGGGCCTTTACGACGAAGGAGTTTCTCGGGGGCGTCGAATGGTTCCCGAAGCCTCGGAAGTTTGCCCCGGCGGGAGATTCGTCGAGCGACGAACTGGTCGATTCGGACCAGGGCGACACCCTCGCTCGGGTCATTCCGGACGGTCCCGACGAGGATCTCGACAAGATCCGTTGGGTCCTACTCGGCGCCCTGGCCAACGCCCGCGATACGATTCGGATCCAGACTCCGTACTTCCTTCCGGACACCGATCTCGTCACCGCCCTGCAGGTCGCGGCCCTCCGTGGCGTTCAAGTGGAGATCTTGCTCCCGGCCGAGAGCAACCTGCCGATCGTCCAGTGGGCGTCGACCGCGCAACTGTGGCAGGTGCTCGAGCACGGTTGCCAGGTGTTGCTGGCCGGTCCTCCCTTCGACCACTCCAAGCTACTGCTGGTCGACGGGCGTTGGGCCCTGATCGGATCGGCCAACTGGGATCTTCGTTCGTTGCGGCTCAACTTCGAGATCGATATGGAGGTCTACGACCGGGAGGTTGTTGGGTACCTCGAGAGGCACTTCGTTGGGCGCGCCGCGGGGGCAACGCGGGTGACCACCGAAGCACTCAATCAGCGTCCGCTCTGGCGCCAGGTGCGGGACGGGATCGCGCGCTTGGGACTACCGTACCTCTAGGGCCGCAGCCTTGGTAACTGTTGACTAGCGTCCGAACCGACGTTGTCGAAGATGGTGCGAGCGCAGGGCACGGAGAAAGTCGATGCGCCTAAACGCCGGCCAGTGGGTGTCGCAGAAATAGAACTCGGAGTAGGCGCTCTGCCAGAGGAGGAAGCCGGAGAGTCTCACCTCACCGCTCGTGCGGAGGATGAGATCCGGTTCGGGGAGACCCTGGGTGTAGAGATTCGACTCGATCGCGTTCTCGTCGATCGTGCGCGCCACTTCGTCGAGAGACTTGCCGGCGGCGAGTTGCTGCTCGAGGTGTCGCTTGAGCGCATCCATGATCTCCTCGCGTCCCCCGTAGGCCATGGCGATGTTGAGGAAGTACTTGTCGTAGCGAGCGGTGGCGGCTTCGGCGGCGCGAATCGCTTCCTGAAGGCTCTCGGGCAGGAGGTCGAGCTTACCGATGTAGCGAACCCGGACCTCCTTAGCGTGGACGTCGGCATGGTTGATCAGCTCGCGGGTCTTCTCCTCGAAGAGCTGGAGGAGAGCCTCGACCTCGGAAGTGTCCCGATTGAAGTTATCGATCGAGAAACTCCACACCGTCGCCATTGGGATGCCGGCGTCGTAGCACCAGTTGAGTACCTGCCAGAGTTTCTCGGCTCCCCGTTGATGTCCAACACTGACGTGATCGCTTCCGAGATCGCGCGCAAACCTGCGGTTGCCGTCCATGATCATTCCGAGGTGTTGGGGGAGCTGATACTCCCCAAGGTGGCTCTCCATGCGCTGTTCGTAGACGCGGTAAAACGGCCACTTGACGAGTTTCTTGAAGCTCTCCCAGGCGTGCCAGCGAGCGAGTCGACCGGCACCCGCCCGCTTGGTGAGCACTTCGGTTGAGTCGACGGGGAGAGTGGTGGCAGGGTTGGTCATCTGTGAGCTTCTCGACGGTTCAACTCTACTCGATTGTCCGTTCAGAAGATGGCGATAGCGTGGCACGTTTGGAGGCTAACGCCAGAAGCAAGAATCGCGAGGGCAGGCTTCTGCCCACCCTCGCGATCAAAGTTTGAATGTCGAACCAACTAGTTGGTCGAACCGGTTTTGCTAGCCCTTACCAGGCGGTGGTATCGCCTGACTCAAACCCATCGTCGAAGATTGCGGCGCCAGCCGCTACCTGGTAGAGGTCGACACGATAGTTGACGAGCGTACAGCGCATGCGATTGACCTGCTCTGGGGAGAACTCCTCCATGCAGGTGTCGTCGGTGTAGTTCATGTAGTTGGTAATTGGGTTCAAGGCGCCACTACAACTGGTGGCCCCGGCCGGGCAACCGAAGGTTGAACTGGACTGCGGTGGCGTGTCGCAGATGAGATCTCCGTTGGAGTAGCAGGCAGGACTGCTGGGACTGGCGCAGCCACCCGAAAAGGTGTGCTCCAACCCTAGATAGTGGCCGACCTCATGGGCGACGGTACGCCCCTGGTCGTAGGGAGGTCCAAAGGGGGAGTCTCGCCCGATCGTGTTCCACAACACGACCACACGATCCTGGGCCGTTCCGACGAAGGCACCGCCCGCATCCGCCGGCAAGAAGGGGACGTAGCCTAGATTGCCGCTGGCGTTGTTGCTGTAGATGTTGATATAGCGAGTTGGATCCCAGGCCAGAGTGTTCCAGTAGGAGCCGCCATCGGCGAACCAGGTGTTGTTCACATCGTGGGTGATCCCGGTGGTCGGGTTCCCCATCGGGTCCTCGCTAGCGAGGACGAACTGAATCATCGAGTTGTTGCCGTTTTCGCCAGGGGTTCCAAATAAAGCCTGGAAGTCCTCGTTGAAGATCTCCATCTGGCTGTTGATGAAGCTGTCGGCAACCTGTCCCTGAACACCGTCGGTGTGCTCGATGATGTGGAAAACCACTTGGACCTCCCACTGCTCGTTGGGATCCCAGCCGGTGGGGCTCGTGTTGTTGGCGGAGCAATCGGCCGGATTTCCTTCCGGCGCCTCGGGGGAGTTGAAGAGGAGTTCACGAAGCTCCCGATCCATGGTGCCACAGCGGTAGCCCGAGGCCTTGAAGTAGTCGGAGGTGGCAAAGTCGTGCCGGGAGTCGAAGGTGAGGCCATCGACATAGAACGGCTCGGCATTAGATTCTTGGCTCTTGGCATCCGATTCGGCGAACAGGCCGGGCCCCGTGATTAGGGCGAGAGCCAGGACTAGGCTCGTCGTCAGCTTTTCTCTCATGGCAGACTCCTACGCAAGATGATTGGAGGTGTGGTGGAACCAACCGAATGTATCATGGGGGTTGTCAGGGCACCAAGGATTTAGGGACCAACGCCTCCCTGCGCCCATTAGCACCCCGCGGGGCTGCCACCTCTGGTAGCGGCGAAGCAGTGTATCAATGACCGCGCTTACGCGGGTCCCGCTGACTCTCGATTCGGCTTCACTCGAAGGCTCTCAAACCTACCGAGTTGCACCTTCCCCGGCGCCCACCCCCGGGGCTTGGAGACCTCGCTACAACGCGTCAGATGTACCGAAACGGTGCCGGCGTCCTTGGCTTTCGAGTAGCCGGCCGCGAGACCGGCGGCAAAGAGCTTGGTCTCGCGAGGGAGCCGGTCCAGGTTGTCGGGATTGCGAACCACGACGTGGGAACCTGAGTCGCCGGCGAGGTGGAGCCAGAAGTCACGGGGGGCGGCGAGGCGCAGGGAGAGGATGTCGTTGTCGCGCGCGGTTCTTCCGACCAGAACGATCATGCCATCTGGGCTCTCGAAGCATCGGGCGATCGATTGGCCCTGCCAGATCCCGGCGTCGGGATCGGAAGGGGGTGGAGCTTTGGATCCCCTCGCCATATCGTCGCCGATCGAAGAAGCCGAGTGAACGGGCTAGTTGTTGCCGGTCGTAGCCTCGTCCACCACCTCGTCGACGCCCATGATGTGAACCCATTCGGCCACGAAATCGGGAGTGAAGCGATCCGCCGGCGGTGGGATGACGAGACTGAGTTCGCGGCATGTCTGAAGCTGCTGCGCTGCCGCGCTAGGATCTGCGGAGGGGTCGAGACGGGCCTGGGAGAAGAGTGATGCGGCCTTGAAGAGACAGACCTGAGCCGTCACCCGCGGTTCCTGTCCGGTGACGGTCTCGAGCAGTTCGAGGCTGCGCGGGTAATCGCCCCGAAAGTAAGCCGCCGCTGCGTCCATCAGGTCGGCGGGAGGCGCCCGAACCGCAGCTCGTAGGCTCTGCAGCTGTCTCTTGATGTCGCCGAGGAGGGTGTCGAGGACGGGGATCGCCGTCGATGTATCAGCCGCGGACGCTGCGGTCACCGCGGCGGCCGCATCCCTCAGGGTGGTCTCGAGCGTGGGAGGTAGGGGAGATAGGTTGTTGCGAACGAAGTCGATGTCGCGCTGCGTCGCGGAGATCGACTCCTGGATGTCCTGCATCCGAGAGTCGACTACAGGCTGGAGGTCGCGGCGGCGATTGACCGCGTCGGTCTCGAGTGTATGCAGCTGATCTTGCGCTTCACCGGCCAGCCGTTGTGCTTCCTGCAGGCGCCGGGCGTCGAGACTGTCGTTCCCCTCGCGAAGGAGCTGCCGCGCCCGGTCGATCTGCGCCTTCCAACGATTCTGGCGGTCGGCAAACGAGTTGCTCCCCTGGTTCCAGTCTGATGAGAGGACCGGCGACGCCTGGACACGAGCGACGGAGAAGGCGGCCTCGGAGGCTTCGTCGATGAGGCTCTGAGCCACCTTTAGCTCCTCGTCGACCCGGGACACGAGATCGATGCAACCCTGGCGCCGGCTCCTCAAGACTTCGAGCTCTTTGGACTTGATCTTGTCTTGACGCTCTGCCTCGTCGAGGTTCTGGATCGCTTCCCGGCAACGTCCGAGTTCGATCCGCGTTAGACCGAGATAGTAGTAGGGCGTGTACTGGCGCACCAAAGTGCCACCCTTGGATTCTGGATTCTCGGCGATCGCTTCCAGAAAGTAGCGCTCGGCCGCGGCCCAACTGGCGGTTTCATAGGCTTGGATGCCGCTCTTGTAGGTATCCTTGTAGTCCGCGCTGGCCTCAGAGACCCCGCCCAGGGTCAGGACCAGGACGATGCACGCGAACTGCCCGATACGCCAGAACTTTGAACCGATCATTTCCACCAGCCCGTCTCCTTGAAGTAGCCGGTGACGTCGACGTCGGTCATCTTTGCGCTGCAGATGTTGGCGGTGCCGAGCGTAGCGACCACCTGGCAAACCGCGGCCTCCTCGATGCCCGGGTGTTGTAGGACGATGCTGTAGAAGGCCGGAAGTAGCTGGATTCGCACGGGGGTGGTGCTTCCGACGCCGGGATGAGGCTGGATGGAGTTGCCTTCTGCGTCGAGGATGTCGACGATCTCGGCCCACGGGCCGGCTACCACCGACACGGTGGCGAACTCCGGACGATCCTCCACCACGGGCTCGGTGGTCACGGGTCGAGTGATCGGCTCAGTGAGGGTCGGAGGAGGTACGTCATCGTCGGAGCCAAGCATCCAGAAAACGAGGACGACCAGGAGGAGGGCGAGGATCGCAGCCCCGGCTAGCAGCGGAATGGAAAGGCCCTTCTTCGAACCGGGCGGCCCACCGCCGGAGCCCTGAGAGTTCGGTCCCGCGGGTGAGGGTGAGGGAGCCGACGAAGGAGAGCGGGGCGTCTGCCCTGGGGGCGGAGAGGCTGCGCCGCCAGGAGATGCCTCGAACGAGGATGAGACCCCACGGGCGGGAATCTCCAATGGGGGTGGTGGAC
>JAIOJS010000241.1 GCA_019911795.1 Thermoanaerobaculia bacterium | reverse complement strand
CTCTTGACGTCGGTAAGCAGGATGCGATCTTGGGGACGTTTGGGGCCGGCCATGCTCGGCACGACTGAGTCGAGATCGAGTTCCAGAATGTCGGTGTACTCGGCCTGTGGACTCTCGGAGGTGTGGAACATTCCCTGTTCCTGCATGTACGCCTCGACCAGTGGAACCTGATGAGATCGCCCCGTAAACCTCAGATAGTCCAGAGTGATCGCGTCCACCGGGAAGATCCCGCAGGTGGCTCCGTACTCCGGCGCCATGTTGGCGATCGTCGCCCGGTCGGCGAGCGGCAGGTGCTCGAGCCCAGGACCGAAGAACTCGACGAACTTGCCGACCACTCCCCGCTCGCGGAGCTGCTGAGTGACGGTAAGGACGAGATCGGTGGCGGTCGCGCCCTCCCGCAGTCGTCCGACGATACGGAATCCCACCACCTGAGGTACGAGCATGCTGACCGCTTGTCCGAGCATGGCGGCCTCGGCCTCGATCCCTCCCACTCCCCAGCCGAGAACACCGAGGCCATTGATCATGGTGGTATGACTGTCCGTTCCCACCAAGGTGTCGGGATACGCCCACAGCGTGCCGTCTACCTCTTCCGCCATCACCACCCGAGCTAGGTGCTCCAGGTTTACCTGATGGACGATACCGGTATCGGGGGGCACGACTCTGAAGTTGCTGAAGGCCTGCTGCCCCCAGCGCAGGAAGGCGTAGCGTTCACGGTTGCGCTCCAGTTCCCGCCCGGCGTTGAAAAGGAACGCGGCCTGTGTTCCGTACTCATCCACCTGCACCGAGTGGTCGATGACCAGCTCGGCCGGCTGAAGAGGGTTGATGCGGTTGGGATCTCCCCCCATCGCCCGCATCGCGTCGCGCATCGCCGCGAGGTCGACGACGGCAGGAACTCCGGTAAAGTCTTGGAGCAGAACACGCGCCGGCATGAAGGCGATCTCCACGGAAGGAGTCGCCTTGGGTTGCCACTGAGTCACGGCTCGGATGTCCTCTCCGGTCACGGAGTGTCCGTCCTCACGACGCACGAGATTCTCCAGGAGGATCTTCAAGGCATAGGGCAGCCGCCCAAGGTCATGCCCCGCACCGGCGAGAGCTTTCAGGGGGGCGTATTGGTATTCGATGGCCCCAATCTTCAGGGACTTCGGCTCGATAGAGCGCTTGGACGACATTTCTCACCTCTTGACTGTGGCGGGCTTCTCCCGGAGTTTGACGGGCTTCTCCCGGAGTTTCGGGATTAGCAAGAAGTATTCTAGCAGTCCAATCCGTCCTTCGCCGGAGACTCCGCCCCCCCTTCGGGAGAGGTATGATCTTCGGGATGGAATCAACTGCCGCCCTCCAAGTACCGTTGCTGCTGATCGCCATGCCTCAGGTGATGGACCCGTTCTTTCACCGCAGTGTGATCCTACTCGTCCACCACGACGACGAAGGCAGCGTAGGGTTCATCCTCAACCGAACGACCGAGATCGAGATCCCGGACATCATGACGGGCATGAAGCTCACTTGGAGCGGAGCGCCGGGCGCGGTGGCACATTTCGGCGGTCCGGTTCAGCCTCAACTAGGCACCGTGCTCTATCCCTTGGAGCCACCCCACGACGCGCTCCTCGATGGCAGCGCCGAGGTCTGTCCGGGGGTCGCCATCAGCCAGCATGTCGGAGACCTCGAGCAACTCGCATCGGATCCTCCCAAGGACTTCCGACTGATGCTCGGATACGCGGGTTGGGGGGCCGAACAGCTGATGGACGAGATCCTCCGCAACGACTGGATGACGGCACCGGGAAGCCGGGAACTCATCTTTACTCCCGACCCCGAGGAGGCCTGGATTCAGGCTCTCGCCGCAGTGGGAGTCGACCCATCCACCCTGCCATCCTGGAGTCCAACGGCGACGGGTGACGATGCCAACTAAGGTAACCCCAGACCTCGTCAACGTAAGGGAGGATAAGCTACGGTGATCGATCCGATCGAACTCTTCAAGGACACCTTTCGGCGTGCCGAAGAAGCGAGTCGCTACGATGCGAGCGCTACCACCCTGGCCACCGCCACCTCGTCGGGCGAGGTCTCGGCTCGGATTGTGCTCGTGAAGCGAGCGGATGCAGAAGGTTTCTACTTCTTCACCAATTACCGCAGTCGCAAGGCACGCCAGCTCGCCGAGAATCCCAAGGCGGCACTCGTCTTCTTCTGGCCCGAACTCGGTGAGCAGATCAGGGTCGAAGGAGCCGTCCAGAAACTACCCACCGCGGAGTCCGACCGCTACTGGGCAGAACGCCCCCGCGACAGTCAGCTCGGCGGTCTGGCTTCCGAACAGAGCCAGCCGCTCGAGTCCCGCGAACGGTTACTGGCCAGAGTCGCCGAGGTCGAGTCCCAATTCGAGGGTAGGACGGTTCCACGCCCAGAGTACTGGGGAGGCTATCTTCTCGTACCGCAACGCATCGAGTTTTGGTCCAATGGCGACCACCGCCTTCATGATCGACGGCTCTTCAAACGACGAAGCGGCACTTGGACAGAGAGTCGGCTTTACCCCTGACAACCCAACGGAGAACCCTATGCTGCAACTCCTAATTCGCATCGTCCTCAATGGGATAGCTCTCCTAGTAGCCGCCTACGTGGTTCCGGGTGTTCACTGGTCCGGCGGCATCGTGGCGCTCCTCATCGCCGGCGCCATCCTGGGTCTGATCAATGGATTCATTCGACCCTTGGTCACACTGTTGTCTCTCCCCCTGCTGGTGCTGACACTGGGGCTTTTTTACCTCCTGATCAACGGTGCCATGCTCGCCCTCGTCGCAAAGCTCGCCCCCGGCCTCGAGGTGCAGGGCTGCCTCCCCGCGATCATCGGAGCGATCATCGTGGGCTGTGTGAACTGGGCGATGGAAGGCCTACGCCCTGGAGACGACTAGCGTGTCGCGTGCCCGGGTGGCCGTCGTCACCGGAGCGAGCTCAGGCATCGGGGAAGCAACGGCTAGGAAGCTGGCCGCCTCCGGCTTCGATGTCATCATCGGGGCTCGACGCCTGAACCGACTCCAACAGATCGCCCGCGAGATCGGCGGCCGAGCCCTCTTCCTCGATGTCACCGACCGCAAGAGTGTCGAGCTCTTTGCTGCGGACATTCCCGCGGTCGATCTTCTGGTCAACAATGCCGGAGGCGCCCTGGGTGCCGACACGATCGAGGAGGCCGATGAGGCCCGCTGGGAGTGGATGTTCCAGGCGAACGTCATGGGCGTTCTGCGGGTCACCAAGGCTCTCTTGCCCCAGCTCGAAGCGAGCGGAGATGGTCTGATCATCAACGTCGGATCGATCGCCGGTTTCGAAACCTATCCCGGCGGCGGCGGCTACACCGCTGCCAAACACGGTTTGCGAGCCTTGACTCAGACCTTGCGCCAAGAACTCCTGGGCCGTCCCATTCGCATTAGTGAGTTGTGTCCTGGATTGGCGGAGACCGAATTCTCGATCGTGCGGTTCGACGGTGACAGTGATCGAGCCCGAAAGGTCTACGACGGAATGACTCCCTTGACGGCTGACGACCTCGCCGAGGCCATTCGCTGGATCGCCTCTCTACCCTCTCATGTAAACATCGACCAGATGGTGGTGCGTCCCCGCGACCAGGCCACCGCCCTGCAGGTGCATCGCACGCCTCCCTCCTAGCCAACGAGGAACCTGTCATGGCATCCCATCGATCCGCCCAGCTCCTAGTGGCCTTGGTATGTTGCGCATGCATTCCATGGGCCGCTTGCAGCGAGATTTTTCCGCAGCGGACTCCCGGGGAGAAGCTGTACCGCAAACGATGCGCCAGCTGTCACGGGATCGATGCCCGGGGAAACACCCTGAAGTACATGTCCAACGCCAAGGCTGACCTGACCGATGACACCTGGTACAACGGCCAGGGTTCTGACGCCATGGCGATGGTGATCGAGAACGGCGTCTTCGGCTCGATGCCCGACAACAAGGACCTCAGCCAGGAGGAGATCCGACAGATCGTCGAGCATCTCGAGACGGTCATCGAGAAGAGTCGGAGCCTCTATTGAAGCGGCTAGTGTCCCGATTGGTTAATCCCGTGTGCTTTGGGCGAGGTCGTTCTTGTTCTTGGACAGGCGCGACGACGAATAATACTTTGGGGGATTGCGAGGAGGAGCAACGCCGCCAGGGGCGAAAACGGGCCGTCCAAAGTGGACGGGATTAACCAAACGAGACACTAAACTACACCAGAGTAAAGATCCAACCGAACGAGGAGTACGCAGGCCTATGGACCCAAAACGCTTCAAGGAGGCCTATGAACGCCTCGATATCGTCGACGACCGTCTCAGCTACAAGATCCGCAGTCGCAGCGTCCGGGCTCATTCGGCTCCGACCATCGACAATCTCGACGAACGCGTGCGGGACCTGGCTGAGCTGACGCTCGAGCTGAAGGACATCCTGCGGGAGACGATGCAGGCGATCGCCGCCAAACCGAGCTGAAGGCCGGGCTGGTCGGCAGCCGAGCCCACTACCCGGAGCACGCCGACATCACCAGCTAGGTTCCACGGGGCCGGGCTGCGTCGAAGCGTTGTCGCCTGGGCTCAACGGGGGAACGAACAGAGGCGAGGCTGGCGTTCCCGCCCCTTGGGAATTGGGCCCGGTCGGTCGACAGCTCTGGCGAGCATCGGGCTCCCAAGGGCGCTAGGGGTCGCTCGCATCGCGACCACTGCGTCGGTCTCGACCCGATTGCCGTTCAGGCAACGCTGCTGAAGTTCCGGCCGACTCTTAGAAGCTCTCTTACTACACGGCGCCGGACAGGATCACTAAGTCCTCCCTGAATAGAAAAAGGACCGCGCCCAAGGCGCGGCCCTTTGATTCCTACCTCCCGGCCCAATCGGACCGGAACCGACCCGAAAGTCGGACTAGAAAGGTCGAACTTAGAAGGTCAGTTCAACTCCCCAGCGAGCCTCCCAGAGCGACCGACTCTCGATCAGCTCGCTCAGGTCCGGCTCTTCGAAGTCGGTGAAGACGTACTGCCCCTCGGCGTTGACGTCAGTAGCGACAACCTCCGGTACGAAGAACGGAGCGTCGTACACCTTGCCCCAGTCGTCGTCGATGAAGTTCAACAAGTTGTACATCTTGATGAAGAAGTTGCCTCGCAGTCCGAAGCCAACCGGGAACTCTTGGCGAACGCCAAAGTCGAGTCGACTCGTCCAGCGAGCATGCCGGGCGTTCCGCGAGACGAAGCCCGAATCGAGCCCTTCGCGTTCGACCCAGGCGAAGAACTCCTGCGTCTGGAAACTATCTGCGAAGACGACGTTGGTGTCCGACGTTCCGGTGGGCACATAGAGCAGGTGACGACCAAAGAAGCCGTCGCCCTCGAGGTCGCCGCCGTTCATGGCGAAACTCTGGGGCTGCCCCGCCGAAGTGTAGGCGTAGATCGTAAAGCGCGTCTCGTTGTCGCCGAAGAAGTCCCGACCCAGGCTAGCCCGCAGCGTGAAGCGCTCCGGCACCACGTAGTTGGACGTCGCGGGGCGGGGGTTGTTGATATCGATCAGGGCCGTACTGTCGAAGTTCGAGCCCGCGGTCGAAGAAGTCATCGGACTGATGTCCTCGCCGTCAGTGTGGGAATAGCCGATCGACATATCGAGGCCCCAGTCCCAGGTCTTCATCACCAGGAGCGAAAGGATGTCAGACGCGGCGTCGAAGGACGAGTTGGTCAGCATGAAATTGTCCCGACCTCTCACGTAGTCATAGATCGGTCCTCCGGCCCGCGTCGTTCCGACGATGTCCTGGGACACGTCAACGTAGTAGGCAGAGTCCAGAAGCTCCGTGTGGAGATAGTCGAAATCGACCTGGTAGCCGCTTCCGAAGCGGTAGGTTGCGCCCAAGGAGTACTTCCATTCGGAAGGCTGCTTGTAGTCCGGGTCGATCAACGCCAGGAAACTGTTACTGGCATTGGCCGGAGTGACGGCAGCGACCTGGTCGAAGAGTTCCTGGGGTACGTCAAATCCGGGACGGTTCCCGGTCAACGGGATGCTGCCGTCCAACACCGAACCACTGCCCCCAAAGTTCCCGAGCTGAAGCTGGACATTGGTCAGGCCGTCGTTGCTCCAGGCATTGGAAAGCCAAACGTTGGGGTTACCGCCCGAGTATCGGCCGACGCTGCCGCGCACAGAGAGGCGAGCCATCGGCAGCCAAGTGACGCCAAGGCGAGGCATCAGTAGCGAAAGGCCGTCGAGCCCCGAGTCGTTGCGGAGTCCGTTGTTTTCTTCCGCAAACCTCGCATTGAAGTTTGGCTGATCGCTACTGGTAAAGAACTCGTAGCGTAGACCCGCCACGATGGTCAGATTGTGATCGTCGAGGAACAACTCATCCTGAACGTAGACGGAGTGCAAGCTGTTGGCAAACTGCGCCGCCGCGTCGTTGGGATCGTTGCTTCCGCCACCACTCCCGTAGTAGATACGGCTAGGACGTCCGAGCTCGAAGCGATCGATGCCCGACAGTGCGCAGCTCGAATCTTCGAATCGGCCCTGAGCGGTGAGTCCGGCGCAGTACGCGGGATTGTTACCCGAGTCGTCAAAGAAGTCGTACTCACCGCCGCGGGAGTGTTGCACGAAGATGTTGAAGATGTCGGTTTTCTCGAGTTCATAGCCTGCGGTAAAGACGCTACGTCCTACCAGGAGCTGCCCCGAGAGCTTGGCGTAGTCAGTGTCTGTATTCAGGGAGTTCGCCTGACGTGAGTCATCTGCTCCCAGGTAGACAACGTCCCGATTGATGTTGATCTGGAAGTCGCCGAAGCCTCCGGGACCCACCGTGACCTGAGAGTCGTCCATCGAGTTCTGGCTCAAGAAGAACTCGCTGGAAAGGCTGTTGCCCCACTGCGAGGAAAGCTTGGCCGTGATGGTCTCGGACTTGGCGCCTTTGACGTAAAAGTGGTTCGCGAACTCAAACTCGTTGGAATCGCCGTCCGAGTCACGATCCTGGAAGCCATCGTAGTAGTTGTAGATCAACGCCGCGTTGTGGCTGGGGTTGATTCCCCAATCGAAACGCACCATGTACTTGTCCTGCTCTTGGGCGCCGTCTCGCGGGTCACCGCCGGGATCGTAGCCGTAGACATCGTTAGCGATGGCGACGATTCGATCGTGATCCGCTTGGCTGAGCCACTCGCGCTCTTCGCCGATGCCTGACCCAGCCGGGCCTCGAGCGAGGAAGCGCGGCGACTCGTTGGACTCGAGAGCCGAAAAGAAGTGGAGCTTGTCCTGGAGGATACGACCACCGAAGGTGAAGCCATACTTATCAGCATCAAACGGCGGAGTACTGAAGTCGTTCGAGCTGCCGCCCAGAGAATCTCCGCGAAGACCGTCGTCGGTGTGGTCCCAGAACACGTTACCGCGCCACTCGTTGGTACCAGACTTGGTCACGGCGTTGATGGTGCAAGCCGAGAATCCGCCGTAGGTAACGTCCGCCGGTGCCAGTTCGACGGCCAGCTGGCCGATGGCGTCGTAGGGAAAAGGCATGCCGACCGCAGTCGAGTAGCCGTTCTCGTTCAAACCGAAGCGGTCGCCCTGGCTCACGCCGTCCAACGTCACGCTATTGAATCGAGGGTGCTTACCGGCGCAGTTGATGGCAAAGCCATCGTCCTCGTTGTCGACGTTGATCCGAGGATCGATGCCGTAGATATCGACGATGTCCCGGTTGAAGGCGACCGCGGTTTCCACCTCGAAACTGGAAAAAGTGGCGGCCGGGCCCGTCGCCACTTCGACGAAGTCGCGAGAGGCGGTGACGGTAACGACGTCGGTGATGGCATCCAGATTGATCTTGAGATTGTAGGTATCAGCCACCGAGATGCTCTCGATCGACACGGTTGCAAGATCGTTCACGATGACGGTGTAAGGGCCACCCGGCGACAGGCGCGTCGCCAGAAAAACGCCTTCGGCATTCGTGGAGTACGTTCGTAGGTTGCCGGTCCGCTGGTCGAGCAGTTCGACCTTTGCGTTGGCGACGGGCGCGTCCGAAATGTCCACGACAACTCCTCGGATGGAGGCGGTCGTTTCTTGTGCCATCAGGGAGGGCGCGATGAGCCCACCGACGAGTAGGCAGATTCCGAGAGTCGCTTTGAGAGTGATTCTCATGGGTTGCTCCTTCTTGCGTCTAGATCAAGGTATCGGTTGTTGCAAGGCAACGGTTGTTGGGGCCATGGAAATTAGGCCAGCTGAGGGGAACTCGCTGGCAATCGTACTACGGTTTGGGGCGATTCCGGCTCACCGAAAACCTCGTCCCCGAGAACCTCGTTCCAGAGTGCACTGGATCCGATCGCCGGAGAACGTCCAGTTGCGCAACGGCCCCAGATCACACTGTTCGCCAGACTGCCCAAGGCGGCCTGCCGTTGTCCGAAAAAATCCAATTTGAAATCCTCGATAGAAAACCAGCGTTGTACTGGGTTCGATGCTACCACAGGGACAATACTGTGGAGTGCCTCAGTCGTGGTGACGAATCGGTGCCGTTTTGGGGGCGCGACGGTGAGGGAATTCTCATCCTCCAAGTCCCTCTGTGACTGCCGAAGCGCCGGACTCTGTGGACGATCTCCGCAAAGTCGTCCTCTCGGCCCTAGTGTCCTGCTCCGGAATTCCGGAGCGGAACACTAGTCGACTCCCGTCGATCCGAAACCACCGTCGCCGCGGGAGGTTCCGGTGAGTTGGTCTGTCTCGACCCAGGTCGACGTGTGGGTCGGGGCGAGAATGGCCTGGGCGATACGATGACCCCGAACCACAGTGTAGGGCTCGCTTCCCAGATTGATCAGTAACACCCCCACCTCACCGCGATAGTCGCTGTCTATCGTCCCAGGGCTGTTCAGTACCGTTACGCCATGGCGCAGGGCGAGTCCGCTGCGCGGCCGGATCTGAACCTCCCACCCCACCGGTATCTCGAAACACAGCCCGGTAGGGACCAGATGACGTTCGAGCGGTTCGATGCAGATCGACGTCGAGACGGCCGCCCGGAGATCCACGCCCGCGCTCTCCGGGCTGGCCGCTTCCGGTAGGTCTAGACCTTCGGCATGGGGCAACCGCAGTATCGCTACCTCCACCGCAAAGGCCCCAGCCATCCTAGTTCCTTCCTAGTGGCTTCTGCCCACCGATCGGCTCTCCTGCCGGCCGAGTCGTCAAGCTCGAGGGCGGTAGTCCATTGGGCTGGTTCGGTGCACTTCCCGGCTGGAGCCCCTGACGGAAGGGACGCCCAAGCCACTTGATACCAAAGCGCGGGCCCTGTTGTTGGTTGAGGCCCTTCTGAACATCCCCGATGTGACCGGACCCGACGCCTCCATTCCCTCCGCCCTGGCCGTCACCTCCCGTCCCACCGCCCTGCCGACCTCCAACCTGACCACCGCCGCCGGTAATAAGG
>JAIOJS010000240.1 GCA_019911795.1 Thermoanaerobaculia bacterium | reverse complement strand
CGCTTTGTTGGGT
Source organism: Thermoanaerobaculia bacterium (assembly GCA_019911795.1). GTDB lineage: Bacteria > Acidobacteriota > Thermoanaerobaculia > Multivoradales > JAIOJS01 > JAIOJS01. The sequence goes on along the minus strand of JAIOJS010000240.1, from coordinate 2,016 downwards.
ATTCCAGCTTTGGGAACTTTCCCACTATCTATGCCTTTGGTGGACTGGATACCCTGCGCGGCTTCGATACCCGGTCCCTGGTCGGCGACCGTGCCTTCTATGCCAACCTCGAACTGCGGTTTCCACTCATCGACGCGCTGTGGCTCCCGTTCCTTCGCTTCAATGGTATCCGGGGGCGCATCTTCCTCGATGTCGGAGGTGCCTGGTACGACTATGCTGGGCAGGATTTCGATTTTTGGGACAACGAGAACAATAGGCTCGGCGACGCAGTTTCCTCGTACGGTTGGGGACTCACCACTCGGTTCCTCGGCGTTGACCTTCACTGGGACTTCGCTCGACGTTGGGACTTTGACCGTGGACTCGAGGACGGCTTGGAGACCTCCTTCTGGATCGGCAACCGCTTCTAGGGCGCCGGGCGAAGGAGTGGCCGTCGACCGACTTCGTCTCAGTTCGAGTCCTCGGATCCGTCGCATCCTCGGCACCTACCGAATCTACGGCCCGGTCGAGCGTTCGCTCGACCGGCTCGTAGACTGCGGGGAGTGCTACACTGGCACACAGCAATGTCGAAGCAGTTGACGTCGGAGCAGAAGGTCGACGAGTACGAGACGCTCCTCGAGATCGGCCTGGAACTCGCAGGCACACTCGATCTTCACCAGGTCCTGACCCTTGCACTCGAGAAGGCCGAGGAGTTCTGTCACGCCGAGTCGAGTTCCATCTGGGAGGTCGACGAGGAGCACCGGGAACTCTTCTTCCGCCTCGTTCGCGGGAAGGGGGCGGTAGAGCTCGAGGCGTTGAGGATTCCCTTGGACCAAGGGATCGTGGGGAGTGTTGCTTCGTCAGGGGTGGCGGAGATTGTCCATGATGTGAAGGCGGATCCTCGGTGGACGGGAGAGCCGCGAGAAGGATTCGAGACCCGCTCGATCCTTACCGTACCGTTGATCGCCCGTGGGAAAGTTGTGGGTGTCTTGCAGCTTCTCAATCCCACGGACCGGGATGGCTTCGCCGAGGACGACTTGCGGAGGATGAGGCTGTTCGCGGGGCCCCTGGCTCACGCCCTGGCCAATGCACGCCTCTACGCGCAGCAGAAGGATCTGTTCCTCGACACGGTCACGGCCCTCGCAGAGGCGATCGAAAAGCGTGATCCCTACACCGGAGGCCACGTGCATCGCGTCGTCGCCTACTCGGTGCTCCTCGGCATGGAGATAGGTCTCGAACGGGATGAACTCGAGAGTGTGCGTTTGGCGGCGACGCTCCACGACGTGGGGAAGATCGGGGTACCGGATCGTATTCTCGGAAAACCGGGACGACTCGATGACGAGGAGTTCCGAGTAATGCAGCGGCATGCGGCCGACGGGGCCGAGATCGTTTCCAATATTCGTAGTTTGCGCCATCTATTGCCTGGAGTTAGGAGTCATCACGAGCGAATGGACGGCGGTGGCTACCCCGATGGTCTGTCCGGAGACGCATTGCAACGCACGCCACGGATCATTGGCGTTGCCGACACCTACGACGCCATGACGACCGACCGACCCTATCGCCAGGGCCTATCCGCGGATCAGGCGGCCGCGGAGATCGAGCGTTGCTCGGGTTCTCAGTTCTGCCCCGATGTGGCGGCTGCGTTTCGACGGATCTACCTGCGGGGCGAATTTGACCTGGCGCACGGTGAGGCGCTCCTCGAGAGCTTGTCCGAGCAGCTGCAGCGGGAATAGAATCGAGGCACCCATGAAGGTACGCGTACTCGGAGGCTACGGAGGAGAAAGTCTAAACTGCCGGATGACGTGCCTCATCATCAACGACCGCATCGCTCTCGATGCTGGTTCGTTGTCTCAAGCCCTCGCGATCGAGGAGCAGCGACAGATCCACTCCATCGTGTTGTCGCATTCCCACATGGACCACACAACGTCTCTGCCCTTCTTTATCGAGAATGTCTACGGTCACAGCGATGGATCGATCGATCTCTTTAGCGGCCCGGAGACAATCTACGCGATCCGCAAGTACCTGTTCAACAACGCGACG
>JAIOJS010000239.1 GCA_019911795.1 Thermoanaerobaculia bacterium | reverse complement strand
GGGGATGATACTGGACCAACAGAGCTCCTCCGGAGCCTTCCCATCGACGGTGGAGCGCGGCCTCGAGTCGATCGTCGACGAAACCTGCTTCGTTACCGCCTGGGTAGGGTTGCTCCTGCTCCAGAATCGAGATTCGACCGAGGATCATGACGTTCTGGCGGCAGTTTCGCGTGCCTGCTGCTTCGTCGAGAGCTGCGAATCCGAGCCGGGTTCCGGTCAGTTCCGCTTCTATCCGCGAACTGGATCCACCCGACGGCTCCCTATCGAACTCGAGCCGGATGCCGACGATACGGCTCTGGCTTGGAGTCTTCTGTTGTCGGCCGGGCGCCGAAGTCAGGCTGAGGCCAATCGAGTGCTGGTACCGATTATCGATGCGAACGTGCAGCGCTGGGTAGTAGAGGGCGAGGCATCACCGCGACGACCGGGCTTGGTGCGGACTTGGCTCGGTCGCTCGGGGGGAGAGAACCCGATCGACCTTACCGTCAACGCAAACGTTGCGGCGCTGTTGTGCACCATGGGTCTTCGCGGCCACTGGCTATATCGCAACCTAGTCGAGAGCCTGTGTCATGCCGTGCTTCAGTCCGGCTTCGCCTTGGCGCCTCTGCTGCGCCTCTCCCCCTACTACGCCCATCCGATCGAGCTGCTTCTTGCAATCGACCATGCAGTACGAGCCGGCGCGGAGGACCTGGCCGCCTTCAGAGATTCTCTGCGTTCCCAGTCTTGGGCCCGGGACGACGATGACGTCGTCCGAGCCCTTGGCCGACCGCTCTGCAACAACGTCCACGGTCGCCCACGTTGGCGGTCTCCAGTCCTGCAGGCCGCTCGGGCTTGGGCGAAGTCCCAGTCGGTTGAGCGACAGCTGTCTTCTACCACCGAACCGACCCATCCCTATTCCAAGGAGGTTTCGCTATGTACCTGAATGCCGCCCGAGCCCTTTCGCCTCGTGACCAGATCGCGCTGCGCACCAGCACGCGCTTCATGGAGACCTACCGGGTGCAACGACCGTTGTCCGCCGGCACCGGGATCACGACTTACGAGAACTCGCAAGGGAGCCTCGACCTCTTCACCGTCGGCACCGGCGACGAGGTCTTTCGCCTCAGCCCGACCACCGGTGAACATGCTCCGTACGAGGCGACGGATCTCTCGATTCAAGCCAGGGAGCTGTTCCTCTTCGACGAATCCACGGGTCGGGTTGACCGTCCCTCGATTCTCGGTCTCAACGGCAAAGGGGAGCTGACCCTGTCGTCCTTCCAACCCGGGACCGGGATCTATTCCCAGAAGGTCTGCCAACCGGTCAGCGCTAGCCACAAGATCCGCCGCTTTTTGGGAGTACGTGGTACCACAGGGAACATCTACGCCAATGTCATCCTCGATGACGGTCGCTTGGCCAACAACTTCCTGGAACCGGGGAGTGCGCGCAAGTGGGGTGGCCCAGACTGGGCGCCGGTCAAGGGGCCCGACGGTCAGGACGCCAAGGTCTTGGACATCGCCGTGACCGCCAACAACCCGGTTCAGTCGGCGATCTTCGCCATCGGCCTTGAGAACGAGGTGCTGTTTGCCGAGGATAGTTTCCGCTTCTCGAACCTGAAGAAGCTGGGAGACAAGCGTGCCGTTGGTCTTTGTGTAGTGACCGATGGTGATGGCCTCCTCAACGCTTTCGCAGTAGAGAAGGGATCGGGACGACTTCTTCTCAAGAGGCAGCGCAAGTACTCGACGGGGTCAGGTATCCAGTTCGAGGACTGGATCTATGTCGACTCGACTCAAGCCGCACCTCTGGTCCGTGTCTTTGCCGGCCTCCGGTTCGATGGTGTGCTGGAGGTCTTCGCGATCTCCGAGGACGGCACGCTCCACCACACCTATCAGCAGACGGACGAACGGGGAAAGGTCTTGGGTTGGGACCCGTTGCTGCAGCTGGGCGAAGAGATTGGGAACGCGATCTTCACGGTCGGCCGAAACAGCAGCCATTACTCGGAGGTCTACACAGTGACCCGGGAGGGTTTGCTGCGTCGATTCTGGCAAGCGCCGGACACGACACAGTGGTTCTCAGAGATTGTCCAGATTGCCGAGACCTCTGACGAGGTGGTCAGGATTCCGACCCACTCGGCTGAGATCACGGTACTGGACGAGAACGGCCTGGCCGTTCCGCGGGCAAGGGTATCGATCAGTGCCTCCTTCTTGACCACCCTCTTCATCAACGGAGTGGCCTATCGAGTCAGTGCCCTGGAGACGGCCGATATCGAGACCGACGAGACGGGACGGGTCACCATTCTGCAGCAGGCGAATGGACTCGCCGGTGCGACGCTGTTCATCGAGACCCCCTTTACGTTCTCAGGAATGCCGCTGCAGGTCGAGCCCAATGCCGAGCTGCAGGAGCGCCTGGGCAAGCTCGACGCGCAGAAGATTCTGGACGCCAAGGATGCTTCGGGGCAGCCGTTGCTCCCCGCCCAGTACCGCTCGAAGGAGTACGCCGAGAGTCTGGCGCAGATCTCGCGCCAATCGATGAAGATCGCCCAGGCCGAGGAGCCGGCCAGTGCGGTCGCCTTCAAGGCGTTCTCGAGAGATCCGAGAAAGTTCGGTTTCCGACGTCGACTCGACGTTGCCCGCCTGGAAGAGGAAGCCTGGGAGATCGACTTCTCCTCCGGGTTCCCGCAGTACCGGGGTCTTTCCCTAGCCGAGGCCGATTCGTGGCTGTCAGATCGCCGTATCGAAATGGCATCGGTCGAGGGATTCCTCGGGATCGACTGGGGCGACGCCTGGAATGCGATCAAGAATGGCGCGACCTGGATCTGGGATGGCCTAACCAAGATCGTGACAAAGATCGCCAACGGGATTGTTTCGGTCTTCTTCTACATCGGCACCAAAGTCTTCGAGGCGGTGATCGAGTTTGCCCAACAGGCCTTCGATTTTGTCGAGGGAGTCTGGAACTGGCTGAAGGTCGCCTTCGAGAAACTCTACCAGTGGCTTGCCCTGCTCTTCGATTGGCCGGCGATTCAGCGGACGGCGGAGGGCATCCGGCACTCGGTCAATGCCACCCTGGACTTTACCGTCATCGCGGTGGAGAAGGTCCGCGATCAGGTCGCGGCCGGTATCGACGCCCTGAAGGGAGAGGTCAAGAAGGGCCTCGATGACTTCATCGCTCAGATTGATGGTGAACCTACGCTCGGTCAGTTCGCTGGTCAATACGGTGATGGCGACAAGCGGATCACCCACGCCGGCGATCACAACATCTTGCTCAACGCTTTCAAGGACAACTACAAGGGTACCAAGGTCAAGACATCGTTCCAGGACAATCTCCGCGATTCCGGTGTTCAGGGGTCGATCGACTCGCTGGTCAACGAGTTGATTGATCTTGGCAACAACTTTCAGTTTGGTGATGGGAAGCAGGCCTTCGATGAGGCCGTCGGCTACTTCACCAACGTCGGCGAGCAACCGGATCGCGCCGTCCAGCTGATACTGAGTGGGTCTCTGAAGGCCGTCGAGGCGGGAGCGCTCTTCGCTCTCGATGCGGCCAAGGGAGTCGTGCTCACGGTTTTTGATCTGATCGTCGACGTGATCGAGGGCTTCAAGGCGCTTCTCAACGAGGTTTGGGAGATTCCTATCGTGTCGCAGATCTACAAAGCGATAACGAACAAGAGCTTGGGTTTCCGGCCGATCGACCTCTTCGCCTACATTCTCGCGATTCCAGTCAACCTCGGCTTTATCATTCTCTTCGATAAGGTGCCGTTCCCAAGCCAGGCGGACCTCGACAAGTTCAAGTCTCAGTTCACGGCGGATTGGATCGCCGAACAGTCGGGAGTCAAGACGACGACGACCGCGACGGAATTGGTCGGTGGCGCAGCTGCGTTCTTCAAGGACCTGTTCCTCACCGTCTACATGTTCGCCGTGACTCCGGTCCGGTTGGTTCTAGACACTCTGACTGCGGATGGCAGCGCCGCAGGAGTGCAGGTGCCGGGTGTGCCGCAGATGGCGGTCATCGCACGATTCGTGACGACCCTCGCGACGATGCCATGGGTAGTCTCACCCGGTACTCCGTTCCTCGAGTGCGGAGCCGGAAAGAAGGGATTCGCAGGTTGGATCTGGCTCAGCCAGCTCGTTCTCGGACCAACCCGGGGGGCCCTCATACTGTGGGCACTCGCCACGTCGACCCCCAAGGCTCGTGCGTGGGCCGGCGAGATATCCCTCTCCCTCTGGGGTCTCACTCATCTCATCATGATCGTCGTTCAGTACGGGATGCTCCCCGAGGGAGATCGCAACGCGGCGGGGCTGGCTCGCGATATTCTGGTCACTCTGCCCGGTCAGACTCTGAGGTTCGGTGCGCTCCAAGAGCTCAATGCTGACACTTATGCAATCCCCCTCCTGATCCTCATGCTGCTAATCGGTGTCGGCTACGGAGGGTCGTCGATCGCCACCGTCTTCGAGATCAACGGTCGGGCGAGAGACGAAGCTTGGATTCAAGAGAATCGGATTCCGGTGCTCGGTGTTGCCTAGAGCCGCAGAATGCTGGTCGCCCAAAGAATGCTGGTCACCCTAGAAGAGCTGCTTCCTCCCGGTCGATGAAAGAGTGGTGAGGGGAACCCTCGAGGCTCGAGCCACGAGGCTATTTTGGTGGCCGAGGGAGGAAAGGGGCTCAGTCCCCTTCCTTTCTCTGGCCACCTTGACCCTGTTTGAGCGAGCTGGTATATTGATGGTACTTAGATAATCTATTAAGGCACTATAGGTCTTATAAATACGCTACGATGAATATTAAATGACTCCGCCGGGCAATACGATGAAATTTCTGTGGTCACATCGAGTCCGATGAGTAGCTCGACTCGCCGAGGAGCGAACGGTTCTCTCCAGCAGGTACCCGCACTCTCATCGAACGATTTAATTGGGTTGGATTCGGATCAGCGTTTTCCAGGCGCATGCGAACTTCAACTCCCGAGAGAAGGATCTACTATGCCCGTTGAACAACGCGAGAAGGCTGACCCCGACATTCCTCCATTTCTCCCTCAACGAACTTGGCTCAAACTGGCGAAGGACTTTCGGCTGTCCCCGAGAGAGAGGGAGATCGTCCTGTGCATTTTTGAGGGCGTCAAGGAGTACGCCATCGCTCGTCGGCTCGAGATCAGCCCACATACCGTCCATACATACACTCGACGCCTTTACCGGAAGTTGGGAGCCTCTTGCCGCAGCGATCTGATCCTCAGCTTTTTTAGAGGCTACGTCGAGAAGCAGCGCTGGCGTCCCAGCCGATCCGATACCTCCGGCGGTCTCAGCGCCTTGACGCCGCCCTCTGCCTGAACAGTCTTGGCGAGACTTTTCCTCTGGTGGAGATGAAGAGATCGAAGAACTGGTCTCGCGTTCCAGGCACGCTCCTAGGAATGACTGGACTACATGTCCACGAGCGGCGTTCATACCTTCGAAGGGAAGCTCGTGTGGTGGACTCGCCCGTCAGGTGCTGGCGGTCACTTCGGAGAAATGGATTCAGAACAATCCTCTGATAGTTTTCTCGAGTCTGTGGCATATCCCCCTTAAGCCGGCGTGCCGTGAATATCGACGAAGGTGTGGTTCAGGGATGAGTCGATTCTGACGTCTCAGAACCGCAGTTCGGATTACCGGCATGCCCCGACTGGGGGCCTATCCCTAGCAGCTCGCTACGGAAGTTTTTCCCGTGGAGGACGGAGGCTTCTGCTAGCATGCTTTGGAGACAGACGGCCCCAAGAACACAGTGACTACCCAAGATGAGAGTTCGACTCACGGCGAGATTACGAGTCTTCTCGCTGACCTGAGCGAGGCAGATCCGATCGCTCGCCGACTAGTGCTCGACGCACTGATTCCGTTGGTGTATCGGGAACTCAAGGCACTTGCTCGAAGTCAGCGCTATAGATGGTCTGGCGCCAGCGCCGCAGGGGCCGGTCATGGGACGACGAGTCTGGTCCACGAGGCCTATTCGAAGCTGGCGATGCAGTCAGGCGGGAGCTTCGCGGACCGACGTCAGTTCTATGGCCTGGCGGCAACCACCATGCGCAGCATCCTCATCGACAATGCCCGATGGCACCAGCGGATCAAACGGGGAGGTGGCGCGACGCTGCTTTCCCTCGATGAGGCTCGCTTGGTGTCGGAAGACCGCTGCGACGAGCTACTCGCCCTCGAGGACAGCCTCGTGGTCCTGGAGGAGCGAGAACCGGATCTGGCTCGAATCGTCGAGTGTCGTTGCTTTGCGGGCTTCTCCATCGAGGAGACGGGCGAAGTTCTTGGCCTGTCGGCCGCGACCATCAAGCGACGTTGGAGCCTGGCTCGGGCCTGGTTGTACCGATCGATGACCAAGTCCGACGGAGTCGGTCCGAAAGCTCAGAGTGATGTTCGCTAGGGTCGAGGAGCTCTTTAATCGCGCCCTCGAGTTGCCACCGGACGAACGCAGTGACTATCTCGAGACGGCCTGCGACGGCGACGCGACTCTGCGGCAGGAAGTCGAGGAGTTACTCGAGGCACTCGAGAAGGAAGGCGACTACTTCGAAGATCTGTCAGGCAGTATCGCGAGATCCGCCGGCTTGGAGATCGACGAGTCGGTACGGGGCAAGGTCCAGGTCGGACCCTATCGAGCCCTCCGTGTGATCGGGCACGGTGGTATGGGAGTCGTCTATCTAGCCGAGCGGATGGACGGACAGTTCGACCACCAGGTGGCCCTGAAGCTGATCCACCTCGATATGCTCAGGCCGTCGATGCAGGCTCGCTTCCTCCGTGAACGCCAGCTCCTCGCGCGACTCTCCCATCCCAATATTGCTCGCTTGCTCGACGGTGGATTGACCTCGGAGGGGCGGCCCTACTTCGTGATGGAGTACGTCCAGGGCCGCTCGTTGGTCGACCACTGTCGGGAGGGTTCTCTTGGGCTGAAGGACCGCCTCCGACTCTTTCTGGAGTTGATCGACGCGGTGAGCTACCTGCATCGCAACCTCGTCGTTCATCGTGATCTCAAGCCGAGCAACGTCCTGGTGGACCAGGAGGGACATGTGCGCCTCCTGGATTTCGGCATTGCCAAGATCCTTGATGAGACGGACGATCTCCAGGGATTGAGAACGGTCACCGGAGAGCGTCTTATGTCCCCGTCCTATGCCGCGCCGGAGCAGGCTTCCGGCGAAACGGTGACCACCAGCACAGATGTTTACGCCCTCGGGATCGTTCTGGCTGAGTTGCTCACCGGCTCGCGGGATTCCTCGGGACAGACTTCCACTACGAGCGACGAGCGGCACTCAGCGCCGAGCGCTCGCCTCAAGTCCCTTGTCGAGGGACCGACGGAGGGGATCGAGGGACCGATCTCCTGGCGCCAACTGGTGGGGGACCTCGACACTATCTGCCTAAAGGCTTCGCGCCGAGAGCCCGAGAGACGCTACGTCTCGGCGGCACAGTTGGGCGAGGATATTCAACGGTTTCTCGATGGACTTCCCGTTCTCGCACGACCCAGCACCTTGAGGTACCGATGCGGAAAGTGGATGCACCGGCATCGGCTGGAAGCGACGGCTGGCCTGGCGATTCTCCTGTTGATTCTGGTTAGTTTCTTGCGCGAGCGTAGCTTGAGAGCCGACGCGGAGACAGCCCGAAGCACGGCTCAGCAGGAGACGATTCATGCCTCGGCGGTCTCGGGCTTTCTCGAGGAGATACTGTCGTCGTCGGACCCCCGGAAGGCTCAGGGCCGGGAGCTCTCAGTGGCCGAGGTTCTCGACGACGCAGCGACTCGCCTAGAGGTCGAGAATGCCCTTGTCGAGCACCCGGCCGCAGAGGCGGAGGTTCGTCTGGTCCTGGGTAGAACCTACACTTCGCTGACTCGCTGGGAGGAGGCCGCGAACCAATTGGTTCGAGCCTTGGAACTCAGGGGCGGGGCACAGGATTCCAGTCTCGAAGCACTCACCGTGCTCCAGGCCCAGGGGGTCCTGGCTTATCGATCGGGGCAGTACGACGAAGCCGAGGCGCCCCTGCTTCGAGTCCTCGACGGGCGTCGTAGACAGCTTGGAGAAGCCCACGCCGAGACTCTGGAGACCATGGGGCACCTGGCCAATCTCTACTGGTATCAGTCCCGGCTCGACGAAGCGGAGAGTCTCGATCGTCAGACGGTGACTCTCCGCGAACAGACCTCAGGAGCCGGCCATCCCGACACCCTGCGAGCTCTCAATGGGTTGGCCGCGACCCTCTTTGCCCGGGCCCGTTTCGGCGAGGCAGCGGAGACCTTTGCTAGGGCTCTCGAGGGGCAGCGTCTCGCTCTGGGCGACAGCCACCCGGACACGATCGGGCTGAAGAACAATCTAGCAGCCGCCTATTCGGAATTGGGTCGATATCTGGAGGCAGAAGAGTTGCAAAGGGAGGTTGTCGAGGAGCGCACCCGCGTTCTGGGGAGTGAGCATGTCATGACCACCCTGTCCCGCAACAACCTCGGAATCTCGCTCATGTACCTGGGAGAGTACTCGGAAGCGGAGCAGATTCTGCGGGAGACTCTGGCGCTTCGAAGTGCTGGCGAAGCACCGGGCGGACGGCTGCACACGCAGTCCTTTCTGGCTCAGCTTTACTTCGAGACCGGAAGGGTCGAGGAAGCGGAGGCCCTGTATGAGTCCACCCTAGCCGAGCAGCGACAGATCGAGAGGCTCGAGTCCGATGCTTTGCGGAGCGCGGCTGGCTTGGCTGAGGTCTACCTCGAACGCGGGAATCTGGATCGAGCCGAGGGACTCCTACGAGAGCAGCTCAGCCTCCAGTTGGAGGCTCACAACGAGGACCATCCGGACACGGTAGGGATCCGTACTGCCCTCTCGGAAGTTCTGCTCGCGGCTGGCGATCTCGGGGGAGCGCGTGAGGAAATCGACACTGCGCTTCAGAGCGAGCTCGAAGTGAACTCCCCGGTGTTCGAGGCCGCTGAGCTGCAACGGCTTCGGCTTGATCTGGCCATGGGGAAGAGCGATGGGGTGCTGCCGCGACTGAGGGAGATTCTTGCATCCCGAACGCTCCGTGTCGGTCCACAGAGTCCCCTCAGCCTGGAAGTCCAGGAGCTTCTCGTCGATGCCCCTACGGAGCCACCGCGAGCCGTTCGGACCTCTCCTCGATGACCAACTCAGGCCGCTCGGCCAAGACCACCTTCGGCCTGAAATTCGTCCAGTAGTACGCGATGTGCCGATAGTGCTCGTTGAGGAAGGGTTGGAGCTTCTCAGCGAAGGAATCGCGGAACATCAGCGCTCGGGGCAAGGTCGGGTCGGGGATCTCGAAGATCATCCTGCGATCGGCGGCGCCGGGAGGACGGGATCCGGCATCGATCCGTTGGGCTCGCATGTTTCGAGGTTGCCACCACTCGACGCTTGCGAGGAGGGAGTCCTCCAGGCTCAGCATCCTGGCCAGGTCGCCTTGACGTCGCTGGAGCGTGATCTCGAAAGCGTCCTCGGGCAGCGGAGCAGCAGTCGGATACCACTGGGCGATACGGCGTTGGATCTCGGTGTAGGCGATGTAGGCACCCCGGTCGTTCCAGTGGGAGTCGTTTGACGGGTAGACGTTTACTTCGGTCTTGGCGGCGCGAAGGACCGGTCTTAGGTCGAGGACCTCGATGTCGGTTGTGTGGACGAGACTATCGATCAGTTGGTCGGTTCGGTCGCGGGTTGCCGCTCGTCGCAGAGAGCTGGGCAGAAACTCAGGATAGATGCTGTGCTTGTCGGGTGCGATGACGAATAAGTAGTGGATACCCCGTTGTTCCAGCCAATGCTTTCGGTTCACGAGCTGTTGTCGCTCTTCGGCGAGTTCGTCGGGTGAGAAGGGCCGAATCGCTCTCCAGTCGTCGACCAACCCCTCTCCAGCATTGAAGTATAACCAGTCCGACTTGCCGATGACGACTTCGGCATCCAGTGGGTTCTCGTGCAGGAAGAACCGCAGCCGGTTGCTCCATCGGATAAGTGTTTTGCGAAAGCCAAAATGGTCGTCGTAGTAGCGCTCGAACCTTCGGGGAAAGTGCTCAATCCGCTCGACGGTCGTGGGTGGCGCCGGACGTCGAGCGAGCCGACGAAGCTCGATCACTGGAGGCGCGGGGTCGAGGCCGAAGACGCTGTCGAGTACCGGCAGCCAAAGCACGGTAAAGAAGACAGCCAGCAGTAGCCAGTCAATACTGCGGGTCACGCGTCGTTTGGCCGTCGTTGTCACGTCGTTTAGAACCGAAAGTAGATGAAGGGATTGTGAGTCGTCGACGCTAGCTTCATCGAGCAGAGAACGAGAAGGCCAGCCATCACCGCGACCGAGGCCACGCCGAGCAAGCTGTCGCGGGTTGGGTGTGAATCCTCTCCGCTCGCCGGCGTTAGCCACTGACCCAAGAGGGGAAGGATGGGGCCGGATCCCAGGATGGCCACGACGGACCAGAGGGCCAGTTCGTTGCCGAAGTAGAGGGCTGGGTAGTACGCCGAGCCGGAGCCCTGGGCAAATCCAGTCATGGCGGCCAGGAAATTCCAGGCCTGTTCCAGGGTGTTGGCGCGAAAGAAGACCCAGCCGACCATGAAGGCCATCACGACATAGAGATGACGGACGGCTCTCCAAGCAAGATGGGTGGGGATGATCCCGCTAAACCGGCGTTCCAGGACCAGGAGAAGACCGTGGAAGACTCCCCAGACGACGAAATTCCAACTCGCTCCATGCCATAGACCACAGAGCAGGAAGACCAGCCAAAGGTTGAGGTAGGTCCGATAGCGACCGCGCCGATTGCCGCCCAACGGAAAATAGAGGTAGTCACGAAACCAAGTGGAGAGCGAGATGTGCCAACGCCTCCAGAACTCGGTGATCGAGGTGGAGTAGTAGGGATACCGAAAGTTCTCGGGAAAGCGAAAGCCGAACATCCGACCCAGTCCGATCGCCATGTCGGAGTAGCCGGAGAAGTCGAAGTAGATCTGGAACGTATAGGCGGCGACTCCCAGCCAGGCGAGTCCCGTTGTCAGTTCGGAGTCCGGGATCGCGAAGATCCGGTCGGCGGGACCGGCGAAGGCGTTGGCGATGAGGACCTTCTTTGATAGCCCGATCACGAAGCGTCGGACACCGTAGGCGTAGTCCTCGAGGGTTACCCGGCGGTGACGAAGGGACTCCTCGATCTCCCGGTAGCGCACAATCGGGCCCGCCACCAGTTGGGGAAACATCGAGACGAAGGTGGCGAACTGGATCAGGTTTCGAGTGGCCCGCACCTTCCCTTGGTACACATCGAGGGTGTAGCTCATCGATTGGAAGGTGAAGAAGCTCACTCCCAAGGGCAGTAGGACTTGCAACGTTGGTTCCCAGCGCCAATCGGAGAAGCCGACGGAGGTCAGCGCAGCGTTAAAGCTCTCGACTCCAAAACCGAAGTATTTGAAGAAGCCCAGGATCCCTAGATTGGCGACGAGAGAGAGCGCTAGGCCTAGGCGTTGGATCCGGCTTCTCGGGCCCGGAATGAGGAGAGGAATCTCTTCCTTCCAGGCCCTACCGAAACCCCCTGAGATAATGAGGGCCGCACAGTAGTCGACCACGATGGAGGCCAGAAGCACGAGAACGAACCAACTCTCGCCCCAGGCATAGAAGAAAAGGCTCGTCAGAAGCAGGAAGATGTTCTTCAGCCGGCTCGGCGTCAAGAAGTACGCGAGGAGCACTCCGGGGAGGAAGGCGTAGAGGAACGCGGTGGAGCTAAAGACCACGGTCTGGGCTCCCCCACGGACAACCCATGCGTGCCGTACAGGATCTCCAAGACGCGGTCGGGAGATCTACTCGATACATTGTGCGACCGGCCACGCGGCTCTCACTCGATGGCTGGGATCTCGTCCGATTCTCGGGTCAAGACCAGACGAGGAAGTTGAGTTTTACGGCTACAGCTCGAAGGAATCCGAAAGTGACAAAGGCGACGATGATGGCGAAGTACGCCTGGTGAAAACCGCGACGGTGGCGGTCGAGGGCAAGGCGAGCCCGCAAACGAAACGAGCGAGGCCAAAGGACAGTGCTCACGGCCACGATGGCCCAGGGAGTGAAGACGTAGGAGAAGGGGTGCAATTTCCACGCCTCCATCCAGTGGCCGCGGAATAGGAAACAGACCGCCCTAGTGAGTCCACAACCGGGACAGGGCAGATCGGTGAGTCGCCGCAACCAGCAGAGCTCGAGGCCGACTCCGGAGGATCTACCGGTTGCGATGAGCACGCCGGCGCCCACCAGAATGGCGATCGAAACCGCCATCGACCACGGTCCGAACAGCACTTCATCCGGGGACGACAGGGGACTGTCCGCACTCCCGCCGCCCCTAGTTGAGAAGGTCAAACCAAGGCCTGAAGACTCCGCTCGATCGCTCGGTGCCACTCGTCTACTACATCGCCCCGGCTACATCGCCCCGGACAGGCTAATCAGGATGTTCAAGACAGCGGCTCCTACCAAGGCCCCGACAATCAGATTCTTCTGTTCGTGTTCGAACTTCGTGAAGGCGTAATAGAAGATGTAGAACGGCAGGCAGAGGCAGAGTATTCCCTGGCCAGTCGACGCCTTGAAGGCGTGGATCAAAACCAGAATCGCAGCCACCAACGCGATCAGTCCAAGAAGACCACTCAATGCGACCATTTCTCAATCCCTTCTTTCGGTGGGACCGGAATTTCGACAACCGGTCCCGCTGTGAGTTTGTGAGCGAATCCTAGCATCAAACCTCAAAGAGGTCTTCGCGGCACGGAAACCTTGGTCTCGAGCCAGACGAACACTCTCGTGTCGGGCTCTCGCTCATTCTTGCGATGAACTCTGTATGAGCAACAAACCCCAAACTCACTCCCGTGTCTACCGATCCTCATTCCGGTCTAGCGCTGTTCTCTCTTTCGTTCTGATGACCGCCACCGCCGGGTTCACCCAGATTCCGGCCGGTCCCGACGACCTCCGGCTAACCCAAGTCTTGCCGAATGGAGTGGCCGGGCGCGGCGTTAAGGGCACCGCAATCGCCTACAGCGAGACCCAGGGTCTTCACCTGGTGGCGTGGGTTGCTGACGATGAAGCGTTTGGCCTCGTGCAGAGTGAGGAAGAAGTTTTCGCAGCCCTCTTCAATTCTACGGACCTAATAATGGTATCCCCAGTCTTCCAGGTCAGCGACGTGGGTCCAGTCATGAACGCCGCCTTCAGTGCCTTCTCTGTCGATGTCGCTTGGAGCTCATTGGACGACTCGTTCTTGGTTGTCTGGGACGCCGACGATGCAACCTTCGGGTCGCCCGACAATCAGAGCGAGGTCTATGGACGCAAAGTTCAGTGGACTGCAGTCGCAGGCTGGACCGCGGCACCTATCGTGAAGCTCAGTGATGCGGCTGGTATGCCACCGGACGCTCTCCGCGACGCCACAGAGCCTGCGGTCGCCTGGGGCGATCAACAAGAGGAGTGGCTGGTGGTCTGGAGCGCCGATCGAAAGAGCGCCGGTTTGTCGAACAATGAGCGAGAGATCTTCGGGCGAACTGTGGACTCTAGCGGCGGCACGCTCGGCGGAACCCTGCGCCTGACGTCGATGGGCGTTCCGGGGGATCCGAATGCCAGGGCCTTGAGCCCGGATGTGGCCTACCAGGGCTCAAACGATCGCTTCTTCGTAGTCTGGCAGGCGGACGACGTTGCCCTCGATTGGGCCGACGGACATTTCGAGATCTTCGGAACTTCAGTACCTGGGGCGGTTCTGACCGAACTGGGGGGTGGACCCATTCAGCTATCCGCTTCCGGACCACTGCTGGATCCGGACTTCGGAGCCTTTCGTCCTCGGGTAGCTGTCAGTCAGGCAACGCAAGGCTTCCTCGTCGTCTGGGACTCGAAATTCGACGGGGCCGGCCTCGATCCCGACAAGTACGACATCTGGGGTACCGCTCTGGACGATAGTGGTATCCCTTTCCTCGGTCCGGTACGACTTGGATTGATGGGTGACGCGGGAGACCCGGAGACCCGGGGACTTCTCCCGACCCTCGACTGGATACCACAGGGAGATCAGTTCCTCGTGACCTGGTTGGGCAACGTCGAAGTGCCGGCTCTCTTGAACGAAGGTGGTCCGCTCGAGGTTGATATCGAGGTTTGGGGTCGCAGCATCCGAACCACACACCCCGTGGGGGTGGGTCCTCTCACCCGCATCAGCAACTTGGGTGGAGGTTCGGTAAACCCCGAGTTCTATGATGCCGAAGAGCTCGCCATCGCCACCGGCCCTGGGGGCCGCGCGGTCGTGGCGTGGGTAGGCGACAACAATGTGGGTGGTCAGGTGGACAATGAGACCGAGGTCTTCGGTGAGGCTGTGTTGGGAAACTGGATCTTCGTGGATGGGTTCGAGTCGGGAACGACCTCGGCTTGGAACAACTAGCTCGTTCCGTCGACTCTCTGGCGACGGAGCGGTCTCATCCAGTAGGGATCCATGGGGGATGGGAACGGTGGGTCGGTGATGCGGCGTACAATCGCCGCATGACCGACGCCGTGGAGCCTGGCGAGATCACTCAGCTCCTGCACGCCCACGAGGCAGGATCGCAGGAGGCCTTCGATTCCCTCGTGGACATTGCCTACCAGCAACTGAAGCGACTCGCTCGGCAGCAATTGCGACGGGCCCGGCCGTCGGCGACACTCGACACGGTCGCTCTGGTTCACGAGGCTTACCTGAAATTGTTTTCCGAATCCGGTGTGGAGTGGGAGAACCGGTCTCATTTCTATGCGGTGATGGCGAGGGCGATGCGCTTTGTGGTGGTCGACAACGCTCGTCGAAACAGCGCGCAGAAGCGCGGTGACGGTCACCGCCCTGCGACCTTGGATCCGGAGCGGCTGGGGGTGGATCGGGACGACGACCTGACTCTCGCCGTCGATGACGCCATCCGTCAGCTCGAGACCTTCGACGGTCGACTGGCTTATGTCGTGGAGTGCCGCTTCTTTGCCGGGATGACCGAAACGGAGATCGCTGAGTCTCTAGGTGTCACGACTCGGACGGTGCAACGCGAGTGGCGCCGGGCCCGGGCATGGCTACACCGAATTCTCGCCGTTGCGACCCCCGTCGACACCTGATCTTGGACCTTCTAGCGCCATGAACCTGCCACCCCCCGATCGACTCGCTGAGGTCGACGCCCTCTTCGCGGAGTTGTTGGAACTGTCGATCGACGAACGGGATCGCCGTCTTGCTGACCACGGCCACGATCCGGAGTTGGTTCGAGAGGTTCGGACCCTCCTCGAATACGATCAGCTGGACGACACCACGATGACTTCGCAGGTTGGCTGGGATACGTCCCGGTGGCTCACGGTGGAGCCGGACGACGAGGGTGAGGCCGGGGAGCGGATCGGGGCCTATCGGTTGATCGATCGGATCGCCCGCGGGGGTATGGGGGTGGTGTGGCTGGGCGAGCGCGCCGACGGCGCTTTCGAGCAACGGGTAGCGCTGAAGCTCCTCCCTTCCGGGTTTCTGTCGGCGAGTGCCGTGCAGCGCTTCGAGCGGGAACGCCAGATCCTGGCTCACCTGAACCACGACAATATTGCTCGGCTCCTGGACGGCGGGGTCGACCCCCGTGGCCGACCCTTCTTGGCGATGGAACTCGTGGACGGGTCGCCGATCGATGTCCACTGCAATGACAGAAGTCTTCCTATAGAGGCCAGATTGCGGCTGTTGATCTCTGCCGCCCGAGCGGTCCAGGCCGCTCACGGCAATCTGATTGTGCACTGTGACCTGAAACCAGCCAACATCCTGGTAACCGAGGAAGGCGTGGTCAAGCTCCTGGACTTTGGAGTCGCCGAACTCGTCGGGGCAGGGGAGGCGGTGGCCATGTCCGGCGAGCATCGCCTACTGACGCCGCAGTATGCGAGTCCCGAATCGTTGTCGGGACGCCCACTCACGACCGTCTCGGACGTCTACCAATTGGGTCTCCTAGCCTTCGAGCTCTGCTGTGGACGCCACTCGCGCCCGGAGACCGGAGTGCAGGAACTACTGGATCCGAGTCGCCTGGAGGCGGCTCCAACCGCTCCGAGCTTGGCCTTGATGGCGGCCGACGCCGAGCCCTCGCCGGTCGAGATCGCTAGCCAACGCCAGACCACCGTGGATCGGTTGCGTCGCCGCCTGACCGGAGACCTGGACGCCATCATTCTCCAGGCCCTGGCGGTCGCCCCGGAGGACCGCTACCGTTCGGCCGATGACTTCGCCAACGATTTGGAGAGGTTCCTCGATCGGCGCCCGGTTGCGGCTCGCCGACTCGGTTGGCCCTACCGCGCGCGACGACTGGTGCAACGGCATCCGGCCCTCGCCGTATTGGCGGCGCTCCTTGTCCTCGCCGCCGGGGGTTTGGTTCGGCAGACGAGTACAGCCTGGGAACAACGTGACCGCGCCGAGTCGGAGGCTCAGGCCTCGAGAGCCCTGGCCGAGAAGAACCAGGAAGTCTCGGACTTTCTGGTCAAGATGCTCACCGACGCGTCGGTCGCCGAGGTCCGCGAGGACCTCACGGTCGCCGAACTCCTCGACCGCAGCGCCCTGCGGGCTGGGACCGAGCTATCCGAAGAGTCGGCCGCCCGCAGCGAGATCGAGGAGATTCTCGGTCGTGTGTACAACAGGGTGGGTCGGGCCGAGGACGCCCGTCTCCTTCTCGAGGACGCGCTGGCAAGGAAGCGAGCCGAGGTGGGTGGGGCTGAACTCGCAGACACCATCCTGCGGCTTGCTGAGGTCCATATCAGCCTCGGAAATCATCAGCAGGTGAAGAGATTGCTCCATGAGGCCATCGAGCTGCAGCGAGGCGATCCCTCCCAGAGTGGCGAAACGGCGCAGATCGCCTCGACCCTCAGTCTGCTGAGCTACGTGCACGGTATGTTGGGCGAACTGGAGCCGATGTTGGCGCTTCGCCGGGAGAGTTTGGCCATCCGACAGAAGCTGGAAGCGGCTCCAGGTACGAGCACGGCACAGGGTCTGAACGATCTCTGCTTCGCGTACAAGGACATCGGCGACTATGAGGTAGCTGAGGACTTCTGCCGGCAGGCAATGGGTATCTGGCGAGCGCAGAACAATACGGATGCGGAGATCGGCACCCTTGGCAACTTGTCCTTGGTGGAACTGGGGTCAGGAAAGCTGGACGAAGCAGATCGGCACAGCAAAGAGACCTTGGACTGGATGATCGAGAACCTACCCCGCACCCATCCCCGTGCGGCCGGCTTCTACACCAACCGTGGCGAGATCCTGGCCGCCCGTGGTGCCTATGGTGCCGCCGGTGCGGCCTTCGAAGAAGCTCGCGAGCTGCTCGCCCTCATCTACTCGCCGGACCACCGCGCCGTCGCTCGGCTGGACTATCTCGAAGCGAGGTTGTGGGTGCAGTCGGGCTTCCCTGAGCTTGCCGAACCCCAGGCGCGGCGAGCGCTAGAGGTGCTGCGACGGACCCATGACGAAAATCAGCATCTCGTCCTTCAGGCTCGCATCGTTCTCGCTCAGGCGATGGTCGCTTTGGGAGAGTGGGAACAGGCAATGGCGGATCTCAGGGAGGTCGAGAGCCGCTTGCGAGTGGGACGCTCGGACAACGAAATGTGGTTACGCCGCTGCCGCGCCCTGCTAGCTCAGACGGGATCCTAAGGCTCCTCAGCAAACCACGGCGGTGTGGGATGCCGGTGGGTATCGGTAGCGGCGCTTCGTTCGCGGAAGCACGGCTCCCCGATACAACGGCCCAGCGCTCCCTGTAGTGATGCTCCAAGACCGAATACCGGGTGAGCGTTGAGGGGCTCGGCTCGACGATTTCGGACGAGACCCGCGTCATCGGGTCGTGGTGACTCCTACAGAGTGAGCTCACTCTGCTTGCGCCACAGCATCAGGACCCGCACATCAGGGTCTACCACGAGCCTTTCGGGCTCGAAGTCCGAAACAACTCGGATCTCCCCGCTCTCGCCGCTTCCGAGCGCAATGGAGGTTCGAGCATCCTGGTACTCCGAAGTTTTTCCCGAATCCTTCTTTCTGTCGCCTGGAAAGCGTTCCCCGGCGACAGCGGCCACTTCGATCTCTATTCGGCCGGTCCCGTGATTGGTGAGAACTGCGGTGGTGGTCCATTGGCCGTGCGCTCCGCGAGACCGAGCTTCGGTGAAGCGATACTCCGGTACCACGACCTCGAAGAACCACTGGTCGACAAGGGCGTCGAAGGCCTCCGGGTCCGCGGCATGGGGGCGGAGGGTCGCGATGAGATCCTCCAGGAGCGGGTAGTCCGGTCCATTGACGTATTTCTGGATGAACTCTTGGAGTCCGGCCAGCATCTGCTCCCGGCCCAGGTGCTCGAGAAGCATCCAGGCGACCAATCCGCCCTTGTTGTAGGTGACCACGGTATCTCCGGGTTGGCTGCCATCGGTCTTCACCAGGGGTCGTTCGGCGTCCTTGCGGCGCTGGTTGCCGTAGGCCTCTTCGAAGCGTTTGGCGAGTTCCATCCGCTGTCCTGAACCCTCGAGCTCTTCGAAGAGCATCAAGGTGGAGAAGTGGGCCATGCCTTCGGAGAGGATGTTGCCGCCGGGACCCTTGCCGGGAGTCAAGAGGTTGCCCCACCACTGGTGAGCCGCTTCGTGGGCGGTGACGAGCAGGACGGCGTTGGTCCGTTCGTCAGCCTGGGTGAGGAAACCGATGTTCTCCGAGAAGGTGATGTTGGTGGGGAAGCCTTGGGCGTAGGTTGCGTAGGCAGGGAACTCACTGAGTTTTAGCTCCTTCCAGGGGTAGGGGGCAAACCACTCCGAGTAGTACTTGCGGGAGGCATCGAGGGCGCGGGACATCGCTTCGATGTTGCGGTCGTGCTCCGGGTGGTAGTAGATCTCGGTCTCTTCACCCTTGTGGACAGCCCAGCGGTTGGCAACCACGTTGAACATCCGCACTGGGTGGTCGGTGATCCAGACTCTCTGGCGACGGCCGTTCTCGATCACTTCGCTTTCGAGCACACCGACGCTGTTGGAAAGAAACTCTTCGGGAGTGTCGATTCGAATCTTCACAGGGTAGGGGCGTGCACTGGCGAAGGCGGGTGCCAACTCCTTCTGGTAGATGTCCGCTGCGTAGTCGGGTGGATCCATCGCGTTGTCCTCGTCGACTCCGCGCTCTTCGCTGAAGCCGACGGTGGGCACGAAAGTGGGGATGAAGTTGGTGAGAACCACGCCGCTGGGGAGAATGAACTCCGCCGTACTCCCGCCGTTCTTGCTGATGCCGTCAGGGCGATTGCCTTCAAATTCGAAGCCAACCGTGACTCTCTGTCCGGGGGGTAGGCCACCGTCGACGGTGAAGACATAGAGTTGGGAGCGGTTTTGGGGTTCGACCTTCTGACCATTGAGGGTCCAGGAGAGATCGCGCCAGCGGCTTCCCCCCGAGAGAGCGAAGCGGTCGAGCGCCTCGTCGTGGTGATTGAGTAGTTCGAACGATCCCTTGGTACGGAAGGAGCTCTCTGCGGGGTCGAGCCAGAGGTCGACGTCCACCGACGCAATCGATGGCTGTGGAGCATCCTTCCAGGTGGCGTAGTTTTGCTTCCAGTATTTGTGAGCGTCTGACTTCGCGGCCTCTCCGTTGTTGGCCCCGACGACGGCGAACCAGAGCGGAATTGCCACCAGGGCTGGGACCGCGATGGCGGGTGAGAGCCGCTTGACCTGGAGCATGACGAAGCGAGGGTTGAGCCGCTGAATGATCTGGGTGGCGTCGAGGTCTCGGCGGCGTGAAATGTGAGCGGCCAAGGCGAGTAGGCCTCCCGCCAGGGCCAAGACCAGGAGCCGATTGAGGAGTATCGCCTGGCGATCGAGCTCGAGGGCTCCGAGGTCGCTCCAGATGGGGCCACTCCACAGCATCCAGTTGCCCAGCCAACTGATACCGCCGCTGAGGACCTCGTACAGGGTCCAGGAGATGAGTCCAAGGCCCATCCCCAGAGTCTGATAGCGGCTGTTGGTGATGGCGTAGATCGCGGACAGGAGGGCTGTCCAAAGAAGAAAGGTTGGGATCATGAGGAGGCCCCAGATCATCAGGTAGGGGCCGATCTGGGGCGTGAGCTGGCTCTCGGAAGCGACGACAAACGAGCCGGCGAAGAATGAGGCCAGCAGGATGAGTCCGGCGAGGAGATTCATCGCGAGGTTCTTGCCGAGGATGAGTGCACTCGTCGGATGGGGAGCCGATCCGACGATCGAGAGTATGCCGGTCGCACGTTCGCGCTCGAGCGCATCGACCGTGAAGAAGAGCAGCAGGAAGCAGATCAGCAGTGAAAGAGTGTTGAAGGCTCCCGCCGCATGTTGACCGGAAGTCATCAAGACTCTGGTTTGAAACGGCCCGCGCGTAAGCGCGCTGTTGGTGACCGACTGCAGCATGACGAAGAACCAGAAGAGATAGAGGGCGGGAGAGCTGAGGACCGACCGCAGCTCAGCCCTGGCGAACTGGAAGACCTGACGTGGGTAGGAGACGGGTCGTTGCCGCATGGCGAGGTCAGAGATGAAGGTCGAGCTTGTCCCGCTCGATTCAGCGGCGACGGCGGATGTCTTGGACCTGCGCCTCCACACTCGTTGGCGAAGCCGCGTGAGCCAGGACTGGCCGGAGCGGTCGGAAACCCCGTGGATGTGTCGCTGAGCCAGAACGATGCCGAGGGCCCCGAGACCCAGGAAAAGGAACCGATTGGCAAGGAAGACCGCGTCGAGGCCGACGGTGGCGGTGTTGTAGAACTCAGCGCCGCGATCGAGTTTGAGCCAGGTCTCATTGAGCCAGCGGTAGGCGCTGGGGTCGAGGACCATCAGTAGCTTGTCGATCCGTGGGTCCAGCCAGGTGGGAGTCCACTCCCAAAGGAAGGTAAACGAGAGCGAGGAGATAGCTAGGGGAGCCAGAAAGGCGAAGGCGGGTTTGCGGAGACGAGCTCCGACATAGAACGTCAACCCACCGAAGAACGCCATCGTCGGGAGGGCAAAGAGCATGGCCGGACGCAGGTAGGCCAAGACGTGGAAGGGTCCTCGAATATCGGCCGCCGCCGGGTTGGGTACGACGTGATTGAACAAGATCGTCACCAGCACATTGAGAGCCAGCACGACGCCAAAGGCGGCAAGGATGGAGAGAGCCTTGCCCCACACGTATTCGCTAGTGCGTAGACGGGTGGTGTGGAGCAGCTCCTCGACCTTGCTCTCTTGGTCACGAATCACCGCCAACCCGGCGGAGACCGAAATGAAAAAGGCGTAGAGGTTGGAAGCGACGATGCAGAAGATGAAGGCGTTGCTGAACTCGGACGTGATCCAGGCGTGGTGTCCACCGACGGTGGCGGAACCGGTCCCGATCTTCGTGTCGCCGGTCGAGAGCCCCCAGGCGAGAAAGGTGGTGACCGCGAAGAGAGTCCAAAGCATGGGCTGTTTGAGGGTTCGGAACAGGTTGTCGAGAAAGATGACCCGCAGGCGGGCGATGCTCATGATTGGTCCCCTCTCGAAGTCTCGACGGGTGCGGCGTTGGGACTGCCGGAGAATGACGCTGGTTTCGCCGATGTATAGAGGGGCAGTTCCCGAGGTACTTCCTGTAGCGCGTCGAGAGTGTCGGAGGTCACGTGAACCAAGTAGGCATCCTCGAGGGTGGCCTGTACCGGGGAGAACCCGGCTGGTGCGTGCCCCGATCGTTCCAGGATACGGACCCTCATGCGGCCCTCGACCAGCAGACTCTGGGTTACTTGATGGATCTTGTACAGCTCGGCCAAGTCGCTCCGCTGAACGCTGGCCTCGAAGATCCGTCCCTCGACCGAGGCGCGAGCTTCACTCGGAGTGGTCGCTGCCAGGAGGAAGCCATTGCGGATGATGGCCAGGCGGGGGCAGAGCACCGAGACATCGTCGACGATGTGGGTAGAGAGCAATACGATCCGGTCCTCGGCGAGTTCGGCGAGTAGGCGGAAGAACCGGTGCCGCTCCTCCGGATCGAGACCGGCGGTGGGCTCGTCGATGATGATCAGTGCCGGGTCGCCGGCGATCGCTTGGGCGATTCCGAGGCGCTGGCGCATGCCGCCCGAATAGGTGGAGACCTTCTTGTCCGCGGCTTGGGTCAGGTTGACCCGATGGAGGAGTTCGTCCGTGAGCTGGTCGAGGCTCCGTCCAGTGGCTTCGACCCCCTTGAGGCGTAGGAGGTGCTGTAACATCTTCTTTCCGCTCAGGTGGGGATAGAAGCCGAACTCCTGAGGCAGGTAGCCGAGTCGACGGCGGACCTTCATGGGATCGGCGACGATGTCTTCGCCAAAGAGACTGATGGACCCCGTGGTCGGTTCGAGCAGTCCAGCGAGGATTCGCATCAGCG
The DNA here is from genome assembly GCA_019911795.1 of Thermoanaerobaculia bacterium. Taxonomy (GTDB): domain Bacteria; phylum Acidobacteriota; class Thermoanaerobaculia; order Multivoradales; family JAIOJS01; genus JAIOJS01. The sequence goes on along the minus strand of JAIOJS010000239.1, from coordinate 19,564 downwards.
TCGTCTTACCGGCGCCATTGGGACCGAGGAGGCCGAACATTCCCGGTCCAATGGTGAGATCGATCCCGTTCAGGGCGGTGACGGGGCCGGGGTAGATCTTGGTCAACTCCCGAATTCTTAGGGTCTTGTCGGACATAGCTTCTCCTTGTAGACCGCAATGGACGGTCAGTGTTAAGGCCTGAGGGTGCTGCTTGGGAGATGGCTCGTGAAACCATCTCGGCGTGGCTGTTGGGCGAGTAGGAGAGGATGGCCCGGCGCCTGATCCTCTCCCTCGTCGCGGCTAGAGCCGTTTGGGACGCGTACTGGCAGCGATCCAGAGACCGGCGAGGAAGATTGTGCTCCAGAGGAGCCAGCCGAGAATCTGATCACCTCCCTGGGTCACGGTCGTGGCGGCGATCTCGCCAAAGAGAGGGCCGATGAGCGTTCGGATGGGGTTGAGGACCGGCGATCGCGCGAAAGTCCTGGCCAGATCAGGGGCCACGGCAGCGCCCGTCGTCACGACTAGGCTGAGAGCCCAGAACCCTCCCCAGAGCCAGGCCGAGGGCCTGGAGCTGGCCCGGACGTAGACGATCGAGGCCAGGGTGTAGACCAACAATGGAGCGATCAAGAGGTTGAGCCAGAACCAGGGCGTCAGGCGGGAAAAGAGGCTCGTGTGGTCGAACAGGGTGGCGGTGAGTACTGCGACCAGAACGAGGGAGATGGAGACGACTGCCACCCAGACTCCGCCCGCGAGGACCCTGGTGAGGTCATGATGGCTTCGGCGAACCGGCATGGCGTAGTGGTAGTCACGTCGTGACGCCGGCTCGCCAGCCCAGACCCGAATCGGCCAGAGGAGGGAGAGGAGAAGGCTAGCCGCTCCAGCGAGCCAGACGGCGGCCAGTCCTTCATCGACCCGTCCCCCCATATCGAACTCATCGAGACTTCCCAGGCTCAACGGAGAAACCGTCGCTTGGGTGGTGTCCTGACTGACCTCGGTGGAGATGTGGAGCCCGAAGACGATGCCGAGGCTACCCAGGGCAACGATCTGAGCGACGATAATTGCGAGGAAGACCCAGCCGAGCTTCCGGCGGGCGCCCAGGGTACGGCGAAGCTGGGCCTTGAAGATAGGCGTCCAGGTGGGAGTCTCGACGGCGGGGAAGCTTGCTTCAGTCATGAGGAGGTCTCCATCGCAAGTAGGGCGCGAGTGGCGCCCTCGAGGGTGAGGGATTCGACGGACCGAACCGTGATGCCGGTTGCCGCGAGTCGGTCTTCGATAGGCTGTCCGTCGGTCCAGAGGGTCCAAGCGTGTTCTCGCCCTCGGTGGGTATGGGATAGGACGGGGAATGGGGGAGCTAGATCCCAGCCGTCGGAAACCTCGCCTCGGGCTACCAGCAGCCGGCGGTCTAACTCGCTTCGCTCCAACTGAGCGATCAGACGCCCGTTGCGGAGCACCCCAAGGTGATCGCCGAGGCCCTCGACCTCGTGAACGAGGTGGGTGGAGATCAAGACGGTGGTGGGAGAGGTGTCGAGGTGTTCGGCAACCAATCCCATGACGCGGTCGCGAACCAGCGGGTCGAGTCCATCGGTGGGTTCGTCGAGGAGGAGTAGGGCCGGGCGATGGGCGAGGGCCTGAACGAGTTGGACCCGGCGAACCTGGCCCTTGGAGAGGGTGGAGCAGCGCGAATCGAGGTTGACTTCGAGCGAGGTAGTCAGCCTTTTCGCGTAGTCGGAATCCCACTGCGGGAAGTACACCGAGTGGTGTCGCAACAGTTCGCCCACCTTGTAGTCGGTGAAGCTCAGATCGGGGCTATCAGGAACGTATCCGATCTGCGATCGCACTGCCGGGCCGTCCTGAGTCGAGGAGAGACCGAACAGTTGGGCCTGACCGCTGTCGGCCCTGCACAGATCGAGCAGGGTGCGGAGGAGTGTCGTCTTGCCGGCGCCGTTGGGCCCAACCAGGATGTAGACCGCTCCCTCGGGGACGTTGAGGTCGAGACAGTCTAGGGCGATCTGGGTGCCGTAGCGCTTGCAGAGCGCTGAGGTCGAAACCGCTGCGGCGCCGGCCAAGGGGTTGTGGAGTTCGGAGATCATGATTGGTCCTCTCTGGTGGATCCGCCGGCGGCTTCCAAGCGCAGGGCGTCGATAAGTTCGTCGAGATTGAATCCATGACGTTGGGCTTCTTGTAGGGCCGTGATTGCGAGCGAGCGAGCGAGCTCCTTGCGCTCGTCGGCTGAATCGCGAAGACCGGTGACAAATGTGCCACGACCGCGGCGGACGTGAACGATCCCTTCGCGCTCGAGCTCTCGGTAGGCCTGCTGCACGGTGTTGGGGTTGATCCGCAAGTCGACGGCGGTCTGCCGAACCGAGGGCAGGGAGTCTTCGGCTTGCAGTGTTCCGACCGCGATGGCTCGTCGTACCTCGTCGACGATCTGTAGGTAGATCGGTCGATGGCTGGCTTGGTTGATGTTGATCAGCATGGGAAAGTCTCCGTGGGCTAGTGCACTAGCTAACTAGTACACTAGATCGAGCTGATGAACTTGTCAAGCTCTCTCCCGCTCCTCTCTTCCGAAGACCTGCAGAGCGGCTCGCCAATATCGCGGCGGCAGCGTAGCTCCTCTCGGTCGGAAGCCCACCTCTTCAGCGAATGCAGCGGGAGAAGATACTGAGCCTCGCTCAAGCGTTCGCTCAAGCGTTCGGGCTCTTGACAGGCTTGGTTCTTCTCGGTACTGTTCTATTCTCCGTACACCTTGCACACCCCCGTTCAGGGGACGAGTCGGACTACGATCAAGAATTCTGGAGGTTTTCATGAAGGCTAGAGTAATCGTCGGGGCGCTGAGTGCTTTGCTGCTGGTAGGGCCCGCTGTCGCTGACCAGGCGCGGGAAGATTTCAACCCGGGAGAGGTTGCCACCAGCAATCCCGCGACGGCAGGTCCAGTCGACCTTCCTCAGGGTCCATCCGTCCTCTACGACAACGGTCCGTTGGTGAACTCTCCGGGAACGGGAGTCGGTGGGGCCGATGAGGCCGTCTTGCAAAACGTTAGCCTCGGTTTGAATACACTAGGCGCCGGCCATCAGGTCTTGAACGGCAATCGAGTTGCCGATGACTTTACGATTGTCGACCCGGGCGGCTGGGACATCGATGCTTTCACCTTCTTCGCCTACCAGACGGGTTCGTCGACGACGTCGACGATTACTGCCGTCAATTTCCGCATTCACGATGCCGCGCCTCCAGGAGGCACGGTGATCTTTGGTGACAACACGACCAACGTTCTGACCAGTACTGGTTGGTCAAACGTCTATCGTGTGACCGAGACTACGACCGGTGTGGCGACCGATCGCCCCGTCATGGCCAATACCGTGCAGCTCGCTTCGCCTCTACACTTGGATCCAGGAACCTACTGGGTCGATTGGCAGACCGACGGCAGCCTCGCCTCGGGTCCCTGGGCACCTCCGATCAACATCAATGGCACTGCGGCGACCGGAAACGCTCTCCAGTCAATTGGAGACAACGGTGTCACCTTTGCAGCGCTTCTTGACGGTGGCGTCGGAGCTGATCCGATGGGTCTTCCCTTCATTATTGAGGGTGTGATCGTTGGTTCTGGAACTCCAGTTATTGAGGTTCCGACGGTTGGAACCGTGGGCTTCGTGGCCCTCTGCTTGATCCTCGGCGCCCTGGCCTTCGTCAGCCTGCGCCGTCGTCGCACGGCCTAGTCCTCTTCAGGTATAGAAAAGGGTCGAGATCGGCATTAGCCGTCTCGGCCCTTTTTCTTTTGGGGGCCGCCTTCCGGCCCTCCAGGTTCTTGCGGACGACTGCCCTCGAACAATCCGGCTAGAAACTAGGCTGGGGCGGACGTCGAGCGACGGTCGAGACGTGGGAGTGCTGCGGAAGCGATGCCCCCCGACGGTCGAGTGAACCGCGAGATGGGGAAAGGGTCAGAGTCCGCGTTGCTCTTCAGTCGCATTCATCCTGCAACGTCGTCGCTTGCAACGCGACGCTGTAGAGGTTCGAGGCTCGATAGACTGGTACTACGAGGCTCTGAACGGGCGAGGTGACGATTCCGGGAGGATTCCACCAGAAGAATTCGATCTCGGTCGAGACATCAGCCGATCCGAAGGGAATGCCCGGATTCCAGGGGTCGATCCCGACTTCGATTCGAACCATTGTCTCGTCGACGAGAGTTCGAGTGTCGCTGATGGTAGCGCCCGCCTCGCTGCGCCAGGCCACTTGAATCCCGGTTGAATGAGCGTCTGACGTTCCACATTCTCGTCCGTCGATCGCTCGGAAGGAAAAATCGCTCCAGACGATCAGATCGGTACCACCATCGAAACCGCCGCCGCGGAGGAAACGGGTCCGCGAACGGCAGCCGACGGGCGCCCTCGAGTCCTCGGGTCCTACGAGGTGGTCGTTCGCCGAGAAGGTGGCGTAGAAGGTCTGCGCCTCGGGGCCGGAACGCGATGGGTCGGCCCGCAGTCCGATGGCTTCGAGACCCTGGGCCGAGGACTCGGAGGGGTCGATGAGGAAGTAGTCGCCCCACAGGAGATTCTCATTGCTAGCCCGTCCGGTTCCGTTCGGCTCGAAGTAGTCCTCCTCGCTGGGATAGAGGAGGGTATCCGAGCAATCGTTCACGATATCGACGGTGACAAAGCCGATGGCGAGCGCTGCTTCCGCTCTCGCCGAGCCAAAACAGAGACCGTTTTCTGGATGGGGCGCTCCCGTATGCTGGGCTCGCAGTATCGCTCGCTGGGGCAACTCTAGGGGAGGCAGGGAAAGGGGCGACTTACAACCGGGAAAACCCGCCAGTGACCCTGGTTGGGTTCCCGAGATGGGGAGTCGTCCTTCGGCGAAGAGCTGCCGTAGGTTGATCGGGCGGAGTTCGTTGCCTTCGAGCAGGACGTCGAAGGCGAGCGTCGGTGACGACCAATCGGTCCACAGGACGACGTGGGCGACGAGTGGATCCTCTCCGGCGTTGCCGATGGAGAAGTGGGTGTTGGGGCCCTCAGCGTCGTCGAGGTCTACTTCGAAGTAGGGAATCAGCAGGGTTGCTGCAGCGTTGCTCGCGGCGGAGACCGCGATTCCCGGGACCCATGAGAGAAGTCCGGCAAGAAAGGTCAGAAGAATAGATCGACGGACCATCTAAACCTCCTTTGAGTCGAAGCGACCCATTGGCGAACTACAGTAGCAGCAAAGTGGTGGACCAGGCTAGCAAAGTGGCTGACCAAGCTACGGCAGAGCTTCGAGCCTCTCGTGCCGTCCCGGGAAAAGGTCGATCTCGTCGCCGGACTCCAACTGAAGGGTTCCGGCTACGACCTCTTCTCTCTCATCGTCGACGGTGAGGCTGGTGACCGTCAGGACTCCGTCTCCCTTTGTGCCCCGGGCGTCGAAGACGAATTCGTTCTCACCCGGCACGGCCAGGGTTGCCACAAAGTCGAGGTCAAGGTCCTCGATCTTCCCAAGGTGTTCGACTACGACGGGATTGTCTCGGAGGTCGGCTGCGACCTGCTTGCTGAAGACTCCTAGTCCAAGCATTACAAACCCGCCGACGAGCGCGACGCCGACGATGGCGAGTAGGAGACAACCGCCACAGCCAAAACTCGCAATTCGGAGCGCAGATCGGCGCTCTCTTCCAGCAAGCGAGCCGGCGGCCACAGATGGGGGCGTCGGTGGTGAGTCCACGATAGCCAGATGGTATCCCGCCGGGCGTCTTCAGTCACTTGGGTCTTCGTCGAGGGACGTTCTTACGAGACGCAGCCTACGGGACCCGGCCCTCGGGGGGCCATGCAAACCTACGCCCCTTGAGCTGTTATGACCTTGGTCCGGGACGATACGCAACCCCGGTGACCTCGGAACGTAGAAACAGGACCCTCTAGTCGACGTCAGGAGCATCCGTGAACACCAAGATTATCGAGCTACTTGTTATTGCCGCGCTTGCGTGCGGACCGCTGACCGCCGAGGCGACCCCTCGGGAAGTCTCGTTTCCAGCCGCGGACGGCGTCGAGGTCTTTGCGGATCTCTACTCGGGTGATCCAGGGGCACCTCTTCTTTTGTTGTTTCATCAAGCCGGTGGCGACGCTCGGGGCGAGTACGTCAGGATTGTTCCTCGCTTGGTAGCCGCGGGCTTCAACGTTCTCACCGTCGATCAGCGGGTGGGCGGCGATCGTTTTGGGGGCGTGAATCGAACCCGATCGGCCCTATCCGAGGGTCCCGAGTTGAGCTACTGCGACGCCTATCCCGATCTCGTTGCCGCGCTCGACTGGGCAGAGAAGGGGGAGATCGGCAGTCCTGTGTTTGCCTGGGGCAGCAGCTACTCAGCCGCGCTTGCGATCCGCCTGGCGGCGGAGCAGGGGAGTCACCTCGCCGGAGTCTTGGCCTTCTCCCCGGCCAGCTCTCGGATGGACGATTGCGCGACGACCCTGTTCGCTCAAGAGGTCAAGATTCCGGTCTTTGCTGCTCGTCCCGACCGGGAGATGGAGATCGAATCCGCCCGCACCCAGTTCGAGGACTTCGAGGCCCGAGGGTTCCAGACCGTTGTGGCCATCGGTGGGGAGCATGGGGCGTCGATGCTCGACCCCGAGCGGGCGCAGGGCCCCGTAGATCCCACCTGGACCGCGGTCCTCGACTTTCTACAGAGTGCTGTAGAGGAGAAGTGACCGGCTAGGCTGAGCTAGTCACTCTTGGAGTCTTGATGGCGCGGGCCGGGTGGTCAGCCCTTCTTCAACTCATGGATGAATATCGGCGTAGTCGACCCCATAGCGCCCCGACACGACATCGAGGGCGGCGAACGAAAGGGTGTAGTCACCGGCAGGAAGGCTCATCGAGTACTCCTGGGTTACCACTCCGGACTCGAGCGCGGCGGGATCGAAGGACCAGGGTTCGGATTGAACCTCCAGAAGATCGCCGTTCGCTCCGTAGACGGCGACGTATAGGTCGACTTCGGGACGCTCGTCTTCCGGACTCCAGCGCAGGCCGAGGTTCTCGACTGGGACTGAAATCAGGGCGCGAATGGGTAGCTGATCGGAATCTGAGGGGGCGGTTTGGACCGACACCGACATCGGCAGCAGTCCGCCTCGCTTGGGGATGTTGGCCGAGGTCCTCAACTGAGCCTCGAGTCGAGTCCGACCGTCGAGGTCGTCGTAGCTTCCGGGATAGCGGACCGTGGCCTTGCCCGCTCCCTCCACCTTGATGTCGAGGGAGTGCGTCTTCCCATCCGGCGCACGATCGACCTGAAACGACAGGAGGTAGTGATTTCTGGCCGTCGTGGTCGCCACCTCGATTCCGCGGCTGAGGTCGTTGACGTTGATGTGCTGGCCACCCGTCCGGTCGGCTACCCAGTCGACGTAGGCCTGGCGAGAGAGATCTCCCAGCGACGTTGGAGGAGACCCCGTCGTTCGGTTCTCGCCGCGGGGGGCCGCCGCCGCCCTGAGCGCGGGATTGTTCAAGCCCGTTCCCTGGGTTGCATACACTTTGATGCCGGCTGCGGCGGCCATCCTGGAAAGGGTGTCGAAAGCGTCGCTGACCTCATGCTTGTCACCGAGGCCGCCACGCTCCACCCCCAGGCGGTCGCAGCCATTGGCTTCGCCCTCGTAGAACAAAATCAGGCTCTTCGAGCCCCTACCTCCGGGCCAGCCCTGAAAGAGCTCCGCCAACATGTCGCCAAAATTCAAAGCCACGTTCTTGCATCCCAGGCCCTCGGCGGCGCTTAGGAACTCACCTGGGCCGACCCCTCCACCCGAAGCGGTTGAGTAGTTCAGAGTCTGAATGAACCTCTCAGGGGCTTGGAACGAGAAGCCTCCGGAATCCAGGTATTCACCCTTCTTTATCGACTCGAGGGAATCCAGCGCCTGTGCAACCTGCTCGCGGTCGGAAGTGAACGGTAGCAAGACATCCGGGCGATGTCCCAGGACCATGACCGAGTACTCGACGGTCTCATCACGGTCGGCGCGCACGAACTCTTGCGCCGCTTTCACCGTCCGGGCCAAGTACGGTAGCCGGAGCGAGCCGAAGTCAAAGGCGAGCGCCACGTATCGAGGTGCGGTCGCGGTGGGAGAGCTACTGGAAGCCTGCAAGTTGGCTTGGAGAACTTCACCCGACGCTCCCTGAACCAGGTCGACACGCCCGGCCTGGGTGCGCTCGAAATGGGTGATGACTCGAGGTACACCATCCTCGAAGACCGAGAAGTTCTCACGCCGGAGGTCCCCGACCGGTTGACGACTGAAGTAGGAGTCGACGGCGACTTCCACGGTGACGAGATGAACTTCGATCACTTCACCGTAGGTCGTTTCGTTGGGGGTCTGGGCGAAGGAGGAGGTGGCGGACAGCAGTCCAACCAGGACGAACATAGGCGCTAGTTTTCGCATGGGAACTTTCAATTGCAAGGCGAATGCCACCAGTTGGTGGAGGTGCCCGAGTGCAACGATTTCCGGCTAGAAACCGGTGGTGCCTTGTCTATGGAGAACTCCACGGCACGAACGCGTCGCGTTGAGATGTCCCCAATCTAGGACGATTGCGTCAAGGACGGGGGCCTTGGCGAGAGATCCATGAGACTGCCCTGAGCTTCCCGTGAGGATCTAGCTCGCAGGACTGCGTAGCGTGGCGGCATGCGATTCAGACCGACGGCTCATCTTCTGTTGATGGGGCTCCTCGTCGCCGGAGTGTTGTGGATCGGCGCTGTCTCTGAGAGGACCGCTATCTCTGAGAGGACCGAGACAAGTTCGGTAGACGGGGCGGGCAAAACCCCAGGGAACAGGTCGCGGCAGGTGGGACCTGATCTTCGTCTATCGTGGAACGATTCGAGTTCGGAGGGACGTTCGGTGTCGCCGACGGTTCTTCGAGTCGGAGCGTCTCGACGCTTTGTGGTGCGGATCGACAACGTCGGCGAGACCTCCACCACGGAGGTCCTGATCACGGCCTACACCCCGTTGGGACCCTATGGCCGACCCTCGACCGTGCCGGCGTTAGTGCCCGGTTCCCGTCGCCTTCATGCCATCGACCTCGTGGCGGCTACCGGTATGCGGGAGCTGTGTGCCGTGGCGGAGCTGTTGGACCCTTTGCGCACCCATCCAGCGGATTCCAACGCTGAGGACAATCGGCTCTGTCGCACCCTTCATCTCTCGAGACCTATTCAAACCACCAACGACTCCAAAGGAGATCGACCATGACTCGTCCCAATCACCTTGAAGCATCCTGGCCTGGACTGCGGGCCGCCGCGTTTGCATTAGTCATCGTCAACCTCTGGCCGGGAGCGCTCCGAGCGGACCCCGACGACGTTTTCCCACTCGGTGACCTCTTCACCGGCTTGGCCGCGAGTTCTCCATCCAATCCGGAGGAGTTCACACCGCTGGACGGTTCCACCGTCTTCGTGGCCCAAGACATCGCTCACGGGACTGAGCTCTGGATCACTGACGGCACGGCTCCGGGAACGGTCCTCTTGAAGGATATCTACCCTGGCTTTCGGGACTCGATGGCCAGCGACCTCACGGCCTTCGCGGGGCGCGTGTACTTCTCCGCGTGGGATCCGAGTTTCGGCATCGAGCTCTGGTCGACCGACGGAACCTCCGAAGGAACCCAGATAGTCGCGGATCTCTGGCCTGGGGCTCTGGGTTTCTCGTATCCACGTGATCTCACGGTAGCGGGCGACACTCTCTTCTTTACCGCGACCACGGAGGCAACGGGACTAGAGCTATGGAAACTCTCCTCAGGAGGAGTCCCGGAACTGGTGATCGATCTGCGGCCCGGCGAGGAGGGGTCGAATGCCAAGGATCTGATCGCCGCGGGATCGCTCGTTGCTTTCTCGGCCTTCACGCCGGCCACCGGTTGGGAATTGGTGGTGAGCGACGGAACCGCGATTGGCACCGAGATCTACGACGTGGAGCCGGGCATGGCTAGCAGCCAACCGCTCCCGCTCGGCGCCGACGATGACCAACTGATCTTCTTCAGTGCCGAGACCCCAGCCTTCGGCCGAGAGCTGTGGAGGCTGGTGCCCGGCCCCGGGTTCCTTTGCCGTGAAATGGACGGCGTCACCGGTACAGGCTCTTCGAACCCCAAGTATGCGGTGATGCTCGACAACACTCTCTTCTTCGCGGCCGACTCCGATGGAGGGCCGGGAATCTGGAGGAGTGGCGGGTACTGCGAGGCGACGCTCATCGCCAACCTCGATGCTCGAGGACTGATCGTCGCCTGGCCGGAGGTGCTCTTCGAAGTAGACGGCGACCTTTGGAAGACGAACGGAACTTTGGCGGGTACCGAGATGTTGGCCTCGCCTGACATTGATCTCATCCGAAACGGAAGCTTCATCAACTACGTTGCCTTCCAGCCATTCGCCGGGGAGTATTGGTTCTTCGCCGCCGGAGGAGTCTGGAAGACCGACGGGACGGCCGCTAACACTCAACTGCGGTTCTCGTGCACAGACTGTTCGTCCGTGGAGTGGTTCCAGGTCGGCGCCGACGGTCTGTACCTTTCGAGAGACGATGGCTTTGTCGACGACGAACCCTGGCGGATCAAGACGTCCAGCTTCTCACTCCTTGCCGATATCAATCGCAACATCGGACACTCACAACCGAGGGAATTCACGGTGGTCGAAGAGCAGATCTACTTCACTGCGACCACCGATGCGGCGGGTCGAGAACTCCTCGCATGGGATGGAGTAGCCGCGATCCCTTGGGTTCTCGAGGACCTTCAGCCGGGAACGAACGACTCGACGCCCCAGGACCTGATGCGAGCGGGCGACCGCCTCTTTTACACCGCCAATGATCCCATCGTTGGATCCGAGTTGCGGATCCTCGAGGAACCGTTCCTCGCGAGTAGCCTGGTGGTGGATCTCGACAGCGGGCAGCCCAGGCCCCTCGGGGTCCTCGGCGGCGACCTCTTCTTCGTGGCCGACGACGATGACAACGTCGATCAGCTCTGGACGACCCCTGGGACGGGAGCGACTCAGATTTCCAGCTTCCCGCCGGGATCATCGAATGGCGTTACCCGATTCGTGCCTGCGGCCGTGTCTAATGGGGAGATCTACTTCACGGCCGACGACGGAGTCCACGGACAGGAACTCTGGCGCAGCGACGGCCTAACGGTGGGGTTGGTCCACGACCTGAATCCAGGACCCACTTCGTCGACCCCGGCAAACCTTGTCGATCACCAAGGTCTTCTATACCTCCAGGCCCAGGCCCCTAACCAGGGATTGTGGAACACGGACGGGACGGTACAGAACACCCAACTCCTGGCCAGCAACTCCCTCGGTTACGGGTTCTCACTGGGGTCCCAGTTCCTCTACGTCGGACGAGAGGACGCGACCGGCCTCGAACTGTGGACGACCGACGGGACTCCGGGGGGCGAGACCCTGGTGGCCGACATCAGTGCGGGCGGCGAGTCGAGTATCTTCCGCTTCGGCGAGTACTGGCGCGCGGTCATCGGGAACACGGTCTACTTCCAGGCGAACACTCTCGCCTCCGGCGTCGAACTCTGGGCGAGCGACGGGACTCCCGGCGGTACCCGACTCGTCCGCGATATCGCTCCGGGGGTCATCGCCTCGGAACCCTTTTTCTTCACTCCGCTACCCAATGGGGACATGGTCTTCTCCGCTTGGACCGAGGGTCACGGCCGAGAACTCTGGCGATCCGACGGGACGTCGTCAGGAACCCACCGGGTTTCGGACATCGCGCCCGGTCCAGAGTCCTCGGACCCTCTATATTTGACGGTCTACCAGGACTGGGTGGTCTTCGAGGCTTCGTCGGGGATCGCGGGACGTGAGACGTGGGCCTACGATTGGACCGGAAGTCCGGTGATCTTTGGCGATGGTTTCGAGAGCGGAGGTACCGCGGCGTGGTCTGCCCCCTAAGAAGTCGGCTCGCTCGCGTGCCACGCGCTCCCGCCATCGGGCTCATTGGTCGACGCTGCCCGGCGCGTAGAGCAGCTTGGTGTACCGATCGACCTCGCGAAGGCTGGAGGATTGTCGCTTGCCCCCGGGCCAAAGAATCGTGATGTCGACCGGGCCTGAACTCTTGCCCAAACCAAAGTGTAGGCGGAGGTCGGACTGCGACTGAAAGCTTCCACCGCTCTGGACAGTCCGAATCTGGCGGCGGTCACCACTCTCGAGGATCACGGTGGCGCCTAGACCGAGCCGATTGTTGGGAGGCCCCTGCAGTTCGAATCCGATCCAGTGATTTCCGTTCTCGACCTGATTCTCGAGCAGATCGATGGCGGCATTGGTATTGACGATCAGGATGTCGAGTTGTCCGTCGTCGTTCCAGTCACCGACGGCGAGTCCGCGGCTGACTTCGGTGCGGCTCCAGGCGGAACCCGCCGCACTGGTGATGTCGACGAAGTGACCGTTGCCCCGGTTCTCCAAGAGATGGTTGGGTTGGCGGTAGCGTAGCTGGGGCTCGAGCTTTTCCACGCCCTCCTGCATGTGGCCATTGGCGATTGCGACGTCGAGATCACCGTCGTTGTCATAGTCGAGGAATTGGGCACCCCAGCCGACAGAAAGGAGTCCGGGAGCGCCGATTCCGCTCGATTGGGTGACATCGTCGAACTGGAGCTTCCCGAGATTCCGGTACAGGGTGTTGGTTTCCATCGCGAAATGAGTCACGAGGAGATCGATCTGGAGGTCACCGTCGATATCACCTGCCGCGACTCCCATTCCGGCCTCCGGGGTGCCTAGGGAACTCAGACCCGCTCCGCTCCACAAGCCAACATCCTGGAAATGACCGGCGCCATCGTTTTGGTACAGCCGGTTGAGGGCCCCATCGTTGGCGGTATAAATGTCCAGATCGCCGTCTTGGTCGAGGTCGAGAAGGATCACCCCAAAGCCCTTCTCGGTGGGCTGCATTGATAGGCCGCGCTCCGCCCCCGCTTCGAAAAAGGTGCCGTCACCGCGATTCAGGAAAAGCGAGTCGGGAACTCCCTGAAAATCATCGGGGCGGCAGTAGTACCGTAGGTTGCGGCGTGGGTCTCCACATCGAGGGTTCGTTCGGTAGTCGAACTGGACGTAGTGACTGACATAGAGGTCTTGGTCGCCGTCTCCGTCGAGGTCGCCAAAGGCGCAGGCTGAACTCCAGAGGTTTCCGGCAACTCCCGCGGCGGCGGCGACTTCCTCGAAGGGTTGGCTTCCCCGGTTGGAGTAGAGGCGATCTGGACCGAAGTTAGTTACGAACAGGTCGACGCGACCGTCCCCGTTGGGATCGCCCACACAGAACCCCATGCCGAAAGCGGTGTCGTCGACCCCCCAGGCTGCTGCGACTTCGACGAAGCGACCTTCTCGGTTCTCGAAGAGTGCATTCCTTGGTGTGTTGACCAGCTTGTCCCCGGGGGCGGGCGCTCCGTTCACGAGATAGAGGTCGAGGTCGCCGTCGCCGTCGAAGTCGACCCAGCCGCCACCGCTTCCCGCCGTTTCGACGTAGAAGTTCTCGCCGGTACGGCCATCCTGGTGCCGAAAATCTACCCCGACCTCTGCGGATACCTCTCGAAACCAGTCCTTGGCCGCGACAGGCGCCGTTGCCATAACACCGAGCGCGAACAGGAGGCTCCACGGGAGGGTCAGAGTCAGGAGCATCGAATGTGGTCGCCTCACAGGCTGTGCTCCAATCGGTACTGGTCGAGGGCAGAACTCGCCTCGGGTGCTTGGTCGAGGAGCGCTCCCACCTCGTTGAATCTTCCGGACCCGATCAGTAGGTCGGCGAGCTTTAGACGGTCTACGTCGCGCCAGGGTGCGACCTCCATCAGGCGACGGAAGGTGTCTTCGGCCTCCTCGGCGTGACCGCTCTGGAGCTTCAGCTCGGCTCGAAGGGCGAGGAGCGGTGACGAGAATGGAGCCATCTCGAGCCCTTGATCGAGAACCCTCATCGCGGCGGGGGAGTCGAGGTCCGAGAGAGCGATCCGTGCGCTCTGCGCGTAGGCAGCGCGTTGCAGTCTCTCGAGGTCGAGCCTCTCCGAGAGCGTTGCGGGGAGGGAACGCTCGAGGACTGCCTCGAGGGCCGCCTTGGACAGGGAAACTTCCCCGATCGTCCCCGCGAGTCGGCCGACGAGAAGTTGTCTCGAGGCCGAGAGTTCATGGAGAGGGAGTGAAGAGAGGATGGCCCGCGCGCGCGCCGGCTGTCCGTTGATTACCAGGAGTTCGGCGAGCCGAAGCTGGTAGTTGATCGAGTTCGTGGGGATGGTGGTGGCGAGGCGTTCCAGGATCTCGAGTGCCTCAGCGGGGGCCGGCTCCGGCTTGCTACCGGTTCCTTCTAGGTCTGAGAGTTCTTGGTGCACCGCAAAGGCAGTTTGGGCGCCCTCGGTGTCACCGGCGGCCCGTCGAAGCCGGGCCACGATGTAGGTACTGACTTGATCGAATGGGTTTCGAGCGATAGCCCGCTCGGCTTGGTGGAGGGCCCGTTCGGGGTCACTGACTTGATTGAGGCGAGCTCCGAGGGCGAGTCCCGAGGCGTTGTCTGGGCTCTCGTCGAGTAGCAGTTCCACCCGAGCGAGTGCGGCTTTCGCGTCGGACTTTTCGAGTGCAAGGGCCTGAATAATCAGTACTTCAGGGCTCGATGGGAGACCTTTGACCTCACGAAAGGCCTCGTCGTTGCGACCGAGTCCGAGGAAGCTGGTCGCTCGATCGAGACGCACGGTGACAGCCTCGGGGTGACGGGAGAGGTAGTTCCGGCGGTGGTCATCGGCATGGGTCGTGCTCTGAAACGGTCCGGAACTCCAAGCGCGGGCTGCCTCCAGCCGCGCCGTATCCGAGGTCGGATTGATCTCGAGGTAGCGCTCGAGGTGCCATCGCGCAAGTTCGAATCGCTGTTCGTCGAGAGCGTTGAGACCCCGCGAGAGTTCTGGCGAAACTTCGCTCGGAGAGCAACCGGTTAGTAGAGCAAGCGATGTGACGATCAGGAGTAGTGGAAGGGGACAAGATATCGGGCGCCGGTTCGGTGGTGTGAGACTCATGAGCAGCGTGGGAGGCTTCGGCCTTCGGTTGACCTGTCTTCTATGGTGGTGGAGAATCGGGATCTTGGCACGCTATCCTACCTTTCGCTCGTTCTCCAATCAGACCGTTGCTCCCTTCAAGTTCCTGGGATGCTGCGCCCTGATTCTGGTGGGATTGACCGGCTGTCGCCAACCGGAGCGCTGGAACGTCCTACTGGTGACCTTCGACACCACTCGGGCCGATCGAATCGGAGCCTACGGAAACGAGGGGGTGACTCCGAACGTCGATCGATTGGCGGCAGAAGGGGTTCTGTTTGCCCAGGCTCGTACGGCGGTGCCGATCACCGCCCCGTCGCACTCCACGATCTTGACGGGCGTCTATCCCATCCGCCACGGAGTTCGCGACAACGGCCTCTTCAAGCTCCCGAGTGGTCAAGTGACCCTTGCCGAAATCCTCGCGGAGAAGGGCTACGCAACTGCGGCGGCGGTGGGTTCGTTTCCGCTGACGTCCCAGTTCGGGCTCGACCAGGGCTTCGACTTCTTTGACGACGAAGTCGACGTTGAACCCTTCGAGGATCTGTTGACGGAACGGCACTTACCGAAAATGGAGCTGTTCTTCGATGAACGACGGGCGGGTAGGGTCAACGACGTCTTGTTTCCTTGGCTGACGGAGCACGCCTCCGAGCCGTTCTTCGCCTGGGCTCACTACTTCGATCCGCACCAGCCACACGAACCCCCCGCGCCGTTCGATCAGCTCTTCGCCGACGATCTATACAACGGAGAGATTGCCTACGCGGACGACTCGTTTGGACGTCTACTCGCTCACCTCCAGCAGCTTGGAGTGTTGGAACGAACCCTGGTGATCTTCACCGCGGACCATGGCGAAGGACTGGATGAGCACCGAGAGTCGACCCACTCGATGCTTCTCTACGACTCGACCCTGCACGTGCCTCTCATCATCAGACCCCCTGCCTTCGAAGCGGGGGGCATGGTAGTGAACGACATGGTGGGGACGGTCGATATTGTGCCGACGGTTCTCGAACTGCTCGGGTTCGATCTCCCTGATAGCTTGCAAGGGCAGAGCCTGAAGCCGTGGATGGAGGGAGCTTCTCCTGACCGCACCTCGAAGGGGCTCTATGCCGAAACACTCTCACCCCGACTCTCACACCGCTGGGGAGAGCTGCGAGCGCTTATCGAACCGCCCTACAAGTACGTTCATGGTCCGCGACCTGAACTCTACGATCTGGTCAACGATCCCCGGGAACTCGACGATCTCAGTGGCTCGCGTCCCGAACTGGCGCAGGAGATGGAGACGCGGCTTCAACGCTTCCTGAGGAGTCACGCCGCTCCGGATCGCGGTGCTGCGACCGAGATCGACGAGGAGACGATCGCCCGACTGCAGGCCCTCGGCTACTTGCATACGGGGGGGGCGGTCGAGGAAGTCGTCGACGAGCGGCTGCGATCTGATGGTGAAGCTCCGCAAGATAGGGTCATCGATATCAGCGCGATGAGCAACGCCAAAGAGGCCCTGTATCAGCAACGTCCGCTGGTGGCAATGCAGTTCGTTGACCAATTGTTGACGGCTGCGCCCAATGATCCGGCCTATCTGGAGATGAAGGCGATAGGGCAGCTCCAGATGGAGCAGTACGAGGAGGCCGCTGCCACTCTCGATCGAATCGTCGAGCTTTCGGTCGAGGGCATGGTGACGGCGCGTCTCCTGGTGCAACTTGGGGCGGTGGCCTTCTATCGGGGGGATCTCATCGAGGCCGAGTCGAGACTCTTTCAGGGGATTGCGTTGGAGCCTAGTGCCGAGGCTCACCACGTATTGGCCCACGTCTTTGCCACCCAGAACCGGATCGAGGAGCAGGTCGAGCAACTCACTGCTACCCTCGAACTCGAACCGAGCTACTTGACGGCCCGACTCGATCTCGCGATCCTCGAGGCGCGGCGCGGCAACCGAGCGGCAGCCCAGGCGCATTTCGACAAGGCGCTCGCGGAGCAGCCCTACTTCTCGCGGACTCACTACAATCTGGGCACCTTCTTGATCGCCTCCGGAGACCTCGAGGCGGCTGAGAGGCGCTTTCTTCGCGCGGTGGAGTTGGATCCCAACTATCTCCAAGCACGTTACGCTCTCGTCGCTCTGTACTCGACCCGGCCTGAGCGTCGGAGCGAGGCGGAGCGGCAGTTTCGGGAACTGAAGGCTCGCTTTCCTGAGAGTGCCGAGACAACCCGCGCGGCTCTTCTGTTGGACGGGGATGGAGGGAATGGGTGAAAGGACCTCACGTGAGAAAACAAGGGAGTGGTGGCCTTGAACAGATCGTCGGGCCGTCTTGGTCTGGACAACCGACGACCGCGGTGAGCCAGTCGCCGGCTCGACCGCTGTTGGCAAGTCTGTTGTTGGGCGTTCTTATCGCCTGCGGCGGGCCGCAGCACTCCTCCGGTCCCGACGATCAGGTCGACCCCGCGACTCTGCCGCCCGACCTATTAGCCATCTACGACGGAGGGCAGGTGACCCTGGAAGACTTGGACAGCGCGATCCTGGAGCTACCCCAGAGTCAGCGCGCCATCCCAATCGAGGACTCCGAAGGCTGGTATCGGCAGCATATCGAGCAGATCGCGCTCGACGATATCGAAAGGGCTCGTATCGAAGGCACCCTCGAGGAGGACCCCTCGCTCAAACCCTTGTTGCGCGATCTCGAACGCACTCTTCTCCTCGAGGAGTGGGCTAAGAGGCAGTCTCTGGAGGTCGACGAGGTCACCGAGGCTGAGGCTCGTTCCTACTACGAGGAGCACCGGGAGATCTATCGGACCTCAGAAAACAGATCGGTAGCTCACCTCTTCCTGCGCAGCGAGGGGCGCACCCAGGCTGAGTTGTTAGAGCAACTGACAGAGCTGCGAGCGCGGATTTTGCGAGGAGAGAGTTTCGAGCGGTTGGTAGCGGAGTTTTCGGAATCCGAGACACGACACCGGCATGGAACCCTCGGCACGATGAGCCGAGGGGATCTTCCCACTGAGATCGAAGAGATCGTCTTCGCTCTGGAGACCAACGTGCCTAGCGACCCGGTGCTCACCCCTCAGGGGGGACACCTCTTCATCGTGGGGGGGCGTATCGACGCCAAGGCCTTCGAGTTTGACGAGGTGCGCAGCGCAATTACTCGGCAGCTGATGGCGGTTCGAAGAGCAGATGCTCTGGCTCAGTTGACAGAGTCGCTCCCCGCGCCCGCAGACCTGGTGAGGGTGGATGACGAAGAGCTAGACAAGCTGATGAAAGCAGGCGACCCGACCGTGCCGGTCTTTACCCTCGGCGAACTAGTCGTGACGGTCGGCACGGTGGAGTCCATGCTGAAAGCATCGGCTGCGATCGTACCGCCGCCCTCAGCCGCACAGCTACTCAAGACCCTGGAGCAGCGAGAGCGCATAGCGGCCGCCGCTCGTGCGAGCGGGATCGATCGCCTCCCGACGGTTCAAAGCCGGCTCGCTGCGGAAGGGCGTCGATTGGCCCGTGATCTTGTCTACCAGCGGAGCAGAGAGGCGATCGTCGATCGCCATCCGGAGCGTTTACGCGCCTACTTCGAGGAACACGAACTGGCTTTCCGAACGCCACTGTCCCTGGAGCTGAGGAAGTTGGTCGTACCCTTCGACCGGCTCGGAGTGGCGGCTGTCATGGCCCGTCTAGAGGCTCTTGTCGACGCCAAGAGTGAACTGGAGGCGATCCAGCGCGAGGTGGGTGGTGAGATCGAGGCGATCGGCTGGCTCCAGTTGTCCGATCGCTCGACCCTCGAAACGCAGCGGCTTGCGGCCTTCCTGGCTCCGTTGGCAGCTGGGCAACTGTCGCCCCCGCGTCGAGTTGGTGAGACCCTGCAGCTCTTCGAAGTTCTCGATCGTCGGGAGCCGGAGAGTCGTCCCTTTGAGGGGGTGAGCGCTCAGGTGCGGCAGGTGTACTTGCGCCAGAACGCAATGGAGCTGCAGAAGGAGTGGGTCGAGTCGCGGCTGGAGGAACGCAATTTCCGCATCCTTCCCGACGGTTTGAACCGCGCGATGCAAAGGGCGGGTGTCGAAGGCCCGCAGGCAACATTCTTTGTAGAGGGGACTTCCCCATCTCCTCCTTGAGGGGACTGGCCCTTGTCCTGGGCTTTGGCTGGATCTGCTGCCTTGCGGCGTGCTCTCGACCAGCCGCTGATCAGATGGCGGAGGATCCGATCGTGGCGACGTACTCGGGAGGGAGCGTTCGTCAGTCAGAGTACGAGACGTGGCGGGCATTTCAAGGGCGAGACGATGTCGAGGCTGCTCCGACGGTCAGATCAGTCGAGGATCTCCTCATCGTCCGCACTCTGGCGGAGGCCGGCGAGGCGAGCGGTTTGGCCCAGGAATCCGCCATCCGGCTCAGTCTAGAAACGCTCGAGCAGCAGGCGTGGGTTGCCGCGCTACGACGCCACGTTGCCGACGAGGCCAGGATTTCACCGGAAGAGGTCGACGAAGCGATAGCCCGTGAGCCCGACGCCTTTCAGAAGCCGCGCCGACAACGGATCAGGAACCTGTTCCTTCGGGTGTCCGCCGACGCGTCGGGTACCGACAGGGCGGAGGTAGGGCGTCGTCTGGAAACCCTTCGGGCGAGGGCTCTTGCCGGTGAGAGCTTCGCCGATCTCGCTTCGCAATACTCGGATTCTCAGACCCGTTTCAAAGGGGGAC